>NZ_JBHYJX010000066.1:0-37215 GCF_042740985.1 Streptomyces sp. NPDC058985 | reverse complement strand
GCCCACGATCATCCGTGGGCCCCGGCGCGTCGTACCTGTGGCCCGGGCCGGCCGGGCGGGCGCGCGCCCGCGGGCTCGCCGACCCGCGTTCGTGCGGTCCGCGCCCGCCGGACGCGCCGTCAGACGGTCATGCGCCGTCAGACGGTCATCTCGTGGGCGTACGGCGGTTCGGCGCCCGCGCGGGAGCAGGTGATCGCGGCCGCGCGGGCGGCGAAACCCAGCAGCCCCGTCCATCCCTCCGGTCCCAGGGCGGCCAGGCCGTCGGGATCGAGGGCGTCGCGTGCGGCAAGGCCGTGCAGCAGTGCCGCGTTCACCGTGTCGCCCGCACCGATCGTGTCCGCCACCTCGACCCGCTCGCCCGGCACCGCGTACTCGCCACCGTCGCGGGTGAACGCGGTGAGCCCGGCGCCGCCCCGGGTGACCACGACCGCCGCCGGCCCGGACGCCAGCCACTCCCGGGGCGTGCCGCCGAGCCACGCGGCGTCCTCCTCGGACAACTTCAGCAGTGACACGGACGGCAGCCAGCTCTTGAACCGGGCGCGGTAGGCGTCCGGGTCCGGAATCAGTCCGGCCCTGATGTTCGGGTCCAGCGCCGTGAAGACGCCCCGTGCGGCCGTCGCGCGCAGCAGCCCCTCGTACGCGCTCGCACCCGGCTCCAGCACCAGCGAGCAGGTCCCGAAGGACACCGCCCGGGTGCCCGGCGGCAGGTCGGCGGGCACCGTGAACAGCCGGTCCGCCGTGCCGTCCACGTAGAAGGAATACGCGGCCGAACCGGCCGCGTCCACCGAGGCCACGGCGAGCGTCGTCGGCTCGGTCCCGCGCTGCACGGGCGCGACGTCCACACCCGTCTCCCGCAGCCGGTCCAGGAGCGCCTCGCCGAAGGCGTCGTACGAGACCCGGGAGCAGAAGGCGGTGGGGGAGCCGAGGCGGCCCAGTGCGACGGCGGTGTTGTACGGGCCGCCACCGAGGGCGGGCCGCAGTGCGGCGAGGGCGCCCGTGCCCTGCGGTACCAGGTCGATCAGTGCCTCACCGGCGACGACGATCACGGGAGGGTCCTTTCGGGAGCGGTGACGTGGGCTTCCTCGGTCTGCTCGGGGCAGCCGCAGGACGTGCGGTGGACGAAGGCGCAGGGCAGGCGCACGGTCCGGGCGGGCCGGTCCGGCGTGTCGAGGCGTTCCAGCAGCAGCCGGAGGGCCTGCGCGCCGAGGTCCCTGCTGGGCTGGGCGACGGCGGTGAGGCGCGGCGTGAAGAGGTCGGCCCACGCGAAGTCGTCGAAGCAGCACAGTGCGAGGTCGCCGGGCACGGACAGGCCCCGGTCCCGGAGGGCGCGCAGCGCGCCGATGGTCATCGCGTTGTTGGCCGTGACCAGCGCGGTGGGCGGCACCGCCCGCGACAGCAGGGCCGCGGTGGCTCTTGCGCCGCCGTCCGCCTCGGAGTCGCCGTGGACCAGCAGACGGTCGTCGAAGGGCAGCCCGGCGGCCGCGAGGCCGTGCCGGTACCCGGTGATCCGCTCGCGGGTCGTGCTGAGCCCCGGCCGGCCCGCGACCAGGCCGATGCGGCGATGGCCGAGCCCGGCGAGATGGCCGACCAGCAGTGCCGTCGGCTCGGTGCCCTCCGCGCAGACCTGGTCGAAGCGTGGCGCGCCGTCGCCCTCCGGCACCTCGACCACCCGGTCGAGGAACACGGCCGGCACCCGGTGGCGCCCGAGATAGGCGACCAGGTCCCCCGGCTCGGCGGAGGGCGCGACGATCATGCCGTCCACGCGCCGCTCGTGCAGCAGCTGGACGACCTTGCGCTCGTGCCCGGGATCGTCGTGCGGGTCGGCGATGAGCAGGCTGTAGCCGTGCTCCAGCGCACTGGCCTCGACGCCCTGGAGGATCTCCGTGAAGTACGGGTTGCTGATCGCCGACACCGCGAGCCCGATCGAGCGGGTGCGGGAGGTCACCAGGGAACGGGCCAGGGTGTTGGGGGTGTAGCCCAGCTCCTCGACGGCGTCGAGGACCGCCTGGCGGGTGGCCGGCAGGACCGGGCGGGTGTCGTTGAGCACGTGCGAGACGGTCGCCACGGAGACCCCGGCGCTCCGTGCGACGTCCACCATGGTCGGCATCGGCGTCCCCATTTCCGTATCGCCGCGCACCGGCTCCGTATGTCCGTATCGCCGCCGCACCGGCTCCGTGCCGCGGGTGCGTGCGTCGGCCGGGACCGTACCCCATGCGCCGGGTCGGCGTAAACGCTTGCGCAAACGTTTACGCCTCCGTCCCGAACACCCCACCCGCCCCGAGGCGCGGCCCCGCCCGCCGGATATCGTCGCCCTGCACACCCCCTGGACAGTGGAGATCCCATGCCTGGCCGCCCCGCCCCGAGCCGCCGTACCGTCCTGCGCTCGGCGGCCCTCACGCCCGTCGCCGGACTCGCCGCGGCCGCCTGCTCACCGGGTGACGACGGCGCCGCCCCGGCCAGGCCCACCGCGCCCGTCGAGCTGGGAGCGGAGGGCGAGGTCGCCAAGGGCGCGACGAAGCTCTACCCCGACGGCAACGTGGTGGTCAGCCGGGCCGAGGACGGCACCCTGAAGGCGTTCAGCACGGTCTGCACGCACGCGGGGTGCCCCATCAAGAAGCTGGAGGGCACGAAGCTGGTCTGCCCCTGCCACGGCAGCGCGTTCGACGCCCGGACCGGCGAGGTGCTGCACGCCCCGGCGACCTCGCCGCTCATCGAACTCCCGGTCGAGGTGAAGCGGGGCCGCATCGTCGCGAGCCCCGGGACCTGACCGCGGTGGGCGAGGAGCCGCCGGCTCACCTCGCCCGCCCGCGCCCGCCTACTCCCAGTCCCACCCGATCCCCAGCATCCCCGTCCGCGCCCGCGGCTCCACGAGGTGCACCGAGTGGTGCCGGCCGCTGAGGGCGAGTTCCCGCCGGCCGCCGCGCGGTGCCGCCGGCGAGTGCTGGGTGAACCGGTGGCAGCGCACCGGCAGCGCCGCGGCGTCGAACCGCACCTGGAGCGCGTACTGCCCGCCCGCCGAACCGAACCCGCGGACGTACTCCCGTGACACCCCCGCCGTGCCGTCCTCCACGCCGTAGCGGAAGAGATGGGTGTCCCCGGCGCGCAGCCACGTGTCGAAGAGCACCTCGGTCACCAGCAGACCGGTGTCGTGGTGGATGCGGACGCGTCCCGTGCGGCAGTTCTCCAGCGCGTGGACGGTCATCCGCGCGGGAGCGCATCCCGGATCGCCGTAGTGGACGGCGACGAAGCGGTCGACGCCGTCGCGGTGGGCGCGGACGATGTGGTGCGACTCGCGTCCCGCCAGTTCCCGGTGTGCTCCGACGCGGATCAGTTCGTGGTGGCCGAGGATGTGCACCCCGCTGTCCGGCGACGGTTGGCCCAGTTCGGCCAGCAGCCGGTCCAGGACGCCCGAAGCCTCCAGGTGGGCGCGGTAGGAGCGGGCGGCGGGCCGCCGCTCGGGGGATTCCTCCTCCGCCTCGGCGAGCAGTCGGATCAGCGATTCCTCGGGCAGCTGGAGTATCTCCTCCAGGGCTCGCACGGCCCGGAGCGACTCGGGGCGCTGCGGGCGGCGGGCGCCCTGCTGCCAGTAGCTCAGGCTGGTGACGCCCACCTTCACCCCGTGGCGCGACAGATGGTGCTGCACGCGCTGCAGCGGTAGTCCGCGAGCGGCGATCGCGGCGCGCAGGGCGACGTGGAAGGGGCCACCGCGCAGGGCCGAGTCGAGTTCCGCGGTGGCGACGTCCGCGTGCTGTGTGGCGTGCGGCATGCAGGGGCCTTTCTGTGAAGTTCACGACGGCTGGTCAGACCGTTCGACGCGGATCGGCCGGGGCCGCCCTCCCCCGGTCGCGGCGCAGCGGTCTTCACATCCGTACGCCGTGCTTCAGGGCCCCGAGTCCCCCCGCATTGAAGCGTGTTGACCTAGTCCCGACAACACCTGACGCCCGACCGTCACGCGCTCCTGGCCGAGAACGCACGGGCTCGCAGTCCCGAGGGCACGCGGCGTGACCGGCCGGCCCCGGACCGTCCTCCCCGGGCTTCCCCGGCGGCCGTCCACAGGGGCCGGACCCGTCGTCCACAGCCCCGCCGGAGTGTCGGCCCTCGCCAGTAGGGTGTGAGTCATGGCCGACCCCTCCAGCTACCGCCCCAGGCCGGGTGAGATCCCGGACTCCCCGGGGGTGTACAGGTTCCGTGACGAGCACCGCCGGGTGATCTACGTCGGAAAGGCGAAGAGCCTGCGCCAGCGCCTGGCGAACTACTTCCAGGACCTGGCGAACCTCCACCCCCGCACCCGCACCATGGTCACCACGGCCGCGTCCGTGGAGTGGACCGTGGTGTCCACGGAGGTCGAGGCGTTGCAGCTGGAGTACTCCTGGATCAAGGAGTACGACCCCCGGTTCAACGTCAAGTACCGCGACGACAAGAGCTACCCGTACCTCGCGGTGACGATGAACGAGGAGTTCCCGCGCGTCCAGGTGATGCGCGGCCACAAGAAGAAGGGCGTGCGCTACTTCGGGCCGTACGGGCACGCCTGGGCGATCCGCGACACGGTCGACCTCCTGCTGCGCGTCTTCCCGGTGCGCACCTGCTCCGCCGGTGTCTTCAAGAACGCCGCCCGTACCGGCCGCCCCTGTCTGCTCGGGTACATCGGCAAGTGCTCCGCCCCCTGCGTGGAGCGGATCTCCGCCGAGGACCACCAGGAGCTGGCCGAGGAGTTCTGCGACTTCATGGCGGGCCGCACCGGCACCTATCTGCGCCGTCTGGAGCGGAAGATGGGCGAGGCGGCCGAGGACATGGAGTACGAGCGGGCGGCGCGCCTGCGCGACGACATCGGGGCGCTCAGGAAGGCCATGGAGAAGAGCGCGGTCGTGCTCGCCGACGCCACCGACGCCGACCTGATCGCGGTCGCGGAGGACGAGCTGGAGGCCGCCGTCCAGATCTTCCACGTGCGCGGCGGACGCGTGCGCGGCCAGCGCGGCTGGGTCACCGACAAGGTGGAGGAGATCACCACCGGCGCCCTCGTGGAACACGCCCTCCAGCAGTTGTACGGGGAGGAGAGCGGGGACGCCGTTCCCAAGGAGGTCCTGGTCCCCGCCCTGCCCGACCCGGTGGAGCCGGTCCAGCAGTGGCTGACCGACCGCCGGGGTTCGGGCGTGTCGCTGCGCATCCCGCAGCGCGGCGACAAGAAGGCGCTGATGGAGACCGTCCAGCGCAACGCGCAGCAGGCACTCGTCCTGCACAAGACCAAGCGCGCCTCCGACCTCACGACGCGTTCGCGCGCCCTGGAGGAGATCGCCGACGCCCTGGATCTCGACAGCGCCCCGCTGCGGATCGAGTGCTACGACATCTCCCACCTCCAGGGCGACGACGTCGTGGCCTCCATGGTCGTCTTCGAGGACGGACTGGCCCGGAAGAGCGAATACCGACGGTTCCAGATCAAGGGCTTCCGGGGACAGGACGACGTCCGTTCCATGCACGAGGTCATCACCCGCCGCTTCCGCCGCTATCTCGCCGAGAAGGAGCGGACCGGCGAGTGGGCGGACGGGGAGGACGACGCCGTCACGACGGCCACCACCAACGGCGCCACGCCCGACCACGGCGCCACGCCCGATCACGGCGCCACGCCCGATCACGGCGCCACGCCCGATCACGGCGCCACGCCCGGCCACAACACCACGCCCCACGCCGCCGCCGACGACCTCGCCCTCACGGACGGGCCCGCCCTCAAGGACGACGACGGTCGTCCCAAGCGTTTCGCCTACCCGCCCCAGCTCGTCGTCGTCGACGGCGGACAGCCGCAGGTGGCGGCCGCCCAGCGGGCCCTGGACGAGCTCGGTATCGACGACATCGCCGTCTGCGGCCTCGCCAAGCGGCTGGAGGAGGTCTGGCTGCCCCGCGAGGACGACCCGGTCGTCCTGCCGCGTACCAGCGAGGGCCTGTACCTGCTCCAGCGGGTCCGCGACGAGGCCCATCGCTTCGCGATCACCTATCAGCGCACCAAGCGTGCCAAACGCTTCCGCTCCAGCCCGCTGGACGAGGTGCCGGGCTTGGGGGAGACCCGCAAGCAGGCGCTGATCAAGCACTTCGGTTCGGTGAAGAAGCTGCGGTCGGCGACGATCGACCAGATCTGCGAGGTGCCCGGCATAGGCCGGAAGACGGCCGAGACGGTCGCCGTGGCCCTCGCCCGGGCCACCCCGGCCGCGCCCGCCGTGAACACGGCGACCGGAGAGATCATGGATGACGAGGACGGGGCGCCCGAGACGACGGCGGACGCCCCGGGGGAGCCCGTGTCCGCGGGCACCCCGGACGAACGACGGGGGCAGGAGAGATGACCGAGCACGAGGCACGGCCCACAGCCGGAGGAGAACAGACCCACCGCACGACCGGCGCGGACGCCGGCCCGCAGACGGCCGGCCCCGGACCGGGCCAGGACGACGGAGCACAGGTGAGTACGGGCAAGGAAACAGCCGGGGCGCACGAGGCGCCCATCCCCGAGCTGGTGATCATCTCCGGCATGTCCGGAGCCGGCCGCTCGACGGCCGCCAAGTGTCTGGAGGACCTCGGCTGGTTCGTCGTCGACAACCTGCCGCCCGCGCTGATCCCCACCATGGTGGAGCTGGGCGCCCGCTCGCAGGGCAACGTGGCCCGTATCGCGGTCGTCGTCGACGTCCGCGGCCGGCGCTTCTTCGACAACCTGCGCGAATCCCTCGCGGACCTCGACACCCGCGGTGTCACCCGGCGGATCGTCTTCCTGGAGTCCTCCGACGACGCGCTGGTGCGCCGCTTCGAGTCGGTGCGCCGCCCGCACCCCCTCCAGGGCGACGGCCGCATCGTCGACGGCATCGCCGCCGAGCGGCAGCTCCTGCGCGAGCTGCGCGGCGACGCCGACCTGGTGATCGACACCTCCAGCCTCAACGTGCACGAGCTGCGCGCCAAGATGGACGCCCAGTTCGCCGGCGACGAGGAGCCCGAGCTGCGGGCCACCGTCATGTCGTTCGGCTTCAAGTACGGGCTCCCGGTCGACGCCGACCTGGTCGTGGACATGCGCTTCCTGCCCAACCCGCACTGGGTCCCGGAGCTGCGCCCCTTCACCGGCCTGAACGAGGAGGTCTCCTCGTACGTCCTCAACCAGCCGGGCGCCAAGGAGTTCCTCGACCGCTACGCCGAGCTGCTCCAGCTGATCGCCGCGGGCTACCGTCGGGAGGGCAAGCGCTATGTGACCGTCGCCGTCGGCTGCACGGGCGGCAAGCACCGGTCCGTGGCCATGTCGGAGAAGCTCGCCGCCCGGCTCGCCGCCGAGGGCGTGGAGACGGTGGTCGTCCACCGGGACATGGGACGGGAATGACTGGACGTACTCCGCGGCTGAGCAGGCTGCGCCGGGTGGTGCCCGAGGGACGCGGCGGCAGGCCCGCCGAGACCCGCGCCGCCCGGCCCGAACAGGCGCGCGGCGGCAGGCCGCGCCGCCGGGGCGCCCAGCCCAAGGTCGTCGCCCTCGGCGGCGGCATGGGACTGTCCGCCTCGCTCGCCGCACTGCGCCGGATCACCGGCGACCTGACCGCCGTCGTCACCGTGGCCGACGACGGCGGCTCCAGCGGGCGCCTGCGCGACGAGCTGGGCGTGCTGCCGCCCGGCGACCTGCGCAAGGCGCTGGCCGCGCTGTGCGGCGACGACGACTGGGGCCAGACCTGGGCCCGCGTCATCCAGCACCGCTTCCAGTCCCAGGGCGACCTGCACGAGCACGCGGTCGGCAATCTGCTGATCGTCGCCCTGTGGGAGCAGCTCGGCGACCACGTCCAGGCGCTGGACCTGGTCGGCAAGCTGCTCGGCGCGCACGGGCGGGTGCTGCCCATGTCCGCCGTCCCGCTGGAGCTGCAGGCCCTGGTGCGGGGGCACGACCCCGGCCGCCCGGACGAGGTGGAGACCGTCCGGGGGCAGGCGACGGTGGCGCTCACGCCCGGTGAGGTGCAGTCCGTGCACCTGGTGCCGGGCGCCCCGCCGGCCGTCCCCGAGGCGGTCGACGCCGTCCTGGACGCCGACTGGGTGGTGCTCGGCCCGGGCTCCTGGTTCTCCTCGGTCATCCCGCACCTGCTCGTGCCGGATCTGCTGGACGCGCTGGCCGAGACGAAGGCCCGCCGGGTCCTCTCCCTCAACCTCGCCCCCCAGCCCGGAGAAACCGAGGGGTTCTCTCCGCAGCGTCATTTGGAGGTTTTGGGACGACACGCCCCTAAACTCGCCCTGGACGTGGTGCTGGCCGACGAGGCCGCCGTGCCCGACCGTGACTCGCTCACCGACGCCGCGAAACGGTTCGGCGCCGCGGTCGAACTGGCTCCGGTCGCCCGGACCGACGGGACCCCGAGGCACGACCCGGAGCTGCTGGCCGCCGCGTACGACCGTATTTTTCGGATGCATGGAAGGATCGGCCCATGGCGATGACGGCAGCGGTGAAGGACGAGATCTCCCGGCTCCCCGTCACCCGGACCTGCTGCAGAAAGGCGGAGGTATCCGCCATCCTGCGGTTCGCCGGCGGCCTTCACCTGGTGAGCGGGCGCATCGTGATCGAGGCGGAGCTGGACACCGCGCGGGCGGCCCGCAGGCTCAAGCAGGACATCCTGGAGATCTTCGGGCACAGCTCGGAGCTGATCGTGATGGCGCCGGGCGGGCTGCGGCGAGGCTCGCGTTACGTCGTTCGGGTGGTCGCGGGCGGTGACCAGCTGGCCCGGCAGACCGGCCTGGTGGACGGGCGGGGCCGCCCCATCCGAGGCCTGCCGCCGCAGGTGGTCTCGGGGGCCACCTGCGACGCCGAGGCCGCCTGGCGCGGCGCCTTCCTGGCGCACGGTTCGCTCACCGAGCCCGGCCGTTCCTCCTCCCTGGAGGTGACCTGCCCGGGTCCCGAGGCCGCGCTCGCCCTGGTCGGCGCCGCCCGCCGGCTCTCGATCCCCGCCAAGGCCCGCGAGGTGCGCGGTGTGGACCGGGTCGTCGTCCGCGACGGCGACGCGATCGGTGCCCTGCTCACCCGGCTCGGCGCCCACGACTCGGTGCTGGCCTGGGAGGAGCGGCGGCTGCGCCGCGAGGTCCGCGCCACCGCCAACCGCCTCGCCAACTTCGACGACGCCAACCTGCGCCGCTCGGCCCGCGCGGCCGTCGCCGCGGGCGCCCGGGTCCAGCGGGCCCTGGAGATCCTCGCCGACGACGTGCCGGAGCACCTCGCGGCCGCCGGCCGGCTCCGCATGGAGCACAAGCAGGCCTCCCTGGAGGAGCTGGGCGCCCTCGCGGACCCGCCGCTGACCAAGGACGCCGTCGCGGGCCGCATCCGCCGCCTGCTGGCCATGGCCGACAAGCGGGCCTCGGACCTCGGCATCCCCGGCACGGACGCCAACCTCGGCGAGGAGGAGCTGGCGGACAACCTCGTCGGCTGACCGAACGCGCGCCGGGCCGCCGTACACGCGCCGGGCCGCCGTACACGCGCCGACGCGGCCGTACACATCCCCGCACACACGCGCCGACGCGGCCGTACACATCCCCGCACACGCGCCGACGCGGCCGCACACACCGCCGCACAGAAGCCGTCAACAAGCCGGTGCGGGCGCCCACTTGGGTGACCCGCACCGGCTTTGGCGTGTCTTTGTCGCGCCCTTGACTCGATCATGAGCTGTCATGAGCCTGGCATCTGTTCGCCACTGTGGCGGAACCAGGCCTGTCAGGCAGGCCCCATCTAGGGGGGTTCATGAGACGAAGAGCGAGATCGATCCTCGCCGTCGGCGCGCTCCTGATCGGCGGAGCGGGCGTCGCACCCGTCGCCCAGGCACAACCCGCGAGTCCGGTGACCCCGGACGCGGACGAGGTGAAGGTCTTCCGTGCCGACGTCACCCAGGAGCAGGTGCCCCTGCTGCTGGCCGCCGGACAGGACGGCCACGAGCTCACCGAACGGGTCCCCGACCGGGGCACCGCCACCGTGGAGGTCTACCTCACCGACCAGCAGGCCGACAAACTGGAGAAGCAGGGCGTCGACCTCACCGAGCACTCCCTTTCCAGTCGGGCCGAGAAACGCGTCGAGGACGCCGCCGACGGCGTCTTCCGCCCGTACAGCGGCAGCGGCGGCCTCCGCGAGGAGATCCTGCGGACCGCCCGGCAGAACCCCCGCCTCACCAAGGTCGTCTCCATCGGCAGGACGGTGAACGGCCAGGACATCCTCGCGCTCAAGCTCACCAAGAACGCGAAGCAGTCCAAGGACGGCTCCAAGCCCTCCGTCCTCTACATGTCCAACCAGCACGCGCGCGAGTGGATCACCCCGGAGATGACCCGGCGGCTGATGCACCACTACCTGGACAAGTACGACGAGGACCGGCGGATCAGGAAGCTGGTCGACTCCACCGAGCTGTGGTTCCTGCTGTCGGCCAACCCGGACGGCTACGACTACACGTTCGAGGACACCGGCAACCGCCTGTGGCGCAAGAACCTGCGCGACAACAACGGCGACGGCGCCATCGGAGCCGGCGACGGTGTCGACCTGAACCGCAACTTCGCCTACAAGTGGGGCTACGACGACGAGGGCTCGTCCCCCAACCCCACCAGCCAGACCTACCGGGGCGCCGGCCCGAACTCCGAGCCCGAGACCAAGGCCCTGGACCGCTTCCAGAAGCGGATCGGCTTCACGTACGGCATCAACTACCACTCCGCCGCCGAGCTGCTCCTCTACGGCGTCGGCTGGCAGGTGGCCACCGACACCCCGGACGACGTCCTCTACAAGGCGCTGGCCGGCACGCCCGAGAACTCCGCGATCCCCGGCTACCACCCGCAGGTCTCCTCGGAGCTGTACACCACCAACGGTGAGGCGGACGGACACGCCGCCAACGTCAACGGCACGGCGATGTTCACTCCGGAGATGTCGACCTGCCAGACGATCTCCGAGCAGGACCCCGACGACGAGTGGAACGCGGCCGACTGCCAGTCGGGCTTCAACTTCCCCGACGACGAGAAGCTGATCCAGCGGGAGTTCGCGAAGAACATCCCCTTCGCGCTCTCCGTCGCCGAGAGCGCCGCCCACCCGGACCGGCCGTCCTCCTCGGTCGGTATGGACGCCCCCGACTTCACCCCGGACGCCTTCACCACGTCCTACGCGCGCGGCGCCGACCAGGAGGTCTCCGTCGTCGCCCGCAAGTCCGTGCGGGACAAGGAACTGAAGTACCGCGTCAACGGCGGACGCACCCACGACGTACGGCTGAGGCCCTGGCGGGGCGGTGAGACGTACGGCGGCGAGGACAACCTCTACTTCGACGAGTACCGGGCCAAGGTCCGCCACGGCGAACGCGGCGACCGGGTCGAGGTCTGGTTCACCGGCGAGACCAAGGGCGGCAGACGCACCGCGAGCGAGCACTTCACGTACACGGTCGCGGAGCGGCCCGGCGCGGACGTCCTCGTCGTCGCCGAGGAAGGCGCGAAGGCCACGCAGACCCGGATCTACGTCGACGCCCTCAAGGCGAGCGGCAAGCGGGCCGCCGTCTGGGACGTCGCGACGCGGGGCGCGCCCGACGCGCTCGGCGTCCTCGGGCACTTCGACACCGTCGTCCACTACACGGGCGCCGCGGCGCCCGGCAACGCCACCCAGCTTCAGCTGCGCGCCTTCCTCAACGAGGGCGGCCGGCTGATCGAGGCCGGTGAGCAGGCGGGCGGCGACGTCGACCTCGGCGGCGGCAGCCTCTCCGACGACTTCAGCCAGTACTACCTGGGCGCCTACACCCGCACCTCGACCACCGGCGCCACCGGGTTCACCGGCACCGGGCGGCTCGACGGAGCCACCGGCGCACTCGGGGCCGCGCCCGGCAACCCGCTGGACGCCGCCGGAACCTACAGCGTCACCTCGGACGAGCTGCCCGCCGACACCTATCCGCAGTTCGCGAGCGAGGGCGCCGGAAAGTTCGCCGGGACGGTCAACCCGTACGGGCCCTACGCGGGCGCGTGGATGGCGGCCGCCGTCCACACCGACGACGCCTACAAGCGCCTCACCCGCACCATCGACCTCACCGGTGTCACCGCCGCCGAACGCCCCACGCTCCGCACCCAGCTGCTGTGCCACACCGAACGCGGCTACGACCACGCCCTGGTCGAGGCGCACACCACCGGCGCCGACGACTGGACCACGCTCCCCGAGACGGGCGGCGCCACCCGCACCGCCGTGCCCGCGGAGTGCGGGGCCGGCTTCTACATCGGCGGGCACCCCTGGCTGGAGCACTACCTCACCCTGTCCGACGACGGCTGCGCCGCGACCGGCACCACCGGGCAGTGGAACAGCCTCACCGGCGCCTCCGGGGGCTGGCGGCAGGTCGAGTTCGACCTGAGCGCCTACGCCGGGAAGTCCGTGGAGGTGTCGATCGCCTACGTCACCGACCCCGGCAGCGGCGGCCGCGGCGTCCTCGCCGACGAGGCCTCGCTGGTCGTCGGTTCCACGGCCACCGGCACCGAGGGCTTCGAGACCTCGCTGGGTGCCTGGCAGGTCTCCGGACCGCCCGCCGGAAGCCCCGCCGTCCTGAAGGACTGGGCCCGCACCGGGACCCTGTTCCAGACGTACGGCGCGGTCACCACGGACGACACCGTGCTGCTCGGCTTCGGTCTGGAACACCTCACCGAGCCGGCCGCCCGGGCGGCTCTGGTCCGGCAGGCGCTGCGTGCCCTGGACGAGTGAATCCGGGCCCGGCGGGGACCCGGCGGTGTAACGAAATCGGGTGATCGGTCCCCGTACCGCACGGCGGTCCGTACCCCTACTGGCGGGTACGGGCCGCCGTGCCGGGTATGGGGCGTCTCGATGTCACCCCGCAAGCCTCGGAGAGGTAGGGTCGGGGGTGGTCGGGGACATCCCAAATACAGCTCGCCGGCACATCGGGCCGGCGTACCAACGAGGAGATCGGTTCGTGACGATCCGCGTAGGCATCAACGGCTTTGGCCGCATCGGTCGTAACTACTTCCGCGCGCTGCTGGAGCAGGGTGCAGACATCGAGATCGTGGCTGTCAACGACCTGGGTGACACCGCGACCACCGCCCACCTGCTGAAGTACGACACCATCCTCGGCCGCCTCAAGCAGGAGGTCACGCACACCGAGGACACCATCACCGTCGACGGCAAGACCATCAAGGTCCTGTCCGAGCGCAACCCGGCCGACATCCCGTGGGGTGAGCTGGGCGTCGACGTCGTGATCGAGTCGACCGGCATCTTCACCAAGAAGGCCGACGCCGAGAAGCACATCGCCGGCGGCGCCAAGAAGGTCCTCATCTCGGCTCCGGCCAAGGACGAGGACATCACCATCGTGATGGGCGTCAACCAGGACAAGTACGACCCGGCGAACCACCACGTCATCTCCAACGCCTCCTGCACCACCAACTGTGTGGCGCCGATGGCCAAGGTCCTCGACGAGAACTTCGGCATCGTCAAGGGCCTGATGACGACGGTCCACGCGTACACGAACGACCAGCGCATCCTGGACTTCCCGCACAAGGACCTGCGCCGCGCCCGTGCCGCCGCGGAGAACATCATCCCGACCACCACGGGCGCCGCCAAGGCCACCGCGCTGGTCCTCCCGCAGCTCAAGGGCAAGCTCGACGGCATCGCGATGCGCGTCCCGGTCCCCACCGGCTCGGCCACCGACCTGGTCGTGGAGCTCCAGCGCGAGGTGACCAAGGACGAGGTCAACGCCGCGTTCAAGAAGGCCGCCGACGACGGCGACCTCAAGGGCGTCCTCTTCTACACCGAGGACGCGATCGTCTCCTCGGACATCGTCGGCGACCCGGCCTCCTGCACCTTCGACTCCTCCCTGACCATGGTCCAGGAGGGCAAGTCGGTGAAGATCCTCGGCTGGTACGACAACGAGTGGGGCTACTCGAACCGCCTCGTCGACCTCACGGTCTTCGTCGGCGAGCAGCTCTGAGCGACTCAGACTCAGCAGGAACCTCGCATGCGGTAGCAGGGCTCGGGCAGCGCAACGTCGCGCCGTCCGGGCCCTGCGTCGCGTCCGCGGTGACCGGCCCTCGTAGGATCACCAGCGATCCGAGAACCCAGGAGCCCTCTTGAAGACGATCGACGAACTGCTCTCCGAAGGCGTCGCGGGCAAGCGCGTATTCGTCCGCGCCGACCTCAACGTGCCGCTGGACGGCACCACCATCACCGACGACGGCCGCATCCGCGCCGTGGTGCCCACCGTCAAGGCCCTGGCGGACGCGGGCGCGCGCGTGATCGTCGCCTCGCACCTGGGCCGCCCCAAGGGCGCCCCGGACCCCGTCTACTCGCTGGCCCCGGCCGCCGCCCGCCTCGGTGAGCTGCTCGGCGCCGACGTCGCCTTCGCCGAGGACACCGTCGGCACCTCCGCCGAGGCCGCCGTGTCCGGCCTCGCCGACGGCGGCGTCGCGGTGCTGGAGAACCTGCGCTTCAACGCCGGCGAGACCAGCAAGGACGACGCCGAGCGCGCCGCCTTCGCCGACCGGCTGGCCGGTCTCGCGGACGTCTACGTGGGCGACGGCTTCGGTGCCGTGCACCGCAAGCACGCCTCGGTCTTCGACCTCCCCAAGCGGCTGCCGCACTACGCCGGCTACCTGATCGCCACCGAGGTCGGCGTCCTCAAGAAGCTCACCGACGACGTCCGGCGCCCGTACGTGGTCGCCCTCGGCGGCGCCAAGGTCTCGGACAAGCTCGCGGTCATCGACGAGCTGCTCGGCAAGGCCGACCGGCTCCTCATCGGCGGCGGCATGGCCTACACCTTCCTCAAGGCCAAGGGCTACGAGGTCGGCATCTCCCTCCTCCAGGAGGACCAGATCCCGGCCGTCAAGGAGTACATCGAGCGCGCGGAGAAGACCGGCGTCGAGCTGGTCCTCCCCGTCGACGTCGTGGTCGCGCCCGAGTTCCCCGACCTCAAGGCGAAGGCGCCGACCCACCCCGACACCGTCGCCGCGGACGCCGTCCCGGCGGACCGGATGGGGCTGGACATCGGCCCCGAGTCCCGCAAGCTGTACGCGTCCAAGCTCGCCGACGCCGCCACCGTCTTCTGGAACGGGCCCATGGGCGTCTTCGAGCACCCCGACTACGCCGAGGGCACCAAGACGGTCGCCCAGGCGCTTCTCGATGCCCCGGGATTCACCGTGGTCGGCGGCGGCGACTCCGCCGCGGCCGTGCGGACGCTCGGTTTCGACGAGAACGCTTTCGGCCACATCTCGACCGGCGGCGGCGCCTCCCTCGAATACCTCGAGGGCAAGACGCTCCCCGGCCTCGCCGCACTGGAGGACTGACCCGCAATGGCATCCAATCCGTCCGGACGCACGCCGCTGATGGCGGGCAACTGGAAGATGAACCTCAACCACCTCGAGGCCATCGCCCACGTCCAGAAGCTCGCCTTCGCCCTCGCGGACAAGGACTACGACGCCGTCGAGGTCGCCGTCCTCGTGCCCTTCACCGACCTGCGCTCCGTGCAGACCCTGGTCGAGCACGACAAGCTCAAGATCAAGTACGGCGCCCAGGACATCTCCGCCCACGACGGCGGCGCCTACACCGGCGAGATCTCCGGCGCGATGCTGGCCAAGCTGCGCTGCACCTACGTGGCGATCGGCCACTCCGAGCGCCGGCAGTACCACGCCGAGACCGACGAGCAGGTCAACGCCAAGGTCAAGGCGGCCTACAAGCACGGCCTGACCCCGATCATGTGCGTCGGCGAGGAGCTGGAGGTCCGCGAGGCGGGCAACCACGTCGCCCACACCCTCGCCCAGGTCGAGGGCGGTCTCAAGGACCTCCCCGCCGAGCAGGCCGAGTCGATCGTCATCGCCTATGAGCCCGTCTGGGCCATCGGCACCGGCAAGGTCTGCGGCGCCGACGACGCCCAGGAGGTCTGCGCGGCGATCCGCGGCAAGCTCGCCGAGCTGTACACGCAGGAGCTGGCCGACAAGGTCCGCATCCAGTACGGCGGCTCGGTCAAGTCCGGCAACGTCGCCGAGATCATGGCGCAGGCCGACATCGACGGCGCCCTGGTCGGCGGCGCCTCGCTGGACTCGGACGAGTTCGTCAAGATCGCCCGCTTCCGCGACCAGTGAGCGACCAGTGAGTATGCGGTAGCGGCGATACGTCGTACCCTTGCGGGGGCATGGTGGCCTGCTGTCACCCTGCCCCCGCCGTTCATCCGAAGCCGAGGAAGTTGGTCCAGCCGTGGTTATGGGGTTCTCGATCGCCCTGATCGTCTTCAGCCTGCTGCTGATGCTGCTGGTGCTGATGCACAAGGGGAAGGGCGGCGGCCTCTCCGACATGTTCGGTGGCGGCATGCAGTCGTCCGTCGGCGGATCCTCCGTCGCCGAGCGCAACCTCGACCGGATCACCGTGGTGGTCGGTCTGGCGTGGTTCGCGTGCATCCTGGTGCTCGGCCTGCTCATGAAGGCGAACAACTGACACCTCACGCACTTGTACACGTAAAGCCCCATGTCCGGTACGCGCTTCACCGCGCCGCCTATCATGGGGCTTGCGTCTGTGCGCTGGAGCTTGTAACTCCAATCACTGGACGCGCGTTGGGCCTTACGTAGACTGAGGCGCTCGCAGCGAAGCGAACGCCGACTCGCTTTGCGGCACCATCACGCAGGGAGTTACGACCGTGGCAAGTGGCAACGCGATCCGGGGAAGCCGGGTCGGGGCGGGGCCGATGGGCGAGGCCGAGCGCGGCGAGTCCGCGCCGCGTCTGCGCATCTCCTTCTGGTGCTCCAACGGACACGAGACACAGCCGAGCTTCGCGAGCGACGCCCAGGTCCCCGAGACCTGGGACTGCCCGCGCTGCGGCTTCCCCGCCGGACAGGACCGGGACAACCCACCGGACCCGCCGCGCACCGAGCCCTACAAGACGCACCTGGCGTACGTGCGCGAACGCCGCAGCGACGCGGACGGCGAGGCGATCCTCGCCGAGGCGCTCGCCAAACTGCGGGGCGAGATCTAGGAACTGGCGGAGTTCCGTCTCCGTCGGTCGCCTTCACCTCTGATCCATTAGGTTGGAACAGCCGGGACGGCTGGGACACCTGAGGAAGAAGGCTGAAGACCGACATGAACGCAGACGGCCGTACCAGGCTCGACCAGACGCCCGAATGGACCGCGCTGGCGAAGCATCGCGAGCAACTCGGCGACGTGCGGCTGCGCGAGCTGTTCGCCGCGGACCCGGAGCGTGGCACGGACTGGTCGCTGCGGGTGGGGGACCTGTACGTCGACCACTCGAAGCACCTGGTCACCGACGAGACGCTCCGACTGCTGCGCCAACTGGCCGCGGCCACCGGCGTGTTCGGGCTGCGTGACGCCATGTTCCGCGGCGAGCGGATCAACATCACCGAGGACCGGGCGGTCCTGCACACCGCGCTGCGCGCCCCGCGGGACGCGGTGGTCGAGGTCGACGGCGAGAACGTCGTGCCCAGGGTCCACGCCGTCCTCGACAAGATGGCGGCCTTCGCGGACAAGGTCCGTTCCGGCGAGTGGACCGGTCACACCGGGCGGCGCATCCGCAATGTCGTCAACATCGGCATCGGCGGCTCCGACCTGGGACCGGCGATGGCGTACGAGGCGCTGCGCGCCTTCACCGACCGCTCTCTGACCTTCCGGTTCGTGTCCAACGTGGACGGCGCCGACCTGCACGAGGCGGTGCGGGACCTGAACCCGGCCGAGACGCTGTTCATCGTGGCGTCCAAGACCTTCACCACCATCGAGACGATCACGAACGCGACCTCGGCGCGCTCCTGGCTGCTCGACGCGTTCGACGGCGACGAGAAGGCGGTGGCAAGGCACTTCGTGGCGCTGTCGACCAACGCGGAGAAGGTCTCCGGCTTCGGTATCGACACGGCCAACATGTTCGAGTTCTGGGACTGGGTCGGCGGCCGGTACTCCTACGACTCGGCGATCGGGCTGTCCTTGATGATCGCCATCGGCCCGGACCGCTTCCGGGAGATGCTCGACGGCTTCCGCATCGTCGACGACCACTTCCGCACCGCGCCCGCCGAATCCAACGTGCCGTTGCTGATGGGCCTGTTGGGCGTCTGGTACGGCAACTTCCACGACGCGCAGTCGCACGCGGTGCTGCCGTACTCGCACTACCTGTCGAAGTTCACCGCCTACCTCCAGCAGCTCGACATGGAGTCCAACGGCAAGTCCGTCGACCGCGAGGGCCGCGAGGTGGAGTGGCAGACCGGGCCGGTGGTCTGGGGCACGCCCGGCACCAACGGGCAGCACGCCTACTACCAGCTGATCCACCAGGGCACCAAGCTGATCCCGGCGGACTTCATCGGCTTCGCCGAGCCGGTCGGTGAGCTGAGCGACGGACTGAAGGCCCAGCACGACCTGCTGATGGCCAACTTCTTCGCCCAGACCCAGGCCCTCGCCTTCGGCAAGACCCCGGACGAGGTGCGCGCCGAGGGGGTGCCGGAAGAACTGGTCCCGCACAAGACGTTCCGGGGCGACCGTCCGACGACCACGATCCTCGCGCGGGAACTGACCCCGTCGGTGCTCGGGCAGCTCGTCGCGCTGTACGAGCACAAGGTGTTCGTGCAGGGCGCCGTCTGGGGCGTCGACTCCTTCGACCAGTGGGGTGTCGAACTGGGCAAGGTGCTCGCCAAGCGGGTCGAGCCGGCGCTCACGGAAGGAGCGGAGGTGCCCGGTCTCGACGCCTCCACGAAGGCGCTGGTCGCCGCCTACCGGGAGCTGCGCGGCCGGCGGTGAGTACGGCGCGGTGGCCCGGCCGGTCGGGCCACCGCGCTCGACGGTCAGGCCACCGCGCTCAACGTGTCGGCCAGGCGTCTGCGGGCCGCCCGCGCCGACGGTACGGCGGCCAGGGCCGCGGCACCGAGCGCGGCCGCCGTGCCGAGGAGCGCCAGGAACGCGGGGGAGGGGGACCGGGCGATCCCCGCGCCGATGCCGCTGGAGGCACCCTGGGCGTCGATCAGCCAGTGCGCCAGCGGCAGCCCGAGGGCGGTGGCGAGGAGCACGGCCGCCAGCGCGGTGTACCCGGTGGCCGCGACGGTGATGCCGGTGATCTGGCGCGGGGACAGGCCGATCGCCTTGAGCGCGAGCAGGTCCCGTTCGCTCTCGCGGACGGTGCCGCCGATCGCGGTGAGCAGTTCGATCAGCCCGATCAGGGCGAGCACGGCGATCAGCCCGAGGACGACCCCGCGCAGCGGCGAGAGCCCGTCGGCGGGGTTCGCCGCGGCGTGCACGTCGAGCCGGCCCGCTCCGGCCTCGGCGAGCCGCCCGGCCACGCCGTCCGGATCGGCGCCGGGGGCCAGGCGTACCTGGTAGAAGGTCGGGTTCAGCCGCGGGTCGTTCTCCCTGAGGGTGTCCAGGGATGTGGAGATCACCCGGCCGGCGTTCTCCGGCTCGATGCTGCGGCCCACGATGTGCAGGATCTGCGGCCGGTCGCCGACGGTCATCCGCACCCAGTCGCCGACCTCCACCTCCAGCAGGTCGAGCAGCCCCTGCCCGGCCACCGCCTCGTCCGGGCCCTGCGCGCGGCGGCCGTCGGCCAGGGCGTACGGGTAGGGGTCCTCGCGGGTGCCGAGTCCGCGCAGCGCGATGGTCGCGGTCTGGCCCGGCACCAGGGCGGCCACCTCGACCCCCGGATAGGCGGCGGAGACCTCCGGGTCGCGCTCCAGCAGGGCGCGGGTGGAGCGGTCGCCCAGCCCGGCGTCGGCGCGGACGGAGAGGGCGGTCGGCAGCCCGATCTGCTCCGGCTCGCCGTGGAAGCGGTCGATGGTGGTCCACGCGCTCATCGCCACCACGATCAGCAGCAGCGGCAGGGTGAGGCGGGCGACCGTGGCGAGTGAGCGGGGGCGCCGGGTGAACGCCTTGTGCCAGCCGAGGACGAGCGCGGGCGGCACGCGGACGTCGAGCGGACCCTCACGCCCCCGCACCCCGCGCACCCTGAATCCGCGCACCCCCAGGGCGCGCCGGGCCGTGCCCGACAGCCCGCCGCCCCGCGCCGCCGCCGGACGGGGCACCGGAACCGGTGGCACCCGGCCCGCGCGCCAGGCCGCCAGCCCGGTGGTGGCGCCGATGAACAGGACCGCGCCCGCCGGTACGGCGAAGAGGGCGACGGTGTGTCCGGGCAGCCCCTGCCACACGCCGACCGCGTCACCCAGCCGCCCGGGGACCAGAGTGCCGAGGGCCTGGGTGAGCGCGGCGGCGGCCACCGCCCCGAGCAGGGCGTAGGCGAGGTGCTGGAGCAGGAAGACCCGGACGACCTGGCCCGGGGTGAAGCCGATCGCCTTCAGCACGGAGATGTCCCGCAGATGACCCCGGATCCGGGTGCCGATCGCGCCGTGCACCGCGAGCCCCGCGGCGAGCAGCGCGCCCAGCCCGAACAGGCCGAGCACCTGGCCGAGCAGCCGGTTGTCGCCCTGCGCCTCCGCGCGGGCCTGCTGCCAGGTGGAGACCTGCCCGATCGCCCCCGCGCCCAGCACGGTCACCGCGCGCTGCACCACGTAGTCGGTGTCACCGGGGTCGGTCAGCCGCAGCCCGATCACCTGGCCGCCCGGGTCGGCCACCCCGCCCGGCGGCGCCCACACCAGACCCGGCTGCTCGCCCGGCCGGTAGCGGCGCTCGGGGCTGTCGGCGATGCCGAGCACCGTCAGGGTCCGGGGCGTACCCGGCAGGGTGAGGGTGTCCCCGGGCTGGGCCAGCAGTGCGCCGGCCAGACGGCGCTCCAGGACCACTCCGTCGGGATCCGACTGGTCGAGCCAGCGCCCCGCGGTGAGCAGCGGCCGCCCCACGTCGGGTTCCCCGGCGGTGCCGCGCAGCTCGACGGAGGCGCGCGTGCCGCGCACGGCGACGGTCGTGGAGGCGGTGGGGTAGGGGCCGGCGACGGCCCGGACGCCGTCCAGACCGGCCAGCTCGCGGGTGTCGGTGCCGGCGTCGGTGTGCAGCCAGACGTGGGCGCCGCGGGCCTGCGTGAAGACGCGCTGCCAGGGGTTCGTCGCGTACCCGAACAGGGCCGTGGCCAGCAGCAGGGAGGCGACGATGCCCGCGGTGGCGAGGACGAGGAACAGCGCCTCGCCCCGGTGCGCGCGCAGATCGGAGTGGGCCCGGCGCAGGGTGGCTCGCACCGGCCTCACCCCCCGGGTGCGCGGTGCGCGCGGTGGTCGTACGCCCGCATGTCAGTCCTTGAGTTCCAGCACGGCGGACGTGCCGGACCGGCGGCGCGGCGGCGGGCCGGCGTCCAGTTCGGCGTCGTCGGCTATGCGCCCGTCGAAGAAGCTGATCACCCGGTCCGCGGCGCTCGCGAGCCGCGCGTCGTGGGTGACCAGCAGGATCGTCTGACCGCGCTGGTGGAAGCGGGTCAGCAGCCGCATCACCTCGCGGGTTCCCTTGCTGTCCAGGCTGCCCGCGGGCTCGTCGGCCAGCAGCAGCGGCGGATGGTTGACCAGCGCCCGGGCGAGCGCCACCCGCTGCTGCTCGCCGCCGGACAGCTCACCGGGCATGCTGCGCTCCTTGCCCGCCAGGCCCAGCTCGGCCAGCAGCTCCTCCCGCTCGGCACGCGCCCGCTTCGGCGGCAGCCCGGCGAGCAGGGCGGGCAGCTCGACGTTGTCGGCGACGGACAGGTCGGAGACCAGGTTGAAGAACTGGAAGACGATCCCGATGCGCTTCCTGCGCTCGATCGCCCAGCGCGCCTCGCTGTACCGGTCCGTGCACGCGCCGTCCAGCCAGAGGCTCCCGGCGTCCGGCCGGTGGAGCCCGCCGAGCAGATGCAGCAGCGTCGACTTCCCGGCGCCGGACGGCCCGGTGATCGCCACGAACTCGCCCCGCCGCACGGACAGGCCGACCCCGCGCACGGCGTGTGCCGGGGCGCCCTCGCCGTGATGCGTCTTGACCAGGCCCTCCGCGCGCAGCACGGGAGCCTCGTCCTCGCTCACCCCGGAGGTGACCCCGGAGCCGACCCCAGCGCTCACTCCAGCTCCTCCAGCTCTTCCTGACACCGTTCCAGCCAGTCGAGGTCGGCCTGCAGGTGCAGCATCGCGCCCTCGATGAGGAGGTGGGCGACGCGGTTGTCGCGGTCTTCGGCGGCGGCCAGCTTCGACAGCTGCCGCATCGTGTTCAGATACTGCCGCCGCTGCTTGTTGATGAGGGCGACCTGGTCGGCGAGCCCCGTCTGCGGAGCCAGGGCGAGCTTCATGAAGAACTCGTCCCGCACCCGCGGCTCGTCCGCCGTCTCCTCGTACCAGGCCCGCAGCTCGTCGCGCCCGGCGTCGGTGAGGTGGTAGACCTTCTTGTTGGGCCGGCTCGACTGCTCGATGTCCTCGCCCTCGATCAGTCCCGTCTTCTCGAGGCGGCCGAGGGTGACGTAGATCTGGCCGACGTTCGGCTGAGGGTACGCGGAGCCCAGCAGTTGCTCAAGGTCCTGCTTCAGCTCGTAGCCGTGGGCCGGTCCGCGGGCCAGAAGGGCCAGAAGGTGCAGGCGCACTCAGCCGTCCTTCCCTTCTGGTCACATGTGCTCCAGGCCCTAGTATCGCGCATACCTAACAGGTATACATGGCCCCTGACCGGTGTACGAGGGTGTACAGGGAGGAACCTATGCGGTGGATCCACGCCGCCGGTAGGGGCCTTCTCGTCCTCGTGGTGCTCCTCACCGGCTACGTCGCCTCGGGTGCCCGCGCCGACGTGGGTGCCGGGAGCGGGCGCGGGCCGCTCACCCTGGCCACCGCCGGTGACCTCACCGGCTACCTCGGCCCGCTGCTGGAGGGCTGGAACCGCGACCATCCCGACGAGAAGGTCACCCTCGTCGAACTGCCCGACTCCGCCGACGAGACCCGCGCGCAGATGGCCACCGACCTGCGCGACGGCGACCGGCACCGCTTCGACGTCCTCAACATCGACGTCAACTGGACCTCCGAGTTCGCCGCCGCGGGCTGGATACGCCCGCTGCCGCGCGAACGCTTCCCGCTCGGCACCTTCCTGCCGCCGGTCGTCGACACCGCCACCTACGACGGGCGGCTGTACGCCGTCCCGTACGTCACCAACGCCGGTCTCCTCCTCTACCGCAAGGACGTCCTCGCCGCGGAGGGCGTCCCGCCGCCGCGCACCTGGGCCGAGCTGGAGCGGTACGCCGAGACCCTCGCCCCGAAGCACGGGCTCGACGGCTACGCGGGGCAGTTCCTGCCCTACGAGGGCCTCACCGTCAACGCGGCCGAGGCCGTCTACTCGGCCGGCGGCAGCATCCTCGGCGACGAGGGCCAACGTGTCACCGTGGACTCGGCGGCGGCCCGCGAGGGCATCGGGTTCCTGGCCCGCGGGGTGCGCGAGGGATGGATACCCAGGGACGCGCTGACCTACAAGGAGGAGGAGTCCAAGCAGGCCTTCCAGGACGGCCGCCTGCTCTTCCTGCGCAACTGGCCCTACGCCTACGTGGGCGCCTCCGCCCAGGACTCGAAGACCGCCGGAAAGGTCGGCGCGGTGCCGCTGCCCGGCCCCGACGGGCCCGGCGCGAGCGTCCTTGGCGGCTCCAACCTCGCCGTCGGCACCCACGCCCGGCACCCCGACTCGGCCGCGCGCCTCATCGCGTACCTGACCAGCGAGCGCGTCCAGCGCCAGGTCCTCACGCGCGGCGCGCTGCCGCCCGTACGGGCCGACCTCTACGAGGACCCCCGGCTCGTCGAGGCGTTCCCGTATCTGCCGACCCTGCGCGAGAGCGTGCTCGCCGCCGCCCCGCGCCCCAAGAGCCCGCGCTACGACCAGGTCAGCCTGGCCGTGCAGGCGGTCGTGCACGACGCGATGACGGGGCGGCAGACGCCCGAGGCGGCGGTGCGGCGACTGGCACGCGAGCTGGCTGCCCTCTCCTAGTTACGTGTTAAGTAACGCCGACGTCTCATCTGTGCCTGTGCTGGGGTGAAAAGTCAGCATATAAAGCCCAACTGCTCAGTAGTCTCTGTTTCCTTCGTTGACACCTGCGCGATGCCGCTACCTAACATGCATGCATAACAGCGGCCCCCTCTACAGACAGGTTCCGGGGTGAACAGGCACCACTGGTGGCGTGACGCGGTGATCTACCAGGTCTACGTCCGCAGCTTTCTCGACAGCACCGGCGACGGGGTCGGCGATCTCGCCGGGGTCCGGGCCGGACTGCCGTACCTGCGCAAGCTCGGCGTGGACGGGATCTGGCTGAGCCCCTTCTACCCGTCGCCGCAGCACGACCACGGCTACGACGTCGCCGACTACCGCGGTGTCGACCCGCTCTTCGGCGACCTCGACGAGTTCGACGCGCTGGTCGCCGCCGCCCGGCGCCTCGGCGTCCGGGTGCTGCTGGACATCGTCCCCAACCACTGCTCCAGCGAGCACCCGTGGTTCCGCGAGGCGCTGGCCGCCGAGCCCGGCAGCCCGGCCCGCGCCCGCTTCCACTTCGCCGACGGCCGCGGCCCGGACGGCGACGAGCCGCCCAACAACTGGCACGCCATGTTCGGCGGCCCGGCCTGGACCCGCGTGACGGAGTCCGACGGCCGGCCCGGCCAGTGGTACCTGCACATGTTCACGCCCGAGCAGCCGGACTGGAACTGGCGCACCCCCGAGGTCGCCGCCGAGTTCGACCGGATACTCCGCTTCTGGCTGGACCGCGGGGTCGACGGCTTCCGCATCGATGTCGCCGCCGGCCTCTACAAGCACCCGGACCTGCCGGACTCCCCGGACCCGGAGGCCGACGCCCGCACCCGCGACTCGGTCAACCCGCTCGCCTGGAACCAGCCCGAGGTGCACGACGTGTGGCGCCAGTGGCGCGCGGTGTGCAAGGAGTACGCCGACCGCGACGGCCGCGAACGCCTCCTGGTCGGCGAGGTGTCCGTCCCGTCGGCCCGCGAACACGCGCGCTACGTCCGCCCCGACGAACTCCACCAGGCCTTCTTCTTCGACCTGCTCGGCGCCCCCTGGGACCCCGACGCGTTCCGCAAGGTCATCTCCGAGGCCATGCAGGACATCGCCGGGACCGGCTCCACGGTCACCTGGGTCCTCAACAACCACGACCAGGTCCGCACCGTCACCCGCTACGGCGAACCCGCCACCGACGGCAGCGGACTCGGCACCGCCCGCGCCCGCGCCGCCGCCCTGCTGATGCTGGCGCTGCCCGGGGCCGCGTACATCTACCAGGGCGAGGAACTGGGCCTGCCCGAGGTCGTCGACCTGCCCGACGACGTGCTCACCGACCCGATCTTCCACCGCACCGGCAGCCGGGCCCGGGTCCGTGACGGCTGCCGGGTGCCGCTGCCCTGGTCGGGACAGGCGTCCCCGTTCGGCTTCACCTCGGGTGACGGGAGCGCCAAGCCCTGGCTGCCGCAGCCGGAGTACTTCGCCGAGTACGCCACCGACCGCGCCCTCGCCGACACCCGCTCCTTCTGGCACCTCTACCGCGACGGCCTCCAGCTCCGGGGCGACCTGCCCCAGCTGGGGGAGGGCACCCTGCGCTGGCTGGACACCCCACCCGGCGTCCTCGCGTTCGTCCGCGGCGACGGACTGGTCTGCGCCGTCAACTTCGGCACCGCCCCCACGCCCGCGCCGGTCCCCGGCACCCCGCTGCTCAGCAGCGGCCCCTGCCCGGACGGCTCCCTGCCCGGCTCCACCGCCGCCTGGTGGATCGCCGACCTCTGACCTTGCTCCGCCCACCCCTCGAAGGGACATCAACGATGATGCGACGACGTTCCACCCTGCTCACCGGCTGCACCGCCCTCGTACTCGCCCTCGGCGCGACCGCCTGCGGCGGCGGCGGACCCGTCTCGGCCGGCGGCGGCGACAAGGCGCTCAGCGGCCAGTCCGTCACCGTCGCCGGGGTCTGGTCCGGCACCGAACAGGAGAACTTCCAGAAGGTGCTGGACGCCTTCACCGAGAAGACCGGCGCCAAGACCTCGTTCGTCTCCACCGGCGACAACGTCTCCACCGTCGTCGGCAGCAAGATCGAGGGCGGCAACGCCCCCGACGTCGTGATGGTCCCGCAGGTCGGCGTCCTCCAGCAGTTCGCCGCGAAGGGCTGGCTGAAGCCGCTGTCCAAGACGGCCCAGCAGTCCGTTGACGGCAACTTCGCCGACGTCTGGAAGTCGTACGGCAGCGTCGACGGCACCCTCTACGGCCTCTACTTCAAGGCCGCCCACAAGTCGACCGTCTGGTTCAGCCCCGACGCCCTCGCCCAGGCCGGGGTCGAGCCGCCGAAGACCTACGACGAGATGCTGAAGGCCGGGCAGACCGTCTCCGACTCCGGGCTCGCCGCCTTCTCGGTCGCCGGGCAGGACGGCTGGACGCTGACCGACTGGTTCGAGAACGTCTACCTCTCCCAGGCGGGACCGGAGAAGTACGACGCCCTGGCCGCCCACGAACTGAAGTGGACCGACGCCAGTGTGGTCGAGGCGCTCACCACCCTCGGCAAGCTCTTCAAGGACAAGCAGCTCATCGAGGGCGGCCGGCAGGGCGCCCTGAACACCGACTTCCCGGGCTCCGTGGAGAAGGTCTTCGGCCCGAAGCCCGAGGCCGGCATGGTCTACGAGGGCGACTTCGTCGCCGGGGTCGCCAAGGACCAGTTCGGCAAGGAGATCGGCAAGGACGCCGACTTCTTCCCGTTCCCCGCGGTCGCCGGCGGTGAGGCGCCGGTGGTCAGCGGCGGTGACGCGGCCGTCGTCCTCAAGGACGGCAAGAACTCCAAGGCCGGCACGGCGCTCCTGGAGTACCTCGCGACGCCGGAGGCCGCGGCCGTCTGGGCCGAGGCGGGCGGCTTCCTCTCCCCGAACAAGAAGCTCGACCTCGCCTCCTACGGCGACGACGTCAGCAGGGCCACCGCCAAGTCCCTGGTGGACGCCGGGGACTCGGTCCGCTTCGACATGTCCGACCAGGCACCGGCGGCCTTCGGCGGCACCAAGGGCACGGGCGAGTGGAAGATCCTCCAGGACTTCCTGCGCGACCCGTCCGACCCGAAGGCGACCGCCGCGCAGCTGGAGGCCGCGGCGGCCAAGGCCTACAAGGGCTGACCGGTCATGACCTCGACCCTGGTGAAAGAGGCGAGCCCGCCCGCCGCCCCCGGACCGGCGCCGCTGCGGCGCCCCCGGCGGCGCCGGGCGGCCGTCGCCCTGCTCTTCGTCCTCCCCGCGCTGCTGCTGCTCGGCGCGCTCGTCGTCTACCCCGTGCTGTTCTCCGTCGGCCGCAGCTTCTTCGACGCCTCGGGGACGCGCTTCGTGGGCGGCGAGAACTACACCGAGATGTTCCGCGACCCGGCCACCCTCAAGGCCATCCGCAACACCGCGATCTGGGTCGTGATCGCACCCACGCTGCTGACCGGCCTCGGTCTGATCCTCGCCGTCCTGGTCGAGAAGGTGCGCTGGGCCACCGCCTTCAAGCTGCTGCTCTTCATGCCGATGGCGGTGTCCTTCCTCGCCGCCGGCATCATCTTCCGGCTCGCCTACGACCACGACCCGGACAAGGGCGTCCTCAACGCCGCCGTGACCGGTGTCCACGACGCCTTCGCCGACACCGCCTCCTATCCGACCGCGCGGGCGCGCGAGGGACAGGACGGCGGCCTGGTCAAGGCGGCGGACGGCGCGTACCGGACGAGCGCCGGCGTGTCCCCCGGCGACACCGTGGCGCTCGGCCTCGTCGGAGTGCTGCCCGACGACCTGCCGTCCGGCACGGAGCCGGCGTACGGCGCGGCCGGGCGCGAGGCGGCCCCCGGTGAGGTGAGCGGCGTCGTCTACCTGGACTTCACGCCCGGCGGGGGAGGGGAGCAGGGCAGGGTGGACCGGCGCGAGAGCGGGCTGCCCGGAATGACGGTCGAGGCCGTGCGCGACGGACGTACGGTCGCCACCGCGACCACCGCCTCCGACGGCTCCTTCCGCTTCCAGTCGCTGGCCGACGGCTCGTACGCCGTCGAGCTGCCCGCCTCGAACTTCGCGCCGCCCTACGAGGGCGTCTCCTGGCTCGGGCCCGCGCTGGTCACGCCCGCGATCATCGGGGCGTACCTGTGGATCTGGACCGGGTTCGCGATGGTGCTGATCGGCGCCGGCCTGTCGTCGCTGCCGCGCGACGCGCTGGAGGCGGCGCGGATGGACGGCGCGAACGAGTGGCAGATCTTCCGGCGGATCACCGTGCCCCTGCTGGCGCCGGTGCTCACGGTCGTCTTCATCACCCTCGTCATCAACGTGATGAAGGTCTTCGATCTCGTCTACATCATCGCGCCCGGGCCTGTGCAGGAGGACGCGACGGTGCTCGCGACGCAGATGTGGCTGGTGTCGTTCGGCGGCGGCAACAACCAGGGGCTCGGCAGTGCGCTGGGCGTACTGCTCCTGCTGCTCGTCGTCCCGGCCATGGTCTTCAACGTCCGCCGCTTCAAGAGGAGTCAGCGATGAGGAGTCAGCGATGAACGCCGTCCGGCGGTATCTGGGCAACGGAGTCGTCCAGGCCTTCCTGGTGCTCGTCGGTCTCGTGTGGATGACGCCGCTGGCCGGGCTCTTCCTCTCCTCTCTCCGGTCGGCCGAGGAGACGGCGGAGGGCGGCTGGTGGACGGCGCTGGCCAGTCCCGGGCAACTGTCCCTCGACAACTACTCGGCGCTGCTGGGCAACTCGGGCATCACCCAGGCCTTCTGGAACACGGTGCTGATCTCCGTGCCGACGACGGTGCTCGTCGTGGTCGTCGGGGCGCTCGCCGGGTACGCCTTCGCGTGGCTGGACTTCCCGGGGCGCGAGGCGGTCTTCCTGATCGTCGTGGCGCTGCTGGTGGTGCCCGTGCAGATCGGGCTGCTGCCGGTCGCCAAGCTCTTCGGGCAGCTGGGGCTGTTCGGGACCATCCCGGGCGTGGTGCTGTTCCACGTGGCGTACGGGCTGCCGTTCGCGGTGTTCCTGCTGCGGAACTACTTCGCCGAGATGCCCAAGGAGATGCTGGAGGCCGCCCGCATGGACGGCGGCACCGAGTGGCGGATCTTCATCCGCCTGGTGCTGCCGGTGGGGCGGCCGGCCATCGCCAGCCTCGCCATCTTCCAGTTCCTGTGGGTGTGGAACGACATGCTGGTGGCGCTGCTGTTCGCGGACAGCTCGGCGCAGCCGCTGACCGTGGAACTCCAGTCGCAGATCCGGCAGTTCGGGAGCAACATCGACGTGCTGGCGCCGGGGGCCTTCCTGTCGCTCGTCGTGCCGGTGGTCGTGTTCTTCGCCTTCCAGCGGCACTTCGTGCAGGGGGTCATGGCGGGGTCGGTGAAGTGAGGGGCGGGGCGGATTCTTCCGCCCCGCCCCTCAACGCCGGACGGGCCGGCTTACGCCGATGCCGGCGGGTACAGCGACCTCGGCAACTGCGACGCCGCCGCCGAGTCCAGCAGCCACAGGGTGCGGGCGCGGCCCTTCGCGCCGGCCGCCGGGGCCTGGATCTCGCCCGCGCCCGACAGGGCCATCGCGACCGCGTTCGCCTTGTCCTCGCCCGCCGCGAGCAGCCACACCTCGCGGGCCGCGCGGATCGCGGGCAGGGTGAGCGAGACGCGGGTGGGCGGCGGCTTGGGGGAGCCGTGGACGCCGATCACCGTGCGCTCCGTCTCCCGCACGCCCGGGTGCTCCGGGAACAGGGAGGCGACGTGCGTGTCCGGGCCGACGCCCAGCAGCAGGACGTCGAAGGACGGCACCGCGGCGTGGTTCTCGGGGACGGACGCCTCGGCCAGCTCCCGCGCGTACGCCTCCGCGGATGCCTCCGCGTCGGCGCCGTGCGGGCCGTCGGACGCCGGCATCGCGTGCACCCGCTCCGGGTCCAGCGGCACCGAGTCCAGCAGCGCCTGCCGCGCCTGGGTGACATTGCGCTCCGGGTCGCCCTCGGGCAGGAAGCGCTCGTCGCCCCACCACAGGTCGAGGCGGCTCCAGTCGATCGCGTCCCGGGCCGGGGACCCGGCGAGCGCCGCGAGCAGGCCGTTGCCGTTGCGACCGCCGGTGAGGACCACGGACGCGCTGCCCCGGGAGGCCTGCGCGTCCACGATCTTCGTGATGAGGCGAGCCGCGGCGGCCTCGGCCATCAGCTCCTTGTCGCGGTGCACGACCAGCTGAGGAGTCTCGCTCACTTCGCCGCCGCCTTCCTCACCGGTGTCTTCTCCTGCGCCGCGTCCTTCGCGCGGGCCTTCGCGACCGTTTCGACGGGAGCGGCGACCGCGACGGCGCCCTCCCGGCCGTCGGGGCCTCCTTTGGCCGGGGCGTTCAGCCGTTCCACCCCGTAGCGCAGCGCCGAGGCGTAGGTGTCGTCCGGGTCGAGGCGCCGCAGCTCCTCCGCGATCAGCTCGGCCGTGTCGCGGCGCTTGAGCGCCACGGCGCGGGACGGCTGGCCCTGGATCGACAGGTTCGCCAGCGACCCGTCGGCCCGGTCCAGGACGACCGGACCGCAGTCGGTGTCCATCCGGACCGCCGTCAGCCCCGGACCGCTCGACGCGGAACGCTTCACCGGCACGTCGAGCCGGTCCGCCAGCCACATGGCCAGCAGCTCGCAGCTCGGGTTGAACTCCTCGCCCTCCACCTCGACCGCCTGCACCTGGCAGTCGACCTGGTCCAGGGCCGCCGCCAGCATCGAGCGCCACGGCGTGATGCGGGTCCACGACAGATCGGTGTCGCCCGGCGCGTAGGCGTCGGCACGGGCCGCCAGCTCCCGGACCGGCTCCTCGCAGGCGTAGGTGTCGGTGACCCGGCGCTGGGCGAGGGCGCCGAGCGGGTCCCGGGCCGGGTCCAGCGGCGCGTTCACCGGCCACCACACCACGACCGGCGCGTCCGGCAGCAGCAGCGGCAGGACCACCGACTGGGCGTGGTCGACGACGTCGCCGTACAGCCGCAGCACGATCGTCTCGCCGGTGCCCGCGTCGGCGCCGAGGCGCACCTCGGCGTCCAGCCGTGACCTGGTGCGGTCCCGGGGTGAGCGCGAGACGCGCTTGATGACGACGAGCGTGCGCGAGGGGTGCTCGTGCGCGGCGTCGCTCGCGGCCTTCAGCGCGTCGTAGGCATTCTCCTCGTCGGTGACGATGACCAGCGTCAGCACCATGCCGATGGCCGGGGTGCCGATGGCCCGGCGGCCGAGGACCAACGCCTTGTTGATCTTGCTGGCCGTGGTGTCCGTGAGGTCCGTCTTCATGGGCGGCGCCAGCTCCGTCCGTCTCGCTCCAGCATGTCGTCGGCCTCGACGGGGCCCCAGGTGCCGGCCGGGTACTGGGCCGGGGTGCCGTGCTGGTCCCAGTACACCTCGATCGGGTCGAGGATCTTCCAGGACAGCTCGACCTCCTCCGTGCGCGGGAAGAGGTTCGCGTCGCCGAGCAGCACGTCCAGGATCAGTCGCTCGTACGCCTCCGGGCTGGACTCCGTGAAGGACTCGCCGTACGCGAAGTCCATGGACACGTCCCGGATCTCCATCGACGTGCCCGGCACCTTGGAGCCGAAGCGGACCGTGACGCCCTCGTCGGGCTGGACGCGGATGACGATCGCGTTCGAGCCCAGCTCCTCGGTGGCCGTCGTGTCGAAGGGGGAGTGCGGGGCCCGCTGGAAGACGACCGCGATCTCGGTGACGCGGCGGCCCAGGCGCTTGCCGGTGCGCAGGTAGAAGGGGACGCCCGCCCAGCGGCGGTTGTCGATGCCGACCTTGATCGCGGCGTAGGTGTCGGTCTTCGACTTGGGGTCGATGCCCTCTTCCTCCAGGTAGCCGACGGCCTTCGCGCCGCCCTGCCACCCGGCCGCGTACTGGGCGTGCACGGTGTCCCGGCCCAGGTCCTTCGGGAGCCGGACCGCGCCGAGCACCTTGGTCTTCTCGGCGGCCAGCGCGTCCGCGTCGAAGGAGGCGGGCTCCTCCATGGCGGTCAGCGCGAGCAGCTGGAGGAGGTGGTTCTGGATGACGTCGCGCGCGGCGCCGATGCCGTCGTAGTAGCCGGCCCGGCCGCCGATGCCGATGTCCTCGGCCATCGTGATCTGCACGTGGTCCACGTAGGACCGGTTCCAGATCGGCTCGAACATCGTGTTGGCGAACCGCAGCGCCAGGATGTTCTGGACGGTCTCCTTGCCCAGGTAGTGGTCGATGCGGAAGACCTGGTCGGAGCCGAAGACCTCGTGGACGATGGAGTTCAGTTCCTCGGCCGACTCGAGGTCGTGGCCGAACGGCTTCTCGATCACCGCGCGGCGCCAGGAACCGCTCGACTGGTCGGCCAGCCCGTGCTTCTTCAGCTGCTGGATGACGACCGGGAAGGACTTCGGCGGCACCGAGAGGTAGAAGGCGAAGTTGCCGCCCGTCCCCTGGGCCTTGTCCAGCTCCTCGATGGTGCCGCGCAGCCGCTCGAAGGCCTCGTCGTCGTCGAAGGTGCCCTGGACGAAGCGCATCCCCTGGATGAGCTGCTGCCAGACCTCCTCGCGGAACGGCGTGCGGGAGTGTTCCTTGACGGCGTCGTGCACGACCTGGGCGAAGTCCTCGTGTTCCCAGTCGCGGCGGGCGAATCCGACGAGCGAGAAGCCCGGCGGCAGCAGACCCCGGTTGGCGAGGTCGTACACGGCGGGCATGAGCTTCTTGCGGGAGAGGTCGCCGGTGACGCCGAAGATGACCAGACCCGACGGCCCCGCGATACGCGGGAGCCGTCGGTCTGCGGGGTCACGCAGCGGGTTGCTGCTTGACAATTCTCAGCCCTTCGAGGGAGCGAGGCGCTTGAGCTCCGCCTCCGTGGACTTGAGCAGGTCGTTCCAGGACGCCTCGAACTTCTCGACGCCCTCGTCCTCCAGGAGCTGGACCACCTCGTCGTAGGAGATCCCGAGCTTCTCGACCGCGTCGAGGTCGGCGCGGGCCTGCTCGTAGGTGCCGGCGACGGTGTCGCCGGTGATCTCGCCGTGGTCCTCGGTGGCCGCCAGGGTGGCCTCCGGCATGGTGTTGACCGTGTTCGGCGCGACCAGGTCGGTGACGTACATGGTGTCGCTGTACGCCTTGTCCTTCACGCCGGTCGACGCCCACAGCGGACGCTGCTTGTTGGCGCCGGCCTTCTCCAGGGCCGCCCAGCGGTCGGTGGAGAACAGCTCCTCGTACGCCTGGTAGGCGAGCCGGGCGTTGGCGACGGCGGCCTTGCCGCGCGCGGCCTTGGCCTCGTCGGTGCCGAGCGCGTCGATCCGCTTGTCGATCTCGGTGTCCACGCGGGACACGAAGAAGGACGCCACGGAGTGGATCTGCGAGAGGTCCAGGCCGCGCTCCTTGGCCTTCTCCAGACCGGTCTGGAAGGCGTCCATGACCTTGCGGTACCGCTCCAGCGAGAAGATCAGCGTGACGTTGACGCTGATGCCCAGACCGATGGTCTCGGCGATGGCCGGCAGGCCCGCCTCGGTGGCCGGGATCTTGATGAAGGTGTTTGGCCGGTCCACCAGCCAGGCCAGCTGCTTGGCCTCGGCGACCGTGGCGTGGGTGTTGTGCGCCAGGCGCGGGTCCACCTCGATGGAGACCCGGCCGTCCTTGCCGCCGGTGTTGTCGAAGACCGGGCGCAGAACGTCGGCGGCGTCGCGGACGTCCGCCGTCGTGATCATGCGGACGGCCTCTTCGACCGTGACCCCGCGCACCGCGAGGTCGGCGAGCTGCTGGTCGTAGCCGTCGCCCTGAGAGATCGCCTTCTGGAAGATCGACGGGTTGGTGGTGACGCCCACGACGTGCTGCTGGTCGATCAGCTCGGCGAGGTTGCCGGACGTGATCCGCTTGCGGGACAGGTCGTCCAGCCAGATCGCCACGCCTTCATCGGAGAGGCGCTTGAGTGCGTCTGTCATGGAAATTGCATCTCCTACGTGTCGTATACGGGCGTCAGCGCCGGGCCGCGGCGAGGGATTCCCGCGCGGCGTCGGCCACGTTCTCGGCGGTGAAGCCGAACTCCTTGAAGAGCACCTTGCCGTCGGCCGAGGCACCGAAGTGCTCCAGCGAGACGATGCGGCCGGCGTCTCCCACGTACTTGTGCCACGTCAGACCGATACCGGCCTCCACCGCGACACGGGCGCGTACGGACGGGGGCAGGACGCTGTCCCGGTACCCCTGGTCCTGCTGCTCGAACCATTCGACGGACGGCATCGACACCACGCGCGTGGGCACACCGTCGGCCTGGAGCCGCTCGCGGGCCTCCACGGCGACGTGGACCTCGGAGCCGGTGGCGATGAGCACGACCTCGGCGTCGCCTCCGTCGGCCTCGAACAGCACGTAGCCGCCCTTGGCCGCGTCCTCGTTGGGCTCGTACGTCGGCACGCCCTGGCGGGTCAGCGCCAGACCGTGCGGCTGGCCCTTGCCGAACTCCTTCGTCCAGCGGCGCAGGATCTCGCGCCAGGCGATCGCCGTCTCGTTGGCGTCCGCCGGACGGACCACGTTCAGGCCCGGGATGGCGCGCAGCGAGGCCAAGTGCTCGACCGGCTGGTGGGTCGGGCCGTCCTCGCCGAGACCGATGGAGTCGTGCGTCCACACGTACGTCACCGGCAGGTGCATCAGCGCCGACAGGCGGACGGCGTTGCGCATGTAGTCGGAGAAGACCAGGAACGTTCCGCCGTAGATGCGGGTGTTGCCGTGCAGCGCGATGCCGTTCATCTCCGCGGCCATCGCGTGCTCGCGGATGCCGAAGTGGATGGTGCGGCCGTACGGGTCCGCCTCGGGCAGCGGGTTGCCCGCCGGGAGGAAGGAGGACGTCTTGTCGATCGTCGTGTTGTTCGAGCCGGCCAGGTCGGCCGAGCCGCCCCACAGCTCGGGCACGAAGGCGCCGAGCGCCTGGAGCACCTTGCCGGACGCGGCGCGGGTGGCGACGCCCTTGCCCGTCTCGAAGACCGGGATCTTCTCCTCCCAGCCCTTGGGCAGCTCGCCCCTGGCGACCCGCTCGTACTCGGCGGCGCGGTCGGGGTTGTTGTCCCGCCACTGCTGGAAGGCCTTCTCCCACACGGCGCGGGCCGCCTGGCCGCGCTCCAGGGCGCCGCGGGTGTGCTCGATGACCTCGTCGGAGACCTCGAAGGACTTCTCCGGGTCGAAGCCGAGGACGCGCTTGGTGGCCGCGACCTCCTCGTCGCCGAGCGCCGAGCCGTGCGCCGCCTCGGTGTTCTGCGCGTTCGGGGCGGGCCAGGCGATGATCGAGCGCATGGCGATGAAGGACGGCCGGTCGGTGACCTTCTTCGCCGCCTCGATGGCGTCGTAGAGCGCGTTCGGGTCCAGGTCCCCGTCCGGCTTCGGGGCGACGCGCTGCACGTGCCAGCCGTACGCCTCGTAGCGCTTGCAGGTGTCCTCGGAGACGGCGGTCTCCGTGTCACCCTCGATGGAGATGTGGTTGTCGTCCCACAGCAGGACCAGGTTGCCGAGCTGCTGGTGGCCCGCGAGCGAGGACGCCTCGGCGGAGATGCCCTCCTGGAGGCAGCCGTCACCGGCGATGCAGTAGATGAAGTGGTCGAACGGGGAGGTGCCCTCGGCGGCCTCCGGGTCGAACAGACCGCGCTCGTAGCGGGCCGCCATCGCCATGCCCACCGCGTTGGCGACACCCTGGCCCAGCGGGCCGGTCGTCGTCTCCACGCCCGTGGTGTGGCCGTACTCCGGGTGCCCGGGGGTCTTGGAGCCCCAGGTGCGGAAGGACTCCAGGTCCGCCAGCTCCAGGCCGAAGCCGGCCAGGTACAGCTGGGTGTAGAGGGTCAGGGACGAGTGGCCGGCGGACAGCACGAAGCGGTCGCGTCCGACCCAGTTCGCGTCGGCGGGGTCGTGCCGCATCACCTTCTGGAAGAGGGTGTAGGCGGCGGGCGCCAGGCTCATCGCCGTACCCGGATGGCCGTTGCCAACCTTCTGTACGGCATCGGCGGCCAGGACGCGGGCGGTGTCCACGGCCCGCTGGTCCAGTTCGGTCCACTCGAGGTCTGTGGTGGTCGGCTTGGTGCTCACCCTGAGTCAGGGCTCCTCTCCACATGTCGGATGCCGGTGCGCGTGGGCGCCCACCGGCTGCCGGCGCGTCCGTGAGACCGGCCGGCCGCTGTCGAGCCTACCCCCGTAAGTACGTGCGTTTTTCCGCTGGAATCCAGACTGCCGGGACTCTTCTCGATCCGCCTGCCGACTGGGCGAAACGGCATTCGGCATGTGAATACGGCGCCGCTCATCTGACTGCTCAATCGACTCTCCGAACGCACGTCGGAGCACCCCTTCCAACACGACCCCACCCCCGCGAAGGCCGAGGTATGGGCAACGTCTAAAGTGGCGTGGTACGCGCGAGCCTTTACCGCCACTTCACACGGTCGGGCTTGCTGGGATGTCTCTGTCAGGGGTGTGCGTGACGGCCGTTGAATCCCGTCCTGCGGGGGTAATCGGGACGAGCCAGAGCCCGAGTCACCGGCCGTTCGGGGCCCGTGTCAAGGCGTTCGTGGCGCTGACCAAGCCGCGGATCATCGAGCTTCTGCTGATCACCACCGTTCCGGTGATGTTCCTCGCCGAACAGGGTGTTCCGGATCTGGGTCTGGTGCTGCTGACCTGCGTCGGCGGCTACCTCTCGGCCGGCGGCGCGAACGCGCTGAACATGTACATCGACCGCGACATCGACGCGTTGATGGACCGCACCTCCCAGCGCCCCCTGGTGACCGGCATGGTCAGCCCGGTGGAATGCCTCGTCTTCGGCATCACCCTGGCCGTCGTCTCCACCCTGCTGTTCGGCCTCACCGTCAACTGGCTGTCGGCCTGGCTCTCCCTCGGCGCGCTCCTCTTCTACGTGGTCGTCTACACGATGATCCTCAAGCGCCGCACCTCGCAGAACATCGTCTGGGGCGGCATCGCCGGCTGCCTCCCGGTGCTCATCGGCTGGTCGGCCGTGACCAACTCGATGTCCTGGGCGCCGGTCATCCTCTTCGGGGTGATGTTCTTCTGGACGCCGCCGCACTACTGGCCGCTGTCCATGAAGGTCAAGGAGGACTACGCGCGCGTGGGCGTGCCGATGCTTCCGGTCATCGCCTCCAACAAGGTGGTCGCACGGCAGATCGTCATCTACAGCTGGGTGATGGTCGTGGTGTCGCTGCTGCTGACCCCGCTGGGCTACACCGGCTGGTTCTACACGGCCGTCGCCCTGGTGGCGGGCGGCATGTGGCTGTGGGAGGCGCACGGGCTGCAGAACCGCGCCAAGGCCGAGGCCACGGGCGGCAAGCTCAAGGAGATGCGGCTCTTCCACTGGTCCATCACCTACGTGTCGGTGCTGTTCCTCGCGATCGCGGTGGACCCCTTCCTGCGCTGAGGCCCCCGGGGGCCGGGTCCGACGGGCGGGGTGCGTGGCCAAGGC
>NZ_JBHYJX010000065.1:0-38784 GCF_042740985.1 Streptomyces sp. NPDC058985 | reverse complement strand
ATATGATACTGGGGGGGGGGGGGGCTTGGTCCGGGGCTGAGCTGGTACACGGTCTTCGGGGGGTTGACCGGGCGCCGGGTCCACCGCGCCGGCGTATGGTGCCGGGACCTGTCTCAGGCAGCCGCCGGGGTGACGCCCAGCTGGCGGAAGAGGTCGTCCATGTTCAGCTGGTCCCAGTGCTCGGCGAACAGCCCGTCTTCGAGCCGCCAGATGTCGATGGACTGGAAGTTCACCGTGTTCCCGGTCGCCGGTATGCCGAGGAACGGGCCCTGGTGGGTCGCCGTGTACTCGATACGGGCGGCCACCCGGTCGCCTTCCGCGATGACGTCGTGGAGTTCGGCCTTCAGATCGGGGAACGCGATGAACACCTGGGTCCAGAAGGCCCGGTTGGCCTCGATGCCGTCGGCCACCCCCGGGTTGTGGTCGATGTGTCCGGGCGCCGTGTGCTCCGCCATGGTGCTGACGTCATGGCTGTTGATCATGTCTACGAAGTGCTGCACGACTGTGTGGTGGCTGCTGGGCATACTGGCCTCTCTCGGCTTGGTTGCGACGGGAACGTGTGCGGACCGAGCATCGCCAAACGTGGTCGAGCCGCTCTGGAGCACGATCGGGGCCCACGGCTCAAGCGAGACTTGAGCCGTCCCGGGGCAGACTGGAGGAGATCACTGTTCTCGCTCCGTTTCCCCGACGAAGGACAGCCAAGGAGCCGGCCGACGGGCCGGGTCCCCGAACCGATGAGGAAGACCCCCATGACCTCGTCCACGTCCGGCACGTCACCGACTCCCCCGAGCGGCACCGAGTTCGGCGGTTTCGACGCCCAGGAGATGGTCATCGTCCACCGCGCCTTCCGTCGGGAGCTGCGGCTGATCGGCGAGCTGATCGCCGCCGTCGGTCCCGGGGACGTCGAGCGCGCCGCCGTACTCGCCGAGCACTTCGCCGACCTGCGCAGCGGTCTGATCAACCACCACGAAGGGGAGGACGAGCTCCTCTGGCCGCCGATGCTCAAGCGGGTCGGCGCCGAGGAGCGCGAGGTCGTCCACCGTATGGAGGCCGAGCACCAGCGGGTGGTCGAAACCCTCGACGCGGCCGCCGCCCTCGTCGCCACCTGGGCGTCCGCGGCGGACACGCGGACCCGTGACCTCGCCGTCGCCGCGATCGAAGAGCACCGCACCGTGATCGTCGAACACCTCGACGACGAGGAGACCCATCTCCTTCCCCTCGCCGAGCGCTTCCTCACCGCGAAGGAGTTCGGCGCGCTGGGCGAGCACTTCGTGATGAGCACACCCAAGACGAAGCTCTTCAAGTACTTCGGCATGGTGATGGAGGACGCCGACGAGCGCGAACGCGCGATCCTCCTCGGCGGTCTGCCCGCCCCCGTGCGCCTGGTGTGGCGCGCGCTGGGACCGCGGTTGTACGCCCGAACGATGGGCAGGATCCGCGCCACGGCCTGAGACCCGGGCCGTACGTAAGGTGCCCCGCGCTCCTCGTCGAGCGCGGGGCACCTTACGCGCCAGGGGCGGTCAGCGGACGAACTCGGCGAACCGCGCGACGGTCTCGGCCGGCGCGGGCAGGGTCTCGATCTCCGCGGCGACCCTGCGGGCGCTCTCCTGGTGCGCGGGGTCGGCGAGGAGCTTGCGCATCTCGGCCTCGACCGCGTCGGCGGACACCTGCTCGGGCAGCAGGAAGCTGCCCACCCCCGTGTCGCGCACCGCGGTGGCGTTGCCGGGGCCGTCGCCGGGCTGCGGCAGAATCAGCTGAGGCACCCCTGCGACGAGCGACGCCAGCGTGGTGCCCTGGCCGCCGTGGTGGACGGCCGCTGTGGCGTACCGCAGCGCCTCGGCCTGCGGCAGCCAGGGAAGCGCGACGACCCGGTCGGGCAGATCGCCGAGCGCGGACGGGTCGACCACCGGGCCCGTGGCGACGAGCACCCGCACGTCGAGCGGCAGCAGACCGTCGATCGCGGTACGCAGGAGCTCGGCGGAACCGAGCACGGTGCCGAGGCTGAGATAGACCAGCGGGCCCTCGCCCTGGATGACGCTCGCGGGCAGCTCACCCGGCTCGGCGAAGGGGACGGGCCGCTGCGGGATCAGCTCCAGGCCCTCGGCCAGGAAGCCCTGGTTCTGCACGGCGGGCGGGCAGATGTCGATGAACGGGTTGCCGAAGGTGCGGCTGTGGCCGAGCTTGTCGGCCACCCCCAGGTCGATCGCCGTGGCGATCTGCTCCTTCTGGAACAGCGGATCCATGGTCTCGTCGTAGGAGACCCGGCCGATGCCGTGGCACAGGGCGGGCACCCCCGCCGCGACGGCGGCGAAGGCCGCGCCCGGGTTGTAGATCTCGTAGACGACGAGGTCGGGGCTGATGGAGTCGAAGGCACGGGTGAGGTCCGCGTACACGCTGCGCGGCAGCAGCGAGGAGAAGGCCTTGACGCCCATGCCCGCGAGTACCTCGGGCGGCACGTCACTGGCCTGTGAGGCACCGCCCATGGCGTCGAGGGCTGCCTGGCCGCCGGCCGCCTCGATGTACGCCTCGGGGACGGTGATCCCCGCGCTGACCGGGCGCAGGCCGGCCTTCTCGACGATGGGGTGGAACTGCTCGCTGGTGGCGAACCAGACCTCGTGCCCGGCCGCATGTGCCGCCTGTGCGGTCGGCACCAGGGGAAATATGTGTCCGTAGTTTCCGAGACTTGCGAAGACAACCCTCATGTCTGGCTACTGCCTTTCTGCCGGTGGCGCGGGAACGGATGACGTGTGCGTCGTTTCGACGCGGGCCGGCGGCCCACCGCGTGGGGCGTCCTGATGGGCCGCGGGCCTGCTCACGAGGAGGTCAGCGGGTGGTCGGCTGGGGTGCCGGGATCGCGTCCCCGGCAAGCTCGGCGCCGACCGGTTCCGCACCGGCCGGCGTCCCCGTGCCCTCGGGCCTGCGGGCGAAGAACATCACGACCGCGGCGAGCGCCACGGCCGCGGCGCCGACCCACAGGGCGGGCACGAAGCCGTCGACGAAGTCCTGGCCCGACGCATAGCCGCCGTTGTGCGTGAACACGCTGGCGAGCGCGGCCACTCCGAGCGCCGCACCCAGTTCACGGGTGGCCGAGGTGGCGCCGGAGGCGATGCCCTGCTCGGAGACGTCGACGGAGCTCATCGTCAGGTTGAGCAGCGGGGCGAAGAAGCAGGCGATGCCCACACCGCCCAGGAGATAGCCGGGCAGCTGCAGGAGGTAGGACGCGTCGGGGCTCATGACGAGGGCCCAGTAGGCGAACGCGAGGGCCATCAGCGTAAGACCGAAAGTCACGACGGGCCGTCCGCCGATCCGGTCCGACATGATGCCCGCGAAGGGCGCCACGAGCAGCGGCATGGCCGTCCACGCCAGCATCCGCACACCGGCCTCCGTGGGTGACATCCCCTGGATGGTCTGCATGAACTGCGTGATGAGGAAGACGACCCCGAACATGCCGACACCCATCAGCAGACCGCCCGCGTTGACGGCGCTGAAGGCCCGGTTGCGGAACATGCCCATGGGCAGCATCGGAGCACTGGTGCGCTGCTCCCACAGGACGAAGAGGACCACCACGAGAGCACCGCCCACCAGCGGGACGATGACCTGTGCGGAGCCCCAGCCGTCGTGGCCGTTGGCACGGATCAGGCCGAATACCAGACCGAGCATGCCGAGGCTGATGAGGAAGGTGCCCGGCAGGTCGAGACGGCTGTTGGGTCCGCGGCTCTCGGCCAGACCGCGCCAGGCCGCCGGGGCGAGCAGCAGACCGACCGGCACATTGATCCAGAAGATCCACTGCCACGCGATGTGCTGGGTCACCACACCGCCGATCAGCGGGCCGCCCGCGATGGCGAGACCGTTGAGCGCACCGTAGACACCGAGGGCGGCGCCCCGCTTCGCGGCGGGCACGGCGGCGGTGAGCAGGGTGAGGGAGAGGGGCATGATGATGGCCGCACCCGCGCCCTGGACCGCACGGGCGGCGATCAGTTCACCGATGCCCGGCGCGAGGGCGGCGGCGGCGGAGGCCGCCGTGAAGAGCAGCAGACCGGCGATGAACATCCGGCGGCGCCCGAACCTGTCGCCGAGCGCGGCACCGAACATCATCAGGACGGCGAACGTCAGGGTGTAGGCGTTCACCGTCCATTCCAGCTGCTCCAGGCTGCCGCCGAGCTCCTCCCTGATGGTGGGCAGCGCGGTGACGACCACCAGGTTGTCGAGCCCCGCCATGAAGGCGATCAGGCCGGTGATCAGGGTGGCCGCGCCCGGGGACTTCCCCGCCGCGGCCGCGTCGCCGCCTACGGCGAGTTTGTCAGTACTCATTCAGGGTTCCTTCCGACTTCATCGGGGGAGGCAACGGTGTCCGTCGCGTGAGCGGTGGCCGGGACGCCGGCCTGCGCGGACGGCGCTCCACATCGCGCCCGTCGGGCGCGAGACAGCACCCGACGCTACGCATCCGGGCTCAAGCTCCGGTCGAGTCGCGCCGTACGCCCCCGGGACGAGCCGGCCTCCAGCGCTGCTCCGGTCGCGCCCGATCGGGCCGCTGCACGATCGCCGCATCCATCCGGCCACTCTGGGAGGCATCCGCATGACAACGGCACCGACCGACCGGCCCCTGGTGGCCGTGCTCGGCGCCACCGGCTTCGTGGGCTCGGCCGTGCTCGCCGCCCTCGCCGGGCAGGAGCTGCGCCTGCGCGCGGTGGCCCGGCGCCCCGCCGTCGTTCCGCACGGCGCCCGTGCGGATGTCGAGGTGGTGACCGCCGACCTCACCGACCGGGATGCCTTGTCCGCGGCCGTCAAGGACGCGGACGTCGTGATCCACGCACTGCTGTGCGAGGGGGGCTGGCGGGCCGCCGCCGAACCGGGCGGCGAGCGGGTCAACGTCGGCGTGCTGCGCGACCTGCTGGACCTCGTCGCGGACCCGGACCGACCGCCGCTGGTGATCTACGCGGGCGCCGCCTCACAGGTCGGCCCCCCGCCGCGCGAACCCCTCGACGGCAGCGAACCCGATCTGCCGGGCACGGTGTACGACGAGCAGAAGCTCGCCGCGGAACGGCTGCTGCTCGAAGCAAGCGCCGCCGGTGCGGTCCGCGGTGTCGGCCTCAGACTGCCCACGGTCTACGGCGAGGGCACCGTACCCGGCACCGCCGACCACGGGGTGGTCGCCGCCATGGCCCGCCGTGCGCTCGCGGGCCAGGAGATCACGCTGTGGCACGACGGCACCGTGCGCCGCGACCTGGTGCACATCGCCGACATCGCCGCCGCGTTCGCCGCCGCCGTGGACCATCCCGCCGAGCTGGCCGGCCGTACCTGGCTGCTCGGTGCCGGACGCGGCGACGCGCTGGGCGACGTGTTCCGCACGGTGGCCCGGCACGCCGCGGCCCGCACCGGCAGGCCACCGGTCCCGGTCGTCTCGGTACAGCCGCCCGCGCACGCTCCGGAGACGGACTTCCTGAGCGTGACCATCGACTCCACCCCGTTCCGCTCGGTGACCGGCTGGCGTCCGCGGGTCCCTCTCGACGAGGGCCTCGAACGCACGGTGGCCGCCCTCGCCCCCGCACCGCCGAGCCCCTGAACCGCCGTACCCCCGTATCCGTGCCCGCCGCACCAAGACGACACACGAAGGAACGCGCATGACCACCTACGTATGGGACTACCTGTCCGAGTACCACAGCGAGCGCGAGGACATACTCGAAGCCGTGGAGAAGGTGTTCTCCTCCGGCACGCTGGTGCTCGGTGACAGCGTCAAGGGATTCGAGGAGGAGTTCGCCGCCTACCACGGCGCCGGTCACTGCGTCGGTGTCGACAACGGCACCAACGCGCTCAAGCTCGCCCTGCAGGCCCTCGGGGTCGGCCCGGGCGACGAGGTCATCACGGTGTCCAACACCGCGGCGCCCACCGTCGTCGCGATCGACGGCACCGGGGCCACACCGGTCTTCGTCGACGTCAACGAGGACGACTTCCTGATGGACGTCGGCCAGGTGGAGGCGGCGATCACCGAGAGCACCAAGGTGCTGCTTCCGGTCCACCTCTACGGCCAGTGCGTGGACCTCGACCCGCTGAAGGCCCTTGCCGACCGGCACGGTCTGGCGATCCTGGAGGACTGCGCACAGGCGCACGGCGCGACCCGGCAGGGCAGGCTCGCCGGAACCACCGGGGACGCCGCCGCCTTCTCCTTCTACCCGACGAAGGTGCTCGGCGCGTACGGCGACGGCGGTGCCGTGGTCACCTCGCGCGACGACATCGACGCCGAGCTGCGCAAGCTGCGCTACTACGGCATGGAGAAGGTCTACTACACGGTCCAGACCCCCGCCCACAACAGCCGGCTCGACGAGGTGCAGGCGGAGATCCTGCGCCGCAAGCTGACCCGGCTCGACGCCTACGTGGCCGGCCGTCAGCGGGTCGCCCAGCGCTACCAGGAGGCCCTGGGCGACACCGATTTGCTGCTCCCCAAGGTCAACGAGGGCAATACGCACGTCTACTACGTGTACGTGGTCCGCCACCCCGAGCGCGACCGGATCATCGAGGCGCTCAAGGCGTACGACATCAGCCTGAACATCAGCTACCCGTGGCCGGTGCACACCATGACCGGCTTCAAGCACCTCGGATACGCCGAGGGTTCGCTGCCGGTGACCGAGAAGCTGGCCGGGGAGATCTTCTCGCTGCCGATGTACCCGTCGCTCTCCGAGGGCCTGCAGGACAAGGTCATCGCCGCGCTGCGGGAGGTGCTGTGATGAAGACCCGTGAACTGGCCGTCGCCGGCGCACTCGAGTTCACCCCCGACGTCTTCCCCGACGAGCGCGGTCTCTTCCTCTCGCCGTTCCAGGGACCGGCCTACACCGAAGCCACGGGCAACGCGCGCTTCCCGGTCTCCCAGACCAACCACAGCCGTTCCAAGCGCGGTGTGGTGCGCGGGGTGCACTACACGCTGACCCCGCCCGGCTGCGCCAAGTACGTGTACTGCCCGAAGGGTTCGGCCCTGGACATCGTCGTGGACATCCGGGTCGGCTCACCCACCTTCGGCACCTGGGACGTGGTCCTGATGGACCAGAACGATTTCCGTGCCATGTACTTCCCGGTCGGTCTCGGCCATGCGTTCGTCGCGCTCGAGGACGACACGGTCATGTCCTACATGGTCACCAGCAGCTACGTACCCGAGCACGAGCTGGCCATCTCGGTCACCGACCCGGCGCTCGCCCTGCCGATCCCCGAGGACATCACGCCCGTCTACTCCGAGCGGGACACCGTGGCGCCCACCCTCGCCGAGGCCGCCGAGCGGGGCCTGCTCCCGCAGTACGAGCTGAGCACCCGGCTCGAACAGCAGTGGAAGGCGGGCTGAGATGAAGGGCATCATTCTCGCCGGCGGCAGCGGTACCCGGCTGCGCCCGCTGACCGGAGCGCTGTCCAAGCAGATCCTGCCGGTCTACGACAAGCCCATGATCTACTACCCGCTGTCCGTGCTGATGCTGGCCGGGATCAGGGACATCCTGGTGATCTCGTCCAAGGACCACTCGGACAGCTTCCGCACCCTCCTCGGGGACGGCTCACGGCTCGGTCTGACCATCGAGTACGCCGAGCAGGAACAGCCGCGCGGCATCGCCGAAGCCCTGGTCATCGGGGCCGACTTCATCGATGGCGACCAGGTCGCGCTGGTGCTCGGCGACAACATCTTCCACGGCCCGAGGTTCTCGGTGCTCCTCGACGACGCGCTGCGCCGGCTCGACGGCGCCGCGCTCTTCGGCTACCGGGTGCGCGATCCGCACCGGTACGGGATCGGGGAGATCGACGCCGACGGCCGGCTCCTCTCCCTGGAGGAGAAGCCCCGCCACCCGCGGTCCAACCTCGCGGTGACCGGTCTCTATCTCTACGACGGCGACGTGGTCGGGATCGCGAAGAACCTCTCCCCGTCGGCGCGCGGCGAGCTGGAGATCACCGACGTCAACCTTGCCTACCTGGCACAGGGCCGGGCACGCCTCACCGAACTCGGCCGTGGCTTCGCCTGGCTGGACATGGGCACCCACGACTCGCTGCTCCAGGCGGCGCAGTACGTCCAGCTGGTCGAGCAGCGCCAGGGCGAGTGGATCGCCTGCGTCGAGGAGGTCGCGCTCAACCGCGGCTTCATCACCCCCGAGCAGTGTCGTCGCCTCGGTGAGGAGATGGTGGGCACGGATTACGGCGCCTACGTCACCGAGGTGGCGGCACGCCACCGTCCGTTGCTCACCGCCCACGTAGCCTGAGAAGGAGACCGCCCCATGTTTCCGATCCGCCCCGCCACGCCGGCCGACGCCAAGGCCCTGACCGAACTCCGCCGGCAGATGCACGACGACATCAACGGCCCCCACCCCACGGACTGGATGCAGGCCTGTGAGGAGATGACCCGGGACCGTCTCGCCAACGATCCGTCGTTCTACGCGTTCGTCGTGGAGGACGAGGGCAAGGTCATAGCCGGGATCACGGGCGAGATCAGGCCCAACTTCCCCAACCCGGGGTCCTCCGCGAAGTCCGCCGGTTACGGCATCGCCATGTGCATCCTGCCCGAGTACCGCCGTCGTGGCATCGGCGGCTCCCTGGTGCACCACATGACCGAGCACTTCATGGAGCTCGGCTGCGGGCGGATGAGCGTGTTCGTCGCCCCGCAGGCCGTCGGCCTGTACCACGAACTCGGCTTCGAGGACCTGCCCGGCACGATCAGGCCGATGAACCGGTACGCCGGGAAGCCGGTGCCCGAGAGCCGGTACACCACTGCGGGGAGCGCGTCGTGACGAGCCGCATCCTGGTGACCGGAGGCGCCGGCTTCATCGGCTCGCACTACGTGCGTACGGTGCTCGGCCCCGACGGCCCCGGCGACGTCTCGGTCACCGTCCTCGACAAGATGACGTACGCGGGCAATCCCGCCAATCTCGACGAGGTCAGCACCCATCCGGACTTCTCCTTCGTCCAGGGCGACATCTGCGACCCCGACCTCGTCGAGAAGCTGATGGCCGAGCACGCCCAGGTGGTGCACTTCGCGGCGGAGTCGCACGTGGACCGGTCGATCGACGGGGGTGCCGAGTTCGTACGCACCAACGTGGTCGGCACGCACACGCTCGTGGACGCGGCGCACCGGGCCGGCGTCGAGGTCTTCGTGCACGTCTCGACGGACGAGGTGTACGGGTCGATCGACGAGGGTTCCTGGCCCGAGAGCCACCCCCTGAGCCCCAACTCGCCGTACTCGTCGTCGAAGGCGGCGAGCGACCTCATCGCGCTCTCGTACCACCGCACCCATGGCATGGACGTCCGTGTCACCCGCTGCTCGAACAACTACGGGCACCACCAGTTCCCCGAGAAGCTCATCCCGCTGTTCGTGACCAACCTCCTCGACGAGCGGAAGGTCCCGCTGTACGGCGACGGAGGCAACGTCCGCGACTGGTTGCACATCGACGACCATGTCCAGGGCATCGAACTCGTCCGCACCAAGGGCCGCGCAGGGGAGGTCTACAACATCGGGGGCGGCACGGAACTCTCCAACAAGGAACTCACCGGTCTGCTGCTCGACGCATGCGGCGCGACCTGGTCGGAGAGCGTCGAACAGGTCGAGGACCGCAAGGGCCACGACCGGCGCTACTCCGTGGACTGCACGAAGATCCGAGAGGAGCTTGGCTACAAACCGCGCAAGAGCTTTGAGCAGGGGTTGGCCGAAACCGTTCAGTGGTACCGCGACCACCGCAGTTGGTGGGAACCGCTGAAGGCGGCCGCCGATGGAGGCGAGGGCTCCGATTGAGTGAGAACTTCACCCTTCACCGGTGACGCGGACACTGTCCGGAAGCGATCGATTTCGCGAAGAATTCTGGCCATCGGAGCACAAGCCGACCACGTCAGTGAGGATTCTGCGATGAGTCACGCCAGTGCCGCTCTTGTCACCAGCTCGATGCGCACCACCGAAGCAGCCTCCGCTCATCCGCTCCTCGTGGTCAAGCGCCTTGACCACTCCGCCGACACCTACCCGCTGGCGTCCTTCACCTGGACCGGCCCGAGCGCGTCCAGCGGGGTCTTCGGTACGCAGGCATCGGCTCCCACGGCCGTCGAGGGTGCGGTCGCGGGGGCCTGGATATGACCTCTGAGTCGCGACTCCCCCGAAGACACAGGCAGGCCGCACGGCAGAACGGCTCGCCCCTCGTGGGTTTCCGGCACCACCTCCGTCCGGCGACCGTGCCCGGCGAGGCGACGTACCTGGTGTCCCGGCAGGGCGTGACCACCCTGCACGGCGTCCTCGCCGACGTCCTGGTCCCGCTGCTCGACGGCACCCGGTCGCTCGCCGAGATCCTGCACGCCGCCGGGCCCGCCCTCACCGGCGAGGAGGTCGAGGACGGTCTGCGCCTGCTGAGCGAGGCCGGGCTGCTGCGCTTCTGCGATCCCGCCCTCGCGGCGCCGGCCTCCGACCCGGCGGCCGAGGCGTACTGGGACCTGGCCGGCCTGGACGGCGCCCGGGCCGCGGCAGGGCTGCACCACACACGCCTGCGGATCCTGCCGCTCGGCGACGTCGACCCCGAGCCGGTGCTCGCCGCGGGCCTGGCCAGTGGTCTCGGCGTGACCGAAGCGAACGCGGACCTGACCCTCGTCCTGTGCGACGACTACCTCTCCCCCGAGCTGGAGATGGTCGACGCCGAGCACCGGGCCGCGGGCAAGCCGTGGCTGCTCACCCGGCTGTGCGGCTACGAGCCCTGGATCGGACCCTTCTTCCAGCCGGGCGAGGGGCCCTGCTGGTCCTGCCTCGCGCACCGCCTCGCCCTGCACCGCGGGTACGAGGCGCCGCTCAGAAAGGCGCTGGGTCTCGACCGTCCGCTCGCGCTGCCGGCCGCCTCTCTCTCGGCCGGGCGCGTCATGGCCGCGCAGGGCGCCGTCCTCGAGGCGGCCAAGTGGCTGGCCGGTCTGCGCTATGCCGACCAGGGCTCCATCCGCACGGTCGACACCCTCGCGCTGCGTACCCGTGTCCACGCCGTGTCCCGGATCCCGCAATGCCCCTCCTGCGGCGAGGCAGGCCTGATGAGCCGACGCGTGCGCGCGCCGTTCGTCCCGGTCTCACGCACCAAGGCCGCGAACGGCGGCGGCCACCGCGCGCTCACTCCCGACCATCTGCTGAAGCGCTATGCGCACCTGGTGAGCCCGATCACCGGCATCGTCCCGGCGATCGAACCCGCCCCGGGGGCGCCGGAGTTCGTCACCGCCTACGTATCGGGGTGCAACCTGGCGATGCGGGACCGCGGCCCCGCCGGGCTGCGCACCCAGAGCGGCGGCAAGGGCCTGACCGACACGGAGGCCCGCGTCAGCGCCCTGTGCGAGGCGGTGGAGCGCTATTGCGGTGCCCGGCACGGCGACGAACCGGTAGTGGTGGACTCCCTGCGCGCCCTCGGCGACCAGGCCCTGCACCCCAACGTCTGTCAGCTGTACGCGGACCGGCAGTTCCGCGAGCGGGACCGCTGGAACCGCTCCGGCTCGCCGTTCCATCACGTGCCGGAGCCCTTCGACGAGGACCGGCCCGTGGAGTGGACGCCTGTATGGTCCCTCACCGAGCAGCGCCACAGGCTCCTGCCCACCTCGATGCTCTACTACTCGGACACCCCCGGTGCGCGGGGGCCGTACGCCGACTCCAACGGCAACGCGGCGGGCAGCAGTCCGGAGGACGCCCTGCTGCAGGGGTTCCTGGAACTGGTGGAGCGGGACGCCGTCGCCCTGTGGTGGTACAACCGCACCCGGCAGCCCGCGATCGATCTGGACGCGTTCCAGGATCCGTACACCGAGCGGCTGCGTGCGGGGTACCGGAAGCTGGGCCGGGACCTCTGGGCGCTCGATCTCACCTCTGACCTCGGCATTCCCACCGTGGTGGCCCTGTCCCGGCGTACGAAGGGCCCCACCGAGGACATCATCTTCGGATTCGGCGCACACTTCGATCCGGCGATCGCCCTGCGCCGCGCGCTCACCGAGGCGGGACAGTTGCTGCCGCCCGCGAGCACGGACCGTCCCGGCGGCGGCTACGGCATCACCGATCCGCTCACGGTCCGCTGGTGGCGGCAGGCGACGCTCGCCAACCAGCCGTATCTGGCCCCGGACCCAGCCGCCCGACCGCGCACTCCCGCCCACTGGAACTACGTCGCGCGCACCGATCTGCTCGACGACGTGAAGGCCATCGCGGAACTCACGGCGGCCGAGGGCCTGGAACTGCTCGTACTCGACCAGACCCGGCCGGATGTCGACATGCCGGTGGTCAAGGTGCTCGTGCCGGGGCTGCGGCACTTCTGGGCCCGGTTCGCGCCGGGCAGGCTGTTCGACGCTCCGGTCGCGCTCGGACGGCTCTCCCGGCCCACACCGTACGAGCAGCTCAACCCGGTCCCGCTCTTCGTGTGACCCGGCCGGCCGCGTACCTCCGCTTTCGGTCGCGCGGCCGGCCGTACGAACCGCACTTCGCATCCTGATCCGGAGATGGCCACCCGGTTTCACCCAACCTGCTTAGAATGACCGCCGATTGTGTTCGACTCGAAATCGAGCCATGAGGGGAGCTGGGAGACGGCAGATGGACAGCACCGGTCCGGGTGAATCCTTCCCGCACACCAGCCGGTCACAAGATCACAGCCACGTGGCCGCCAGAACCGCCCGAGGCATTCTGATTGCCTCACTGCTCTGCTTCTTGGTCATCACGCTCCTCAACATCCTGTCCACCCCGCACGACGCGTACGACCTGCCCATTCTCGTGACCTGCCTGGTGCTGGTGTTCGGGCTGCAACTCGTGCACTCGGCCCCCGGCGCCTCCGCGGCGCCGACGCGCAAGAAGGTGCTCACCCTCGCCGCCCAAGGTGTCCTCACCTACCTGCCGTTCGTCTGGCTCGGGGTGTTCTGGGGTGCCATGGCCGGCTTCTTCGCCGCTTCCCTCCTGCTTCTCCTGCCCCTCCGCGCGGGCTGGACGCTGTACGGACTGACCGTGCTCAGTCTGCTCATCCCGACCACGCTGAACGGCCAGGGCGCCGTCGACACGTTCTACATGTGCCAGTCCACCGCGCTCACGGGTCTGGTCATCTACGGTCTGAGCCGTCTGACCGCCCTGGTCGACCAGCTGCACCGGGCCCGGGCCGACCTGGCCCGACTGGCCGTGAGCAACGAGCAGCTGCGGTTCGCCAGGGATCTGCACGACCTGCTCGGGTACAGCCTCTCCGCGGTCTCCCTGAAGAGCGAGCTGATCCGCCGGCTCATACCGACGAATCCGTACCGGGCCTGCGAGGAGGTCGACGAGGTGCTCGTCATCTCCCGCCAGGCCCTCGCCGACGTACGCCGGGTCGCGAGCGGCTACCGCGAGATGTCCCTGCGCTCCGAACTCGCCTCCGCCGAGTCGGTGCTCGCCGCCGCGGGGGTCTCGGTCACGCTCGACGCCGAGAAGGCCATCGAGCACCTGGCGCCGACGACGTCGACCGTCCTCGCCACGGTGCTGCGCGAGGGTGTCACCAACCTGCTGCGGCATTCCAAGGCCTCGTGCTGCTGGATCTCCACCCATGTCGAGGACGACGTCGCCCGTCTCACGATCGCCAACGACGGCCTGGCGCTCGGCCACCATCCGCCGGCACAGCACAGTGGCAGCGGACTGGGCAATCTCGAACGACGCCTCCAGGACATCGGCGGCCGCCTCCTCGTGCGGCGCACCCCCGACGAAGGCGGCACGGGCGAATTCCGGCTCACCGCCGAGGCACCGGTCCGCGAGGCCAGGGCCCCGGACCTGGACGCGAGGGACCTCGCGGACGAGGAGCGGCCCTACGACCGTACGGACAGCGTCGCATGAGCAATTTGGCTGCCGGATCTTGTGTTCGACGACGCTCCGGCGTCGAATGGCCTGAGTAGAATCGAAAGATTCATAGGTGAGTAAAACGGGGGCAAGTTACGATGATTCGGATCCTCCTGGCCGAGGACATGCACATGGTGCGCGGCGCTCTGGTGGCCCTGCTCGATCTGGAGGACGACCTGGAGGTGGTCGCCGAACTCGATCGCGGCGACCAGATCCTGGGCCGGGCGCGGGAACACCGGCCGGACGTCGCCATCATCGACATCGACCTGCCGGGGCTCGACGGACTCAGCGCGGCGGCGCTCCTGCACGAACGCCTCCCCGAGTGCCGCACCTTGATCCTGACCAGCCTGGGCCGGCCCGGCACGCTGCGCCGGGCGATGTCCGCGCACGTCTCGGGCTTCCTGCTCAAGGACGCACCGCCGACCGAACTCGCCCAGTCCGTGCGCAAGGTCGTCGCCGGACAGCGGGTGATCGACCCGCAACTTGCCCTGGCCGCCTGGGGTGGCAGCGAGAGCCCGCTGACCATCCGCGAGACCGAGGTGCTGCAACTGGCCGCGGAGGGCACAGAGCCGCAGGAGATGGCCGCGAAGCTGCACCTCTCGGTGGGCACCGTACGCAATTATCTGACCACGGTCGTCACCAAGCTCAACGCGCGTAACCGGGTGGACGCCATCCGCATCGCCCGCGAGTCCGGCTGGCTGCTGTAGGGCACGCGTCGAAGGTGCGCGGTCAGCCCACGGACACCGTCATGCCAGCGCCTGCCAGATGGCCGAGGATCTCCAGCGTCAACTCGGCCGGCAGGGGCGCCCCTTGGACCAGCGCGTCAGGTGTCGTGGGCCGGGCGAGCAGCGACACCACCCACATCGCCTCGGGACGGTGGATCTGCACCCGGTGGTCCAGGGCGCGGCACTCCAGGAGGAAGACGTTCCCCTCCAGGGTGATCGTCACGTTGGGCCGCAGCCGGACGCTGCGCTGCGCGGGCGGGCGTACGAGGGTGAAGCGGGCGGCCGGTCCGGCCGGCACCACGGAGAGCACCGGACCCTTGAGGTCTTCGAGGGACAGCGTTCGGATCACCAGGGGGGAGATCTCCCGCAGCACCGACAGGACCACGGTGTAGGCCTCGCCGGAGGCCGCCCCGTCCTTGGGTCCCAGCAGGTTCGCCAGCCGGATGGGGCCCAGCTCCATCCGGTGCAGCGTCTCGGCCACCGCGGAGGTCGGGTCCTCGATCCGCTCCGTGCCCTGCGGTCCGCTGAGCACCAGGGTCCGGCCCTCCGCGTCCCAGTCGACCGCCGTGTCCTCACGCAGGGACCACAGGTGGTGCATGCGCAGCGGCGAGTCTTCCCGGTACGGAATCACGGACAGCCGACCTCCTCGCGCCTGCGGAACCGGCGCCGGGGCAGTCTTGCGCGCGGGTGGGCTCCGGACCTCAGTATGAAACCGTCTGCCGCGTGAGCAGCAGCGAGGGAATCACGCCGAAGGCATGAGGAAATCATGTGGTCTTCACCGCGGTCGGCACCGCGCCCTCGCTTTCGTGGTCCGGCACCCGGGTCCGTTCCGCCCAGCGGACGACGGGGCCGCTGACGGCGAGCACGCCGAGGAACAGCAGGGCGATGAGCAGCCAGCCGGTGCCGCCGAACCGGTCGGGTACCGCGGTGACCAGAGCGGGTCCCGCGATCAGGGCCAGGGCGTCGCCGGTGGCGAAGACTCCTCCGTACTGCCCCTGCGCATGGGCGGGCGCCAGCTCGTAGCGCAGCCCCCACCGGGCGGCCTCGCCCCAGATCTCACCGAAGGTGAACAGGACGGCGACACACAGCAGCACGGCGGCGGCGGCCCAGGTGGGCAGCGCCCCGGTCATCGCGGTGACCGCGCAGGCGACGACCAGGACCACGGCGGTCAGCCGCTGAAGGCGCGCCGCTCCCCGCACGGTGTCCGCGTCCCGCGCGAGCCACACCTGGAGGAACACCACCATCAGCGTATTGACGAGCATGAACCAGGCCGCCAGCGCACGGGGGGCATCGGTGTGCGCCACCAGCCAGAGCGGAAGTCCCACCGCGAGCGCGGTAGGACCGATCCTGACGATCCCGGAGACCTGGGCGACCGCCAGATAGGGAAGGTCGCGCACCGCGCCGCGCGGGCGCGCGCCACGGGGTTCACGCGGGATGCCGGCCACCTTGGGCAGCCGCATGTAGAGGCCGGCCACGAGCACCATGGCCACGGCATTGCCCCAGAACAGGGCGAGGTAGGCCGTCGTGGAATCGGCGGCGATGACGAGACCTGCCGCGAGCGCGGCCAGGGAGAAACCGCCGTTGAACACGGAGCGCATGTAGGCCGAGAGCCGGACCCGGCCCTCCTTGCCCATCACCCCGGACACCAGGGCTCCACGGGCGACATGGCCGCTCTGTTCGGCGAGACCGTGGACCACCGCCATCACCAGGTAGGCGGGGAAGGAGTGCACGAAGGCGGCCGCGGCGAGCGCCGCCGCCTTGCCCAGAGCGAACACGGCGGTGGTGCCGCGCGGCCCGAACCGGTCGGCGAGGTGCCCGGCCGGCACCCCGAGGGCGAGCGCCAGGATTCCCGCGAGGGACATACCGAGTCCCACCTGCGCCGGTGAGAGGCCGACGACGTGAACGAAGTACACGGCGCCACCGGTGACATAGAGTCCGTTCCCAAGGCTGGCGACGGCCGTGCACAGGACCAGCAGACGGCCGGGTCCTGGTGGGGGAAGCAGCCGGGACATCAGACGGGTCATGACTGGCACCTCATTCGGTGGGGGCGGGAGGCGGGGATTCGATGCATCCGATCAGTCCGGTCGGGGTGGTACGCGGGGGACGTGAGCGGATCCACGAGGACGGATGGGGTCCTGTGGTCGCGCGGATCGAGCTCGATCCGGCGGTGTTCGATCCGTCGGCGACCTCGGGCCTCGACGACTACTCGCACATCGAAGTGATCTTCGCTTTCCATCTGGCGCAGCGGACCTGCACCGCGACGCAGCATCCCCGCGGCAACACCGACTGGCCGCGCACCGGCATCCTGGCGCAGCGCGCGCCCAGCAGGCCCAATCATCTGGGGGTTTCGGTGTGCGGCCTCACGGCCGTCGAGGGGCTCACGCTCACCGTGCACGGCCTGGACGCGATCGACGGATCGCCGGTGCTCGACGTCAAGCCGTATCTGCCGGAGTTCGCCCCGCGCGGTGAGGTGCGCGGTCCCGCGTGGTCCAGTGAGCTGATGCGCGACTACTTCTGACGCCCGCGGACTCGTCGCGTTGCTCATGCCACGGCCACCAGGTCCGTACGGGCCCCGGCGATCAGCGTGTTGGCCTCGTCGCGGGACAGTTCCTCGTCGACGACGAGCGCGACCGGGAGCCCCGTGGCGCCCCGGACATGTGCGGCGGCGGCACTGCGGGTCACCCGGCCGCCCTCCGGCCTTGCCCGTACGGCGAGGAAGTCGATGCCCGGCAGCGGCTGTCCGGGGGGCCGGTCGACGATCAGGCCCTGGGCCTCGGCTCCGTCGGAGCCACGCAGCACACAGCGGCCGCCCTGGCGCTCCACCTTGATCTGGCGGTGGTCGACGCGCACCCGGCCCACGGTCAGCGGTACGTCGACCGGCTCCGCGTCGGTGTCCTTGCCGGCAAGGCGTGCCACAGTGCGCGCGACGAACTCCGGGTCACGCTCCCGCAGCCGGCTGAAGGTGTTCAGCGCCCGGCGGCTGCGCAGCGCGAACACCGTCCGGTGCCCTTCGAGCCGCCCACCGCCGCACAGCTGCTCGAACCATGCGGTGCTCTCCGCGGCCTCCGTCTGCATCTGCTCGACGACCGGCTTGCGGGCGCTCTCGTACGCGGCCACCGCCGCCTGCGGATTCCCGTGGTCGGCGATGCAGCGGGCGAGACACAGGGCGTCGTCGATGGCCAGGGTGGTGCCCGAGCCGGTCGAGAAGTGGACCGTGTGGGCGGCGTCCCCGGCAAGGACCGTAGGTCCGTCCGACCAGCGGCGGTTGACCACCGTACGGAAGGGCTGCCAACCGGTGGTACGGGCCGTCAGAGGGGCGCCGCCCAGCTCGTCGCGGAACAGCGCGGCGAGCCGCGGCTCCGCCTCGGCCGCCGGCAGATGGAGCAGGCCGAGCGCGGACAGGAGGTCCGGATCGGCCTCGACGATGAAGGTGGACTCCGCGGCGGCATGCGGGTAGGCGTGCACCACCAGGGGGCCCGGGCCCACGTCCTTGAGCAGGAAGCAGGGTTCGAGTACCGAGGGTGTGCTCATCCACAGAAACAGGGTGCGGCCCGCGGTCACCGAGGTGCCGAAGGCGCCTGCCCGCTCCCGGCGCAGCCGGCTGCCCGCTCCGTCCGCGAGGACCACCAGATCCGCCCGCTCCGGCGGCTCGGTGACGGTCCTTCTGATCAGGCGCACATTGGCGTGGCGCGCGGCCAGGGTGCGCAGGTGGTCGTGGAAGACCTGACGGGAGATCCCCGACATGCCGAAGGCGCCGGAGGGTATCCGCTCGCCGTCGATCACCGTGATCGTCTCGCGCCAGGAGGCGTACGCGGACGACGGCAGCCGCAACGCCTCGGGGTGGACGGAGCGCAGGCGCTCGGCGAACTCGTCCGTGAGAACGATGCCCGCACCCGGCCCTCTCTCGTCGCGGTCGTACAGCTCGATGGACGTGCCGGGGAGCAGCCGGGCCAGTTCCATGGCGCAGAACGCCCCTGCCGGGCCGGCGCCCACCACGGCCACGCTGCGGACAGGGGCGCCGCTCATGCCGGGGTCCCGTCCCAGTGGAACCGCTCCTGGCGGGCCAGTGCGGCACCCCGGGACACGGCGGTCATCTCGCCGCTGGCGATCTTCATGATCGTGAGGAACTCGGTGAAGTGCGGTTCGGGCGCTTCCAGTTGCGTGCCCGCCTCCTTCATCAGGGCGAGCCAGCGCAGCCTCTGGTCACGGGTGATCAGGAAGTGCGCGTGTGCCTGGTGCATCTTCGGGTCCCAGGCGGCGGTCAGGTCGTTCTCGCCGTAGATCCGCCGGAAGTGGTCGTAGAGCCGCGCCGCGTGGCGGCTCCAGTCGGGGACCGCGAAGAGCGGGGAGAGCAGCTCGTCCTCGGAGACGAGCTCGTAGAACCGGGTGGTGAGCGCCTCGAAGAACGCGGCGCCGCCGATGCCGGTCCAGAAGTCGGAGACCTTGCGGTCGACCTGCGCGGTGGTCATCCGCTCGGCGGACTTGAGGCCCTGATCGGCGACGAGCAGTACCTTCCCGTCGTGCCGGGGTACCGGGGTGGCGTTCTGGGGCGGCATGGGCGTCTCCTTGGCCGGATCGGTGGGATGGTGACGAGCGGTCAGTCGAGGACGAGGCCGGCGGCGGAGAGCGTGCTCACGGTGCAGCCGCGCAGCTTCTTCGCCCGTACGGTCCCGAGGCCGTAGGAGATCGTGGTGATCCCCTGCCCCGGAGCCAGCTCGGCGGGGCGGTAGAACATCGTGGCGAAGTACGTGAACGAGGCGTCCGGGTGCTGGTAGTCGGTGCCGCTCATCAGCGCGGTCCACTGGTCTCCGTCGCGCACCAGCAGCGTGAAGGAGAGGAGCACGCCCTCCTTGCGGGCCTCGACGATCCAGACGTTCTCCGGACCGAAGTGGTCGCGCAGATGACGGAACGAGGCGGCCTCGCGCTCACCGTCGGGAACGGCACCGTACTTGGTCATCAACTGCGCGCGCAGTGGGATGAGTTCGGGCTCGTCGGCACGGATGGGGCGTTCGACGATCTCGATCCCGCGGGCCGCGATCTCGCGCAGTTCGCGGCGTACCGAGAAGCGCTGGTTGCGTCGCAGGGTGGCGATGTAGCCGTCCAGGTCGTCCCAGGTGACGTCCATGTCGCTGCGGTCCACCATCGGGACCACGTCGAAACCGGCGCCGCGCAGCACGTCGAGGAACTCGGGGTGGTCGGGCCGCAGGAACAGTGCGGAGACACTGCGGATTCCCTGTCCGCGGCACCAGTCGAGCAGGGCGTCGAGGTGCGCCCTGAGCAGCTCCGGGTCGCGGGAGCCGGGACCGACGGGTGCTGTCTCGTAGTTGGGGGCCATCAGCAGACAGCTGGGGAACAGCTCGTCCGCGCGGCGCCCCCGCCACGGGTGCGGTCCGTCGGCGACCACTCCTTCCTCGACGGAGCCTCCCGACAGAACGCGCTGCGGATCGAACCGCACATGGCCCGTGGGGGCCTCCATCACGCCGCCGACCAGGGCCACCTGCACACCGCCCGGGCCCGGCAGGCCGAAGGTGCGGGCGCCGCCGGGGATTCTGCCCTCGGCGAGCGAGATCCAACGCCGCCGCAGGGTGGCCGGTGCCCGGCCGATCCAGTCGTCCCAGCTGTCGGGTAGCTCGGTGCTCACCAGCAACCCGTGGGTCCCCAGCGCCGGTTCGGTGCGGTATGTCGTCACGGCAACTCCCTCTCGGACATGGACGAAGCCGTCCGGCCCGGCAGGCCACAGGGCTGCCGGGCCGGAGGGGCCGTGCGGTGGCGGTCAGGCCGCCTGCAGTTCCGTCGCCCGGTCCCAGACGGACAGGTCCTCGCCGGCCCGGTCCCAGACCGTCAGCTCCTCGCCGGCCCGGTCCCAGACGGACAGGTCCTCGCCCGCCCGGTCCCAGACCGCCAGCTCCTCGCCGGCCCGGTCCCAGACCGTCAGGTCCCAGACGCCGAATTCCTCGGCCGGCTTCATACGGATGATCTCTGCCTCGCGCATGCCGTATCCCTTCGGAAGACGTACAGAAGGCGATCCAGTGGACCGCCGAGACACGGCGCTCGCCGCGCTCAGAAATGAGCGTCGCAGCCCGAGCCGCCCCCTGTCTTCTCCCTGATTGCTTACCTTCCGCAGGCATGACGAGACAATTCTTGAATTCTTTCTCCGCTGGGCAAAAGCTACTTGAATCCCCTCGACAACCACTTGAGCCCGGCTTGAGGCCCCACGGAGTCCATGGGCAAAAAAAATCGAGGCCCGGGGCCTCGGCACAGAAAGAGAAAAAGGCACCTTCCGGCAAGGGCGGACGAGACCCACGAGTCGTCTCACCGCCCCTGCACGGAGGGCCCCTTGGCGTTCAGGGCGTGCTCAGGCCCACAGCAGACCCCCGTTCACTTCGAGGACGTCGCCGTTGACGTACGAGGCATCGTCCGAGGCGAGGAAGACCGCCGCCCTCGCGGCCTCGGCCGCCTCGCCGGCGCGGCCGAGCGCGAACCGTTTGCGGTAGACCTCCCAGACCTTGTCGTTGCCGGTCAGCTCCTTGCCCATGCCCTCGCTGAGGATGCCGGGCGCGAGCGCGTTGACCCGTATTCCGTACCGGCCCAGCTCGATCGCCGTCACCTTGGTGAACATCTCCACCGCCGCTTTGGTGGCGCAGTACCCCGCGGCGCCGACGGTGACACGGGTGGCCATGCTGGAGGAGACGTTGATGATGGTCCCGCCGCGTTCCCGCAGATGCGGCACCGCGGCGTGGGTGCACAGATAGACACCCGTGAGGTTGGTGCCGACCATCGCGTCCCAGTCCTCGGGGGCCAGCCGTTCCACCTTGCCGTCACGGTTGACGCCCGCGTTGGCCACCACCACGTCGAGCCCGCCGAAGAGGTCCACCGCGGAGCGCATCAGCGCGGCGACGGAATCCGGCGATGTGACGTCCGTCTGCCGGTAGTGGACCCTGCCGGGATACTCGTCGTCGAGCAGTTTGAAGTCGCCTTCGCCGCGGGACGCGCAGACCACGGACATGCCTTCTTGCAGGAACTCCCTGGCGATCGCGAAACCGAGCCCTCGGGTCCCTCCGGTCACCACTGCCACTCGCCCTTGCACACGCACGGCCATCTCTCCTCACAGCAGGTCGGTAGGGTCGGGTCAGTACCAGGTCAGTACGGCGGCGCCGGCGGTCATCCCGCCGCCGACACCGGCCAGCAGGATCCGCTCCCCGCGGAGCAGCGGCTGCCGCAGATGGCTGTCGTGCAGGGTCACCGGTATCGAGGCGGCTCCGGTGTTGCCGTACCGGGGAGCGGTGAGCGGCACCCTGGCAGGGTCGAGGCCCAGCATGCCCGTGCAGTGTTCGAGCAGGCGTGTGTTGGCCTGGTGGAACACCACGCGGTCGATGTCCTTCAGGGTCAGCTCCGCCTCGTCGAGCACTTCCTGGACGAGTTTCGGCAAGGTGGTGACGACGTAGTCGCGCACTCTCCGGCCGTCCATACGGAACAGGTGATCGCCCGCCGCGTACGCCTCCGGATCGAGCGGACGCACCGTACCGCCGGCGGGTACCCGGACGAGCGAGCTCAGCTCCCCGTCGGTCACGATCCGGCTCGCGTGCAGCCCGAATCCCTCGGGGACCGGGCCGAACAGGGCCGCGCCGGCGCCGTCGCCGAACAGGCTGACCGTTCTGCGGTCCTCCCGGTTCATGATCCGCGAGTACATGTCGGCGGCCACCACCAGGGCGGCCTTGCCCTTCAGGCGGTGTGCGAGCAGCCCTTCGGCGACGGTCAGCCCGAAGAGGAAACCGCTGCAGACCGCGTTCACGTCGAAGGCGAATCCGCCGCTCGGCAGGCCGAGTTTGTGCTGCAGCACGGCGGCGGTGGACGGCTGGGGCTGGTCGGGGGTCGAGGTGGCCACGAGCACGGCGTCGATGTCGGGCCAGGCGGTGCGGTCCTCGCCGAGCAGATCGAGGGAGGCCGCGAGGGCGAGGTCCGATGTGGCGACCCCAGGGTCCGCGTAACGCCTCTCGCGGATACCCGTACGTTCGTCGATCCACTGCTCGGTGGTGCCGCTCCAGGACGCGACGGCGGCGTTGTCCACGACAGTCGGCGGCAGATGGGCGCCCAGGCGCAGAATTCCTATCGGCACTGACGATCAATCCTTCCGCAATGGCTAGATGGATTTCAGGGAACTGCAGTTGGTCGACCGTCCCTTCGGGAGGCGGCACGATAGCGCTCCACCGGAACGCCGGAACGCGGCCGGCGCCACGCACTCCACGAGAGTTACAGCCGCAGTCGAGTTCTGTCTTCTCCCTGATTGCTCACCCATCGAAAGGCATGCCGTGTCAGCGCTTGAAGTTTCTTGGAAGCCGCATGAAATTCACTTGAATCCGCTTGGTATCCGCTTGATTCCGGGATGAGGCCGCTCTGTGAGGATTTCGAGGCCGGGGACCGCGAAAAGGACGGGCGGATGCCACCAGGCCCGCGGACGGAGCACGAGTTCCGCCTCGATGCCCGCGTACGGGCCGATGTGCACGGGCCCGAGCGTGGCCGTCAGGAGCACGGCCTCCAGCGGGTGCTCGTGTACCGCGAGCATCGTCGCGTGCAGATAGCAGGTGCCGTGCGGCACGTGGTCGAGGACGAAGGGACCGGGGTGCCGTGTGGAGGTCCAGCTGGAGGGATGCCCCTGGAGTATGGGGCCGTCGAACGAGCCGATGTAGACCGGGGAGAGGGGCTCGGCCCGTGCCCTGGCCACACCGCCGAGCCGGCAGCGCTCCGGGCCCGTCCGGTCGCCGCCCGGGGAGCGGAAGGTGAACTCGCCCTTGCCCCGGCTCAGATGCCGGTACTGCGTGGGCGGTATTCCCACGGAGGAGGTGAAACGGCTGGTGAAGCTCCCCGTACTGCTGTACCCGACCATGGAGGAGATGCAGGCCACGGCCAGGTCCGATTGCTGAAGCAGCCGCTTCGCCTCGCTGATGCGCACCGCGCTGAGGAAGCGCCCCGGGGTCACACCGGTGATCTCTGTGAAGATCCGCAGCAGATGGAACTTGCTCACCAGGACCGCACGGGCGATGTCGTCGAGTCCGAGCGGCTCCGCGTAGCGTTCCCGGATGATCCGCACGGCCTGCTCGACGGCGCGCTCCCTGCGCATCAGACACCGATGAGCTCGAACGGCATGGCCGGAACGGAGTGGAAGCGCTCACCGAAGCGCGTGAGCTTGGTGGTGAGATAGCCGGCGGCGTCGGACATGGGGTTGTCCTGCGGCAGCGATGCCAGATAGCCCGCGTGCGCTTCAAGTGCCCTGATTCCGGCGGCCAGACCTTCGGTGCAGTCGACGGCATGCAGCGCGTCCGGGGAGCCGCCGACCGCCAGACAGCGCACACCTGACCACGGCGCGAAACCCTCGTCCACGAGTTCGGGGAAAACCCAGGGATTCCCGGCGTCGTTGGCGGCGTCGAGGGCCGCGACGCCGACGTTGCGATGGTCGGCGGTGTTCCAGTCTCCGCTGCGCCACCGGTCGTAGAAGTTGATGGTGACCAGGATGTCCGGACGGTACCTGCGGATCGACCGCGCGATGTCACGGCGCAGCGGCAGGCCGTACTCGATGGTGCCGTCCGGGTGGCCGAGGAAGTCCACGTCCCGCACCCCGACCTCGGCGGCGGCCCGCAGCTGCTCATCGGCGCGCAACTCGCCCGTCGCCTCTGGGGACATGGTGGGTATCCCGGCTTCGCCCCGGCTCACCACGGCGTAGGCCACGAACTTGCCCCGCGCCGTCCACTCGGCGACCGCGCAGGCGGGCCCGTACTCCAGATCGTCGGGATGAGCGACGACGCACAGCGCGCGCTGCCAGTCCTCCGGCATGGGTTCGTAGGGCTTGGTCATGGTGCCTCTCCGTTGGTGGCGTTCCTTGTCGGGGCCCGTACCTCAGCCGGATCCGTCCTGGCTGGTGCCGGCAGGCACTCCTCGAAGAAGGCGAGCGCACGCAGGTGGTAGCAGCGCGCGGCCCGGCCGAGACTGATGTTGTGGCCCGCGTCGGGCTGGTGCTCGACCCGGAGGACGGGGGCCTTGCCCAGCCGGGACACCATCTCGGCGATATCCGGCTCCTCGTGCCGCCACCAGCCCTCGTACTCGGCGAACGTCAGCCTGAGGGGGATGTCGATCCGCGGCGCGAGTTCCTCGAACTGCTGCGGCCACAGCGGCACTTCGGCCCGCTCGCGTTCGGGAGTGGGGGCCACGAGGGGCTCGGCCGCGCGGAACGTACCCGGCGGATAGAGCCCCAACGGGCCCCAGTTGCGCTCCCATTCGAGGTGACGGCGCAGCCGCTGCCGCTCGGCGGGTTCGAACGCGTAGCGGTGGCCGACACCTGAGGCGTCCAGGGCGAGAACGCCGGGGGTGCGTGCGACGGTCGTGAGGGCGAGCTTGCCGCCGTACGAATGGGCGAGGAGCAGGAAACCCCGGCCGACCGGGTACCGGCCGGCGAAGGCGTCGAGCGCCGCGGACAGGACGGCCGCCTGCTCGTCGAGGGTCATGCCCTCGGGTATCTGCTGCGCGGAGTGGCCGTAGCCGGGCCGGTCCAGGGCGAGCACCGTGAAGCCGAGCCGGGCGGCCAGCGTGAGCAGGGACAGGTCGGCGTCGGCCTGTCCGTCGAAGTAGCCCGCCCGCATTCCGCCGCCGTGCACGGCGACGACGGTCGCGCGCGGCGGCCCGTCGGCCGGCTCGGCGAGGAGTCCGGACAGGGTGAGGCCCGCGGCTTCGAGAAGGAGCGGGCGCACCCCGGGCGAATGGGTCGGCAACGGCGTCCTGCGGTCCGTCCTGGACACGCTCATCGGTGGTCCTCGTCGGTCGGCGGTCGGTTCTGCCGGCTGCCGGGGTGCCCGTATACGCATACGGCACCCCGGCACTTCACGCGGCCTGTGCTGCTCAGGCGAGCTGACGGGCGAAGGTGGCCATGTCGAAGTAGAGCGTCTCGTCGACAAGGACGTCGCCGTCGAAGTGGAAGAACACGGCGACAGGGGCGTCGACGGACTTGCCGCGGTTGGGTATGCCGCGCCAGTCCGCCTCCTGCGTGGCGCGGAACTGGGCCTCGAGGATCACCGCGGTCGGCGTGTGGTGGACGTGGATCAGGTCGTGCTCGGGGTTCGGGAACGCCTCCTTCAGCTCGGCGAAGTACTGCTCCTTGATGGCCTTCTCACCGATGAAGGGGCTCTCCTCGTACGCCATGACGCGGTAGACACCGCCGCGCGGGAACGTGGCGAGCACCCCGTCGATGTCCCAGGCGTGCTCGGCGATGGTGTGCTCCATGACGACGGCCTCGCGCTTCTTGCGCAGCTCCGCGTCGGGCTGCGCGAGGTCGGCGCCGGGCAGCTTGAACTCGTGCTCCTCGGACATGAGGGCTCCTTCAGACATCGAGGTGTTCGCTTCGGCTGCCGACGCTAGGCCGCCGCGCTCGCCTGTCCCTCGGGGGCTGCTGGAGCGCGGGCACAGCGCGGGTGCGGCCGTTTCGTACGCGGGCCGGTGTCGCCGCCCGCGCTCCGCCGGCACGCGCCCGTACCGCGCCGTACCCGCCACCCGCACACCCACACACCCACACACCCACACACCCACACACCCACACACCCACACCGACCTGGCGATACACCGGGCGTCAAGACGCACTCCAGTCCTGCGCCCATCCGGCTGTCCCACAGTCGGATCCAAGGCCCCGAACCGACAAGGCAGCAATGGCGGCTCTGCGTGCCACCACCCGACTGACAAGGGAGACGCTATGGAACGCGCCCATCCTTCGGCGCAGAATCTCTATCGGCTGCTCATGGGGCCCGCGGCCGTCACTCCGGACAAACCCGCGGTGGTCCAGGCGGACGAGAACGGTGTTCTCGAGGAGATCTCCTACCGCCGGCTCGACCTCATGGCCCGCGAGTACGCGACGGTCCTCGACGGTCTCGGCCTCGATGTCGGTGACCGTGTGGTGGTCGAGGCGGACACCTCCGCGTCCGCGGTGGCCATGCTGCTCGCCTGTTCCCTCCTTGGCCTGCCGTTCATCCCGGTGAGCCCGCAGACCCCGGACACCCGGCTGCGGTCGATCCTGCGGACGGTCGAACCCGCGCTCCACGCACGGGCGGACGGCCTCGACCACAGGGAAGCGGCCGCAGCGGTCGGCAGCGCTCGTTTCGGCCCGGGCGGACTCGTCGTCGAGCAGTCGCCGGTGCGCAAGGAGCGCAGGCGGCGCAACGTCCTGGCCACCGACCCCGCGTACATCATCTTCACCTCCGGATCCACCGGCCGCCCCAAGGGCGTGGTGATGAGCCACCGGGCGATCGTGACGTTCCTGCGGGCGATGCTCGACGACGGTCTTGCCGGACCCGGCGACCGGGTGGCGAGCACCTCACCGCTCCAGTTCGACTTCGCCCTGTTCGGGATCGGCGTGGCCCTCAGCGGTGGTGCGACCCTCGTCCCGGTACGGCGCGAGGACCTCGCCTCACCACGGCGCATGATCGGATTCCTGCGGGACGCCCAGGTCACCCAGGTGCACGGCGTCCCCTCACTGTGGCGTCCCGTACTGCGCCACGATCCCGATCTCCTCAAGGAGCTGGAGCACCTGCGCTCGGTGGTCTTCGCCGGCGAGGAGTTCCCCGTCCCCGAGCTGCGCCGGCTTCAGGAGACGCTGCCCGGCGCCCGGCTCGTCAACGGCTATGGGGCCACGGAGTCGATGGCCGCCTCGTTCACCGACGTACCGCGTCCGCTGCCGGCCGGACAGGAACGCCTCTCGATCGGTCACGCCCACGCCGGCGCCGAGATGACCCTCGTCGACGAGCACGGTCACGTGGTCACCGAGCCGGGCCTGACCGGGGAGATCCACCTGCGCAGCCCGGCTCTGTTCACCGGGTACTGGAACGACCCCGAGGCCACCGATGCGGTGCTCGTGCCCGACCCGGCCGAGCCGCGGCTCGGGCAGCGGGTGCTGCGCACCGGCGATCTGGCCCGCCTGGGCGCCGACGGAGAGCTGTACTTCCTCGGCCGCTCCGACTACCAGGTGCAGATCCGCGGAAACCGGGTGGAACTCGGTGAGATCGAGGGCACCCTGACCCGTCTTCCCGCCGTCACGGCAGCCGCGGCCACGCTGGTCCCGCGCGCGGGCGACCACGTACTCGTGGCGGCCGTCGTCCTCGACGGTGCGCAGACACAGCTCGATGTGGGCGAGGCGCTGGAGTTCTGCGCCCGTGAGCTGCCCTCCTACATGGTGCCCCGGTCGATCCGCACCGTGCCGGAGCTTCCCCTGACCACCAACGGCAAGGTCGATCGCGCCTTGCTCAGCCAGGAACTGGCCGCCCCTCGCAGGACACCGGCCGCACGACAGGCCACGAACGCTTAGGAGTGACACGTGACGTACACCTTGTCCATCGGCCGGCGGGTGCAGCTGGCCGAGGTCGAATCGACCGCGGTGGCGGCCGACGAGGTAGCCATCGACGACACCGTACGCGAACGGGTGCTGGCCTCCCGCCGTACGCTGGAGAAGTTCGTCGCCGAGGAGCGAGTGATCTACGGCGTCAACACCAGCATGGGAGGGTTCGTCAACTACCTGGTGCCGGTCACCATGGCCCGGCAGCTCCAGGAGAACCTGCTCAACGCGGTGGCCACCAACGTCGGTGACCATCTGGACGACACCACGGTCCGCGCGATCATGATGTCCCGCATCGTGTCGCTGTCCCGCGGCAACTCCGCCATCTCCCCCGCCAACCTCGACAAGCTGATCGCGGTGCTCAACTCGGGTGTCGTGCCGTGTGTGCCGGAGAAGGGCTCGCTGGGCACCAGCGGCGACCTCGGGCCGCTCGCCGCGATCGCCCTCGTCTGCATAGGGCAGGGCAAGGCGCGGCTGAACGGTGAGGTCCTGCCGGGCGCCGAAGCACTGCGCCGGGTCGGGATCGAGCCGATGGAGCTCAGCTTCAAGGAGGGCCTTGCCCTGATCAACGGCACCTCCGGCATGGTCGGCCTCGGCAGTATCAACATCGCGCGGGCCCGCCGGCTCCTGGAGACGTATCTGCTCATCTCGGCGTTGTCCGTGGAAGGTCTCGCCGGCAAGACCAAGCCGTTCGACCCGCGGGTCCACGCGCTCAAGCCGCACAAGGGCCAGCAGGCGGTGGCCACGTTCCTCTGGGACACGCTGGCCGACTCCGCTCTCGCGGTCGACGAACTCGACACCGAGCACCTCCTGTCGGGCGAGATGGGCGACACCGCCAAGGCCGGATCGCAGTCCATCGAGGACGCGTACTCGGTCCGCTGCACCCCGCAGATCCTCGGACCCGTCGTGGACAGCCTCGCCTCGATCGAGCACGTCGTCGAGGACGAGCTCAACTCGTCCAACGACAACCCGCTGGTCGACCCCGACGAGACCGAGGTGTTCCACAACGGGCACTTCCACGGACAGTACGTGGCCATGGCCATGGACCATCTGGCGATCGCGATGACCACGCTGATGAACCTGTCGAACCGCCGTATCGACAGGTTCCTCGACAAGAGCAACAGCGAGGGGCTGCCCCCGTTCCTGTGCCGGGAGGACCCCGGGCTGCGGCTCGGCCTGATGGGCGGGCAGTTCATGACCGCCTCACTGACCGCGGAGACCCGGGCGAAGGCCATGCCCATGTCCATCCAGTCGCTGACCTCGACCGCGGACTTCCAGGACATCGTCTCCTTCGGCTTCGTCGCGGCCCGGCGCGCACGGGAGATCATCGACAACGTCGCCCACGTGGTCGCCTTCGAGCTGCTGTGCGCCTGCCAGGCCGTCGACATCCGGGGCACGGAGGGTCTTTCGCCCGCGACGCGGCGGCTCTACGAGCAGACGCGCGAGGTGGTCCCCTACCTCGACCACGACGTCTCGATCACCGACTACGTGGAAGCGCTCGCGCGGCGGCTTGTCACCGAGCCGGGCCTGGGCTGAGGAGTGCCGTGCGCACCGTGTCCCGGACAGCGAAGGTGTTCGACGCGCTCGATCACCCACCACAGACCGATACGGCCGCCGAGGGCATCCGGGTCACGGTGCGGGTCCCTGTGGAGCGGGCCACCGCACATATGGCGGGCCACTACCCGGGCTTCCCGATCTTCCCGGGGGTGCTCCTGATCGACTCCGTACGCCAGGCGGCCGGAGAAGCCCACGGCACCGAGCTCCGGCTGCGCAGCATCGACCGTGCCCGCTTCGCCCGCCCGTTGCTTCCGGGCGACGCGCTCGAACTGTCCCTGCTGCTGACGTCCGCCCCGGACGGACGCGTGTCGGTGCGCGCTCGCGGCGCGCGCTCCGACGGCGCGTTGGCGGCGCAGCTGACCCTCACGCTCGAACGTGTGGTGGCCGGCGAACCGGTGGTGGGCGATGCTTGACCACAGCCAGGTGCGCGAGCGGCTGCGCCAGCGCCCCCCGATGCTGCTGCTCGACACGGTGCGGGAGTTCTCGCCGCCCGACGCGCTCGTCGCCACCAAGGCCGTCACCGGCGGCGAGGACTGCTACCGGACCATGGCGGACGGAGCCGGCAGCGACGGCTTCGCCTATCCCCCGGTGCTTCTGCTCGAATCGTTCGGACAGGCGGTCTCCCTGCTGTGGTCGCTCGCCGGCCTGGGCCCTGCGGAGGAGATCCCGCTGATGGTCGGCATCCGCGATCTCGTGTACGCGTCACCGGCTGTGCCCGGAGACCTCCTCGAACACCATGTGCGGCTGCGCCATCACTCCGGTGCGGTCGGCGAATTCACCGGCGAGACCCGGGCGGCCGACCGCACCGTGCTCACCGTCGGCTCCCTCCTCGTGGTCTCCCGCCCGGCCGACAGCCTGCTTCCCACCCCACCGACACCGCATCCATCGAAGGACGGCTGATGAACGACACTGACAACCCGCTCTCCGGGGTCCGCGCGATCGTGGCGGAGGTCCTCGCCCTGAGCCCCGAGGAAGTCGACGACACCGCCGACCTCTTCCACCACTACGAGGCCGACTCGCTCAACCTGATCGAGATCGTCGCGCAGGTGGAGAAGCAGTTCCGCGTGGTGCTGCCGCAGAAGGAACTGCCTCAGGCACGCTCCATATCCGCCCTGTGCGATCTCCTCGCCGGCCAGGCGGCCTGACACCGCCCGCAACGGCCCTTTCCGTACCCACAGGAGGCAGGCCAGTGACGACCCCGACAAGCCAGGCACCGCCCGCGCCGGGCGCACTCGCCGTACGTGCCGTACGCGGTGCCACCCAGGTCGCCCGCGACGACCCCGCACTCATCGAGCAGGCCACCGGCGAACTTCTCGGCGAGATCCTGCGCCGCAACGGGCTGGGCGAGGCGGACCTGATCAGCATCGTGTTCACCGCGACCCACGATCTGTGCTCCGCCTTTCCGGCGGCGGCGGCCAGGAGGATGGGCCTCACCGACGTACCCCTGCTGTGCACCTCGGAGATCGCGGTCCCGGGCTCGCTGCATCGCGTCATCCGGATCCTGGCGCATGTGCACAGCACGCGGCCACGGGACGCCGTGCGCCACGTCTATCTCGGCGCCGCGGCGGCGCTGCGCCCCGATCTGAACGTGCCGCAACAGAGAACCGAGTCCCCTCTGCCCCAAGGAGCTTGACGATGTCCGTGATGCCTCTCGCCGCCCCCGTACCCGACCGCGCCCTCCCACCCGAGGCGGCCACGGGCCGGCTTGTCGCTCCGGAACAGCAGCCCGTGTGGGCCGATCCCGCGCGCGCGGCGGCGGTGCGTGCGGAACTCGCTGCCAGGCCGGGCCTGGTGGGCTGGGAGGAGGTGCAGCTGCTGCGCCTGCTGATGAGCGAGGCGGCCGGCGGCACGTACCAGATCATCATGGCCGGGGACTGCGCGGAGGACCCGGCCGAGTGCGGACCGCAGGCGGTCAACCGCAAGATCGGTCTGATCGACGCGCTGGCCGGAGTCATGAAGATCAACACTGGTAAGCCGGTCATCCGGATCGGCCGTATCGCCGGACAGTTCGCCAAGCCCCGCAGCTCCCCCACCGAGGTGGTCGACGGACGTGAACTGCCGGTGTACCGAGGCCACTTGGTGAACGGCCCCGCCCCCACACCGGAGGAGCGCCGCGCCGACCCCGACCGTATGCTCTCCTGCTACGCGGCGGCGGAGCGGGCCACCACGCTGCTTCGCCAGCGCACCGGTGCCTGGACGCCGCCCACCGGAGCACCGGTGTGGACCAGCCACGAGGCGCTGGTACTCGACTACGAGCGGCCGCTGCTGCGCCACACGGTGGGCGGCCAGAGCTATCTGTCCTCCACGCACCTGCCCTGGATCGGTGAACGGACCCGGGACCCGGAGGGCTCGCACGTCGGCCTGCTCTCGGCGGTGGCCAACCCCGTCGCCTGCAAGGTCGGCCCGGCCATGACCCCCGCGGAACTGGTGAATCTCTGCACCAGGCTCGATCCCGGCAGGGAGCCGGGCCGGCTCACACTGATCGCCCGCATGGGCGCCTCCCAGGTCATGGAGGCGCTTCCCGCACTGGTCACGGCGGTACGCGAGGCCGGTCATCCCGTGTCCTGGCTGTGCGACCCGATGCACGGCAACACCGTCAAGACCGCCACCGGCCTCAAGACCCGGTCGGTCCACACCATCATCGAGGAGATCGTGGCCTTCCAGCAGGCGGTCGCCAAGGCGGGCGGCGTCGCGGCCGGCCTCCATCTGGAGACCACGCCGGACGACGTCACCGAGTGCGTCTGGAGCGAGGCAGGCACCGCAGAGGTCGGCCGGCACTACACGACGCTGTGCGATCCGCGCCTCAACCCCCGCCAGGCCTTCACCGTCGCCGGGGCCTGGAGCGCCGCCTGACCGGCCGAGACCCGAAGGAACACGCCATGTCCATCGCATATCTGGGCCCGCCCGGCTCCTTCACCGAAGCAGCTCTCGACGGGCTCTACATACCGCGGCACAACGCCGTGTCGTATCCGACGGTCCGGCAGACCCTCGACGCGGTTCGCCGCCGGGAGGTGTCGGCCGGCGTCGTCCCCTGGGAGAACTCGGTCGAGGGAGCGGTCACCGAGTCCGTCGACGCGCTCGCCTCCAGGAGGGATCTGTCCGTCGTCGGCGAGACACTGCTGCGCGTGGAGTTCGCTCTCGCCGTACCCCCGTCCGGCACCCTCGCCTCCGTCCGGAAGGTGCTGACCCATCCCATCGCGCACGCCCAGTGCCGCACGTGGCTCGACGACCACTTGCCCCGGGTCGACGTGGTCACCACATCGTCCACCGCCCATGCCGCCCGCGAGGTCGGCACCACGGGCACGCCCGGCCTCGCCGCCATCGCCTCACCCACCACGCTCCGGCGCTACGGGCTCGACATCGTCGCCGGCGACATCGGGGACAGCCGGGATGCGGTGACCCGCTTCGTGAAGGTCGCCCGGCCCATGGTGGGCTCCCTGCCGACCGGCACCGACCGCACCAGCCTTGTCGTGCCGCCCACCGACGAGATGCGTCACCTGCACGACGTACTCGATGAATTCGACCGTTCCGGGGTACCGCTGACCTCCATCCTGTCCCGGCCGAGTGGCTCTCGACTCGGCAGCTACTTCTTCCTTGTGGAATGCGAGGGCCATGCGCAGGACCCTGTCGTGGGACCACTCGTCGCCACCCTTGCCCGGCGCCACCACGCCTTCGTCCTCGGCAGCTACCCGCGCGCCGATCTCGCCCTCGCCCTGCGGACAGCGGTGCCCGCCCAGACGTGAGAGGTCAGCCGGCAGTGCCCGCTCGGACTCCGCATCCGGGCGGGCACCGCCTCGTTGCCGACGGGCTCAGACCGGCTCCATCAGCCTGGCCAGCGCCCGTTCCACGACGGCGGTCTGCGCCTGTGGCGGCGCCTGCTCCTGTTCGAGCCTGCCGATCTCGATGGAGCTCTCGACCACGAAACGGCACCGCTGCTCGTGCCGGGCGGAGAAGGCCTCGAACGTCGCGGTGACCTCGCGGTGGCGGCCGAGTTCCTCCGCGAGCACCAGGGCGTCCTCGACCGCCATGCCCGCACCGGAGGCCAGCTGGGGCGTCGTGGGGTGGGCGGCGTCACCGATCAGGAGGACACGCCCCTGGTGCCAGGGACCCGGCAGGTTGAACGACTCAAGCGGACGGTAGGCGATCTCGGTGTCCTCGCGGATCGACTCCCGGAACGTCTCCACGTACCCGCCGTAGGGTTCGAGGAGTTCGGTGAGGCCGGCCGGCAGCTCGTGCGCCGCACGGACCGTCCGCGGCGTGCGCTCCACCACGAACATGTACATCCGCGTCGCCGAGACAGGTGTCCAGCCGACCTTGACCTCGCCGCCGAGGAAGTAGTGCCGACGGTCGACCTCCGGTGGCCTGGGGACGAACATCCGCCACACGCTCTGTCCGGTGTACCGCGGCTCGGGCGCGGCCGGGAAGAGCTGGCGCCGGGTCCGGGAGTAGATCCCGTCCGCGCCGATCACCATGTCGTAGCGGGCGCTCGTGCCGTCGCTGAAAGCGACGTCGACGCCGTTCACGTCCTGGCTGAAGGACGCGACCGACAGGCCGAAGCGCGGGCGCACACCACTGGCGAGCACCCGGGAGGACAGGATCCGGTAAAGCACCGGCCGTCCTATCCCGCCGGAGCCGCGCACCCCGGACCCGGACGGCATCGGCGTCGGGATGTCCCGGATGTACGTGCCGTCCACACCGCACACCCGTATGCCCTCGCCCACGTACCCGTGCGCCGCGACCTCCTCGTACACCCCGAGCTGGCGCAGCGCACGCAGCGTCGGTCCGGTGATGGTGAGGCCCGCGCCGAGAACCGTCCGGTCGGGCTCGATGTCGATCAGGTCGACGGCGGCGCCGGTGCGCCGCAAGGCGATGGCCGCCGCCATGCCGGCGATCCCGGCACCGATGATCAGCACGCGTACGGTCGGCTGCGAAATCATCGTGGTCGCCTGTCAGGCGTTCTTCGTGGCGCTGAGAATGCCCTGCAACGGTAGTGCGTCCGGCGGCAGCTGCGCCGGGTCCTGGGAGAGCTCCCTGGTGACGGTGAACCCCGCTTCCTCCAGCCAGCCACGGAACGTCGAGAGCTTCTGAGGGCCGCCCTGACCCGTGGCGCAGCCGAGGAAGAAGGAAGGGTAGTAGTCGACGCTCCTGGATTCCCTGATGTTCTCGGCGTAGATCGGCACCAGGATGTGGACCTGCCCGCCCACGTCGAGCGAGTCGTGGACACCCTTGAGGATCTTGAGTACGTCATCCCCGTCGAACATGTTCAGGAAGTGCTTGATCAGTACGACGTCGAACCCCTTGGGCACCGCCTCGAACACATCCCCGCCGATGAACGAGGACTTGTCGTCCACGGCGTGCTCGCGGAAGGTGCGCAGACAGTCCTCGCGCTTGTCCGGAAGGTCGAACGTGGTCACGTGCAGTCCGGGGGAGCCCTTGAACTTGTGGGTGTGGATCGCGCCGAGTCCGGTGTGTCCCGCCAGGTCGAGCACCTTCGATCCCGCCGGTATCTCGATGCTGTCGAAGAACCACGGGTCGATACGGTCGGTCACCGAGTCCATCAGCTTCGACCAGGGCTCGCGCAGATCGGCATGGACGGCCATCGCGCCGTACAGGTCGCCCTCGAATCCGTACAGCTCCTTCAGACCGACGACGGTTCCGGTGCGCACGCTGTCGGTGAGGTAGTAGAGCTGCCTGAGCGTGGTGGCCTTGATCTTGCCCATGAAGTCGAGGACCCGGCGCAGGTCGGCCTCGGGGACGTCCGCGATCGTGTCGAGCGCGTAGCCGCCCGAGTTCTCGTCGTACGCGACGAAGCCCTCCTTGACCAGCAGGTACAGGAGCTGTTCCACCGCGTCCGGCTTGGCGCCGACGGCGTCGCCGAGCTCCGCCGCGGTCATGCCGGGGCTCTTGCGGAGCTCGTCGACGATGCCGAGTTCGAAGCAGGACAGCAGGTTCATGAACCGTGCGGGGCCCACCATGTATTCACGGAACCGGGCGAGCGTGGCCTGTGCAGTCATGGAGCAATTCCCTTCGGGTTTCTCAACAGGTTGGTGCCGAAGCGGCGGCCGTCACCCGGTATCGGCGGCAGTCGCCCAGGCCCGGCCTGCCGCTGCTTCGATCCGCAGCCGCAGACGTCCCCGGCGCATCCGCCCCGTGGTCTCGTACAGCGCCTCCGCCACCAGGGGGTCGCTGAAGCGGAACCAGCCGAGTCGTTGTTCGTCCTCCTCGATCAGCCCCGCCGCGATCGCCTGGTCGAGGGCCGCGAGTGCCGTATCGATGTCGATCGAGGCGACTTCGGCGACGACCTCGGCATCGAAGGACCGGCCGGCGACGGCGGCCACGGCGAGCAGCTCAGGCGCGGGCCGCGTCAGTTGTCCGACACGGCACAGCACCACCTCGCGGACGGGCACGGATGTCGTACTCAGCTCAAGATGCAGGGGTAGCACCGTCACCAGCTGCCCGCGGCCGTCCTCCGCCGCTGCCGGCGCCTCGGTCAGCTGCCGGACGGTCGTCCCACGGCCGGCGAGGACCTCGTCACGCCGGTCGAGGGCCGGATCCTGGTGCAGTATCCGCTGCCGCAGCTGCTGAAGCCGCCGCGTGGGGTCGACGCCGAGCTCCTCGGAAAGGCGCGTCTGGATACCGCGCAGCACGTCGAGGGCGTCGGACTGGCGGCCTGCCCGGTACAGGGACAGACCCAGCAGCTCGCAGCCGTACTCACGCAGCGGGTTGGCGTTGACGAAGGCCGACAGTTCGGCCACGGCCGCTTCGTGGGCCCCCAGAGCGAGGAGCGCCGCACACCGCATCTCGACGGTGGAGAGCCGCAGCTCCTCAAGCCGTGCCACCTCCGGTACGACACAGGGGACGGCGCTCACCTCGGCGTGGGCCTGGCCCCGCCACAGCGCGAGACCCGCATCGCACTCGTGCAGCGTCTGGTGCGGGTCGTCGCGGTCCCGTGCCTGCCATCCCGCCTCGGCATGTGCGACGAAGCGCTGTACGTCGACGTCCACGGCGTCGGCGTCGAGGACATAGCCGCGCGCGCAGGTACGCAGAACCGTCGCCCGCGTTCTCGGCGCACGGCCGGGCTCGAGGACTTTGCGCAGGTTCGCCACGTACACCTGCAGTGAGGTCATCGCCGAAGGCGGGGGCCTCCCCTCCCACAGGGCTTCCAGGATGACGTCGGTCGTCACCTGCCGGCCGGCCTGGCTCACCAGGAGGGCGAGGAGCGTGCGTTGTTTGGGTGCGCCCAGATCCACCGTCCGGCCGAAGACCATCGCCTCCACGGGTCCCAGGGCATGAAATTCCACCGTCGTACGGCGACCGGTTTCGACCACCATCGTGTTCTTCATGATGAGCCCTTCCGGATTTGCCGAATACCGGGACCCCGGGTATCGCCCTCCGATGCTAGGAAGGCCGCTTCGCAATTCCCTTGAGCGCTCCTTGAGTGGGGGTCGAATTCTGTCGGCCGATCTGGCGGTGGACTCGCTTGCGGTGCTACCAACTAATGCGAGCTTGCTTGCGTTCTGAGCGATGATGAGAATGAGAAGAGGCTGATCATGAAGGCAGTGCGTTTCCACTCCTACGGCGACGTCGATGTCCTGGTGCACGAGGAGGCGGACCGCCCACAGGCCGGTGCGGGTCAGGTCGTGCTGCGGGTGGCCGGCGCGGCATGCAACCCCGTCGATGCCTCACTGCGTGCCGGGTACGTCAGGCAGGTGTTCGACCTCGCCCTGCCGCACGTGCCGTGCTACGACGTGGCGGGTGTCATTGCCGAGGTCGGCGAGGGTGTGGGCGACTGGAGCGTGGGTGATGCGGTGGTGGCATGGCTGCCGATCCCCGGGCCCGGTGCCGCCGCCGAGTACGCCGTGGCTCCCGCCGAGGCCCTCGCGGCGGCTCCCCGCAAGGGAGAGGCCGCGGACGCCGCGGCGCTGCCGTCCGTCGCGCTGACCGCCTGGCAGGCGCTGTTCGAGCACGCCGGTCTGCAGGCCGGCCAGACCCTCCTCGTCAACGGCGCCGGTGGCGCGGTGGGCGGCTATGCCGTCCAGCTCGCGGCGCGGGCCGGCGCATCGGTGACCGCGACCGCGAGCGCCGGGAGCCAGGACCGCGTCCGGTCGTACGGCGCCGAGCGGATCATCGACTACACCGCGACTCCGCTCCAGGAGGCCTTGGCCGGGGAGCAGTTCGACGTGGTGCTCAACCTGGTGTTCCTGAGCGACCCGGACGAGCTCGCGAAGCTGGTCGATCTGGTCGTCGACGGCGGCGTCTTCGCGAACACCGTCCCGCCGGGGCTGGCCGCCACCGAGCGCGGCGTGCGCAACCTGCAGGTCTTCGGCCGCAGCGACGCCGCCCAGCTCGCCGAGCTGGTCCGCCGCGTGGACGCCGGTGAGCTGAAGATCCATGTCGCCCAGCGCAGGCCGCTGAGTGAACTGCGGGCCGTGCACGAGGAGCTGGCCGCCGGGAAGCTGCCCGGCAAGACCGTCCTGATCCCCTGACCCCCTGACCCCCTGAGCCGGCGGCCCCGCGACCGCCCGGGCCGCACAGAACAAGGAGCACTGATCCCATGCCTTCGACATTGGAATCGGACGCCGTCGCCGCCACGCTGGAGCGGCTGCTGACAGCAGAGGACAAGCAGGATCTGGCGGCCGAATGGGCGGCGGCCGGGGTGGATCTGGGCGGGGAGTTCCCCGCCGACATGAGCGCCGCCGAGATGGCGGAGCGCACCAAGGACATCATCATGTCCGTGTCCAGGAAGGGCGGCGAACTCCTCTATCTGCTCACCAGGGCCGTCAAGGCGCGGACGGTCGTCGAGTTCGGCACGTCGTTCGGGATCTCCACGCTCTATCTGGCCGCCGCGGTGCGCGACAACGGCGGCGAGCGGGTGATCACGACCGAGCTGCAGCAGGACAAGGCGCGCAAGGCGACGGAGAACTTCGCCGCCGCCGGGCTCGGCGATCTCATCGACCTGCGGCTCGGCGACGCGCGCGAGACCCTGCGTGAACTGCCCGAGCAGGTGGATCTGCTGCTGCTCGACGGGTGGCTCGATCTGCGGCTGCCGATTCTGCGCGTCGTGGAACCGCGGCTGCGGCCCGGCGCCCTTGTGGTGATCGACGATGTCGACCTCGACATCGGCCGCGGCGTCTACGCGGAGTTCCGCGACTACATCAGCGACCCGGCCAACGGCTACCTCTCCGTGACGATCCCTGTCCACCAGGGAGTCCAGCTCGCTCTGAAGGTCGGCTGACACCTCAGGCGCACCGGCGGACAGAGCCGGCCGCGGCCACCCGGTTCGCCGATGCTGCCACCGGAACTGCCGCCCCTGCCCGCCCTGACCCGCGCCGAGGCGGAGCTGATCG
>NZ_JBHYJX010000064.1:0-41143 GCF_042740985.1 Streptomyces sp. NPDC058985 | reverse complement strand
GGCCGGGAACAGCAGGGTGCCGTCGCGGTGCATCTCGTACAGGCGGTGGACGCCGGTCGTGGTCTCCTCGGTCACGCCGCGGATCTCGGACGCCAGCTGGGTCCACTTCTGCGGGCTCTCGCTCACGGTGCGGGTGAGGAGTTCGAGGATGACGCGGTGCTCGTCGGACTCGGCGGTGTCGGGCGAGGGGACCTTGCCGTCCTTCTCGTACTCGACGCCCTTGTGGACGAGGAGGGTGGCGTCACCGCCGTCGTCCAGGATCATGTTGGGGCCGCCGGTGGGGGTGTTCGGCCAGGTCAGCGCCTGCTCCGTGCACCACCAGTACTCCTCCAGGGTCTCGCCCTTCCAGGCGAAGACCGGGATGCCCTGGGGGTTGTCCGGCGTGCCGTTCGGGCCGACGGCGATGGCGGCGGCCGCGTGGTCCTGGGTGGAGAAGATGTTGCAGGAGGCCCAGCGGACGTCGGCGCCGAGGGCGACGAGGGTCTCGATGAGCACGGCGGTCTGCACGGTCATGTGCAGGGAGCCGGTGACGCGGGCGCCGGCGAGGGGCTGGGCCTCGGCGTACTCCTTGCGGATCGCCATCAGGCCCGGCATCTCGTGCTCGGCGAGGGTGATCTCCTTGCGGCCGAACGCGGCCAGGGAGAGGTCGGCGACCTTGAAGTCCTGTCGGTTGTCGACAGTCGTCATTGCGGGCTGCTCCTCGGGTTGGGTCGAGGTGGGTACGGCTGACCTGCGCGGCGGCGGACACAGGGGTGTCCCGGAAGAGGACACAGGCATGCCCGCGTACGCGCAGCGCAGTCCGTCGGAGGCCCTCTCTCCCTCGGCCGGTCCGTCCTGGACCGCCCGACCGCCATCAGCAGCGACGTCTGGCTCCACCCCAAGCTACACCGCGGGCGCCCGCGGTCCCCAGTCCGCCTCCGAACACTTCCGGACGTTCATGGCGGCGCGGACGTCCGTGGGTCCGTGGACGTCAGGGGGCGTCAGTGGGCGTCGGGCGGTGTGGCCGGGCCGCCGGGGGTCGCCTCGCGGTCCGGTCCCTTGGCGGCCTCGGACTCGCTGTAGATGTCGGGTTCCAGGTAGATGACGCGGGCGATCGGGACGGCGTCGCGGATGCGGGACTCGGCGGCGTCGATCGCGGAGGCGATCTCGGTGGCCGTGCCGTCGTGGCGGACGGCGATCTTGGCGGCGACGAGCAGCTCCTCCGGGCCGAGGTGGAGGGTGCGCATGTGGATGATGCCGGTGACCGTGTCGCCGGCGACGATCGCGGCCTCGATCTGTCCGACCGCTTCGGGGCCGGCGGACTCGCCGAGCAGCAGGGACTTGGTCTCGGCGGCGAGGACCAGCGCGATCAGGATGAGCAGGACGCCGATGCACAGGGTGCCGACGCCGTCCCAGACGCCGTCGCCGGTGAGCAGGGCGAGGCCGACGCCGCCGAGGGCGAGGATCAGGCCGACGAGGGCGCCGAGGTCCTCCAGGAGGACGACCGGCAGCTCCGGGGCCTTGGCGTGGCGGACGAACTCCGTCCAGGACTTCTGCCCGCGCAGGGCGTTGGATTCCTTGATGGCGGTCCGGAAGGAGAAGGCCTCGGCGATGATCGCGAAGACCAGCACGCCGACCGGCCAGTACCAGTGCTCGATCTCGTGCGGGTGCTTGATCTTCTCGTAGCCCTCGTAGAGGGCGAACATGCCGCCGACCGAGAAGAGCACGATGGAGACGAGGAAGGCGTAGATGTAGCGCTCGCGGCCGAAGCCGAAGGGGTGTTGAGGGGTGGCGGCGCGCTTGGCCCGCTTGCCGCCGAGGAGCAGGAGTCCCTGGTTGCCGGAGTCGGCGAGGGAGTGCACGGACTCGGCGAGCATCGACGACGATCCACTGAAGAGGAACGCCACGAATTTCGCTACCGCGATCGAGAGGTTGGCGAGCAGTGCCGCCACGATCGCCTTGGTTCCGCCTGACGCGCTCATGTGTCGCGTTGTCCCTTCGCCTTCGTCTGCGTCCGTACGCCGGTGGGGGCGCGGCCGGTGACCGGCTTTGCCCCTCCTTTGCGGTGCGCCATTGTTGCAGCCCGCGCGGGCCCCGACGTGCCGGATGCCCCTTCGTACGCCCCTCAGACGTGCGTCAGACGTGCGTCAGACGAGCACGGTGGCACGGAAGAGCGTGCCGGTTCCGGACACTTCGGCCTTTTCGCCCGCGGCGACGAACACCGACTGCCCCGGGGTGAGTTCGTGCTCGCCGGCCCACACGGTGCCCGCCGTGCAGAGCAGGATCTGCGGGGTGGGCAGGGTGAGGTCGTGGGCGCCGGTGCCCTCGGGCAGGACGTGGCGGGACAGGCGGAACTCGTCGATCGGGGTCTCGTAGACCTCTTCGCCGTCCGGGGACGCCTCCGGGCGCAGCACGCCGGGGTCGCCGGCCTCGAAGCGGACGATGCGCAGCAGTTCGGGGACGTCGACGTGCTTGGGCGTGAGGCCGCAGCGCAGGACGTTGTCGGAGTTGGCCATGATCTCGACGCCGAGGCCGTTCAGGTAGGCGTGCGGGATTCCGGCGCCGAGGTACAGGGCCTCGCCGGGCTGGAGCCTGACGTGGTTGAGGAGCATCGCGGCGAGGACGCCGGGGTCGCCCGGGTAGTGGTGGGCGATGTCGGCGTAGGGGGCGTAGGCGTCGCCGAGGCGGTCGCAGGCGGCCGCGACCTCGGTGACCGTGTGGGACATCTCCTCGGGGTCGGCGGTGAGGACGGCGGTGAGGACCTCGCGCAGGGCGGCGTCCTCGGGGTGTGCGCGCAGCAGGTCGACGTACGGCTTGAGGGAGGCGACGCCGAGGCCGTCGAGCAGGTCGGCGCTCTCGGTCGGCGGGCGGAAGCCGCAGAGACCGTCGAACTCGGTGAGGGCGCAGATCAGTTCGGGCTTGTGGTTGGCGTCCTTGTAGTTGCGGTGCGGGGCGTCCAGGGGAATACCCCGGCGCTCCTCGTCCTCGTAACCGGCCCTGGCCTGGGCGAGGTCGGGGTGGACCTGGAGGGAGAGCGGGGCGCCGGCGGCGAGGAGCTTGAGGAGGAAGGGCAGCCGGGGGCCGAACTTCGCCACGGAGGCGGCGCCCAGTTCCTTCTCGGGGGCGGCGTCGACGACCTCGGCGAGGGTGCCCCGGCCGGTGCGGGAGGGGGCGCCGGGGTGGGCGCCCATCCACATCTCCGCCTGCGGTTCGCCGGTCGGTTCGGTCCCGAGCAGGGCCGGGATCGCGGTGGTGGAACCCCAGGCGTAGGGGCGGACGGTGTTGTCGAGGCGGTCCATGGGCTCTCTCTGCCGGTGCGTGTCCTGTGCGTGCGGTGCGTTCCGATGGTGCGTACGGGATCAGGCGGCCGAGGCGAGCGCCAGGTAAACGGCTGCGAAATCCGTGATGGCGATCAGTTCGGCGAGGGTCTCCAGTTCGCCGCCCGCTTCCGGCTCCAGTTCGCTCATCGGCGTGTCGTGGCTGAGGGCCAGTTCACGGGCGTTGGGGGCGGCGGTGAGGCCTCCGCTGGGGCGGTCGCGCAGGAGCACCACGCGCGCGTGCAGGGCGGGTGCCTCCTCGACGCGGTCGCGGAAGAAGTCGTCGGGGTCGGCGCCGGCGGCAAGGCGTCCGGCGAGCAGGGCGGTGTGCGCGGCGAGCGCCTCGGGCAGGTCGGCGACGACGGCCGGGGTGCCGGACAGTTCGGCGAGGGCGGCGGCGAAACGGCGGCCGGCGGGGCCGGCGGAGATGCCCTCGGTCCAGATCACCGGGAGGGAGTCGGCCAGCTCGGCCGCCAGGGTCTTGGCGGGGTTGCTGTACGTCACGATGGCGGGCCCGCAGCGTTCGGCGATGCGGTCGAGGCGGTCGGCGATCTTCTCGACGGCCTCGGGCGGTGCGTCGAGCAGGGCGGTGCGGTCGAGGAGTACGAGCAGCGGCGTGAGCAGCGCCCACAGGACTCCGGGGGCGGCACCGGCGAGGGGTTCGTCCTGGTCGTACGGGGCGGTCGCCATCGGGATGAACAGGCCGTGCGCGGCGTTCACCGACTCGCTGAGCGGGCAGCCGGCGGGGGCGACGGCGACGACCGTGCAGCCCCGGCGGTAGGCCTGTTCGGCGAGCAGGGAGAGGCCCGGCTCGGTGCCGTCGGGGGTGGCGATCAACAGGAGGTCCACGGAGCCGGCCCAGCCGGGCAGTTCCCAGCGCAGGGCGCCCGCGGCGGGGGCGACGCCGGTGGGGGCGAGGCGGGTGACGGGGCTGCCGGCGCCGGCGAGGGTGCCGAGGAGGTCGGCGGCGTGGGTGGCGGCGGCGCCGGGGCCGGCGATCAGGACGGCGCGGGGGCGGCCGTCGGGCTTGAGGTTGCCGACTCCGGCCTCGGCGGCGTGCCGGGCGGCGGTGCGTACGCGGGCACCGGCCTCGGCGGCGCCGCGCAGCAGGCCGCGGTGGTCGGCCTCGGTGAGGCGCTCCGGGGTGTCGAGGAGCGATTCGTCGAGCATGGCGGCAGGTCTCCGATCGCCGGGGCGTTCGTTCGGTTGCGCGGGGTCGCGGGGTCGCCGAGTGGCCGGGGTGCCGGGTCGCTTCGCCGTCGGTCAGGCGGGGCGGCGTGCCTCGTCGACGAGGAGGACGGGGATGCCGTCGCGCACCGGGTAGGCCAGGCCGCAGTCCTGGCCGGTGCAGATCAGTTCCGCGTCCTGCTCCTTGAGGGGGGCGTGGCAGGCGGGGCAGGCGAGGATCTCCAGGAGGCCGGCTTCGAGCGGCATGGGGGTTCCCTTCGGGGGCGGTTCGTCGTGTGCGGATGTGCTGGTCAGGGTACCGCCGGTGGGGGCGTGGCGGGGGGCGGCGGTGAGGGCGCCGTCCGCTGCAGCCCCGCCAAGGGGCTCCGCCCCTGGACCCCCGGCCTATGGCCCACCCACCACCCGACTCGGTGGGCTGGATGGCCGGCCAAGTACCCAGGAGCGAGGCTTGTCCCTCGCCCGACTCGGAGCCAGAGGCCGCCCAGCGACGGAGGCTCAGCCCCTGATGATCGCCAGGGCCTCGTCCCTGACCTTCGTCATCGTCGCCTCGTCGCGGGCCTCCGCGTTCAGGCGGAGCAGGGGCTCGGTGTTGGAGGGGCGGACGTTGAACCACCAGTCGGCCGACGTGACGGTGAGGCCGTCGAGGTCGTCCAGGGTGATGTCGTCGCGGCCCTCGTACGCGGCCCTGATCGCGGCGAGGCGGTCCGCCTGGTCGGCGACGGTGGAGTTGATCTCGCCGGAGCCGGCGTAGCGGTCGTACTCGGCGACGAGGGCGGACAGCGGGCCCTGCTGACCGCCGAGGGCGGCGAGGACGTGGAGGGCGGCCAGCATGCCCGTGTCGGCGTTCCAGAAGTCGCGGAAGTAGTAGTGCGCGGAGTGTTCGCCGCCGAAGATGGCGCCGGTGCGGGCCATCTCGGCCTTGATGAAGGAGTGGCCCACGCGCGTGCGTACCGGTGTGCCGCCGTTCTCCTCGACGACCTCCGGGACGGACCAGGAGGTGATCAGGTTGTGGATGACCATGCCCCGGCCGCCGTTGCGGGCGAGTTCGCGGGCGGCCACGAGGGCGGTGACCGCGGACGGGGAGACCGGGTTGCCGTCCTGGTCGACGACGAAGCAGCGGTCGGCGTCGCCGTCGAAGGCGAGGCCGAGGTCGGCGCCCTCCTCGCGGACGCGCTTCTGGAGGTCGACGAGGTTGGCCGGGTCGAGCGGGTTGGCCTCGTGGTTGGGGAAGGTGCCGTCCAGTTCGAAGTACAGCGGCACGACGTCGAGGGGCAGCCCCGCGAGGACCGTGGGGACGGTGTGGCCGCCCATGCCGTTGCCCGCGTCGACGACGACCTTCAGGGGGCGGATGGCGGTGAGGTCGACCAGGGAGCGCAGGTGGGCGGCGTAGTCGGCGAGGGTGTCGCGCCGGGTGACGGTGCCCGGGCGGGCCGCCGGTTCCGGGGCGCCGGTGTCGCTCCAGCGCTCCACGAGGGCGCGGATCTCGGCGAGGCCGGTGTCCTGGCCGACCGGTGCGGCGCCGGCGCGGCAGAGCTTGATGCCGTTGTACCGGGCCGGGTTGTGCGAGGCCGTGAACATGGCGCCCGGCAGGTCCAGCGCGCCGGAGGCGTAGTACAGCTGGTCGGTGGAGCACAGGCCGATCTCGGTCACGTCGGCGCCCCGGGCCGCCGCCCCGCGGGCGAAGGCGCCGGACAGGCCGGGCGACGAGGGCCGCATGTCGTGCCCGACGACGACGGCGCCCGCTCCGGTCAGCTCGACGAAGGCCGCGCCGAACAGCCCGGCCAGCGACTCGTCCCACTGGTCGGGTACGACACCGCGCACGTCGTACGCCTTCACGATCTGCGACAGATCAGCAGCCACGGCCAACCTTCCTGAAAGTCCCGTCGGTGTGCACAAACTACCCGCACCCACCGACCGGCCGTCGCGCGGTTCCCGAAGGTCAGGGCAGCATCCAGCCCAGGACGACCGTGGACTGGCCGACCACGATCAGGCACATCACCAGCAGCAGGCCGAGGCTCCAGGGCAGTACCTTGCGCAGCAGGTCGCCCTCGCGGCCCGCGAGTCCGACGGCGGCGCAGGCGATGGTGAGGTTCTGCGGGGAGATCATCTTGCCGAGGACACCGCCGGAGCTGTTGGCGGCGGCGAGCAGTTCGGGAGAGAGGCCGGACTCCCGCGCGGCGGTCACCTGGAGGGCGCCGAAGAGCGCGTTGGCCGAGGTGTCGGAGCCGGAGACGGCCACGCCGAACCAGCCGAGGACCGGGGAGAGGAAGGCGAGCCCGGCGCCCGCCGCGGCGACGAAGTGGCCGATGGTGGCGGCCTGCCCGGAGAGGTTCATGACGTAGGCGAGGGCCAGCACCGAGGTGACGGTGAGGATCGCGAACCGCAGTTCGTGGACGGTCGCGAGCCACTCCTTGACCGCCACGCGCGCGTGCACGCCGAGGACGACGGCCGTGACCAGCCCGGCGAACAGGACGAGCGTGCCGCCGGTGGAGACGATCGGCCAGGAGAAGACGTTGCCGCCCACCGGATTGCCCTCGGGGTCGGCCACGTCCAGGAACGGCCAGTCGTAGGTCTGGGTCGCCCGGGCCAGCCAGTCCTTGACCGCCGGGATCTGCGCGACGGAGAAGACGGCGACGATCAGGGCGTAGGGGGCGTAGGCGCGCAGCACCTCCCGGCGGGTGTCGTCCTCGTCCAGTTCCTCGCTGCGGGCGCCGGTCAGGACGGCCGCCCGGACGGGTTCGGCGGCGGGCCTGCGGGAGTGCGGTACGGCGACCAGGGCGCCGGCCCCGGCCAGGGCGGCGACGATGTCGGCGAGCTGGACGGAGAGGTAGTTGGAGGCGACGAACTGGGCGACGGCGAAGGCGACTCCGCAGGCCATCGCGGGCACCCAGGTCTCGCGCAGTCCGCGCCGCCCGTCCACCAGGCCGACCAGCAGCAGCGGCACGATCAGGGCGAGCAGCGGGGTCTGGCGGCCGACGACGGAGGCGACGTCGTCCAGGGGCAGCCCGGTGACCTGGGCCAGCGTCACCACGGGGGTGCCCATCGCGCCGAAGGCGACCGGCGCGGTGTTGGCGACCAGCGACACGACCGCCGCCCGGACCGGGTCGAAGCCGAGCGCGACGAGCATGACGGAGCAGATCGCGACGGGCGCCCCGAAGCCGGCCAGGGCCTCCAGCAGGGCGCCGAAGCAGAAGGCGACGACGAGGGCCTGGATGCGGGGGTCGTCGGACAGCCGCCCGAAGGAGCGGCGCAGGATGTCGAAGTGCCGGGTGCGGACGGTCATCCGGTAGACCCACAGGGCGTTCACGACGATCCACAGGATGGGGAAGAGGCCGAAAACGGCCCCTTGGACGGCGCTGGAGGCCGTCTGGTCCAGCGGCATGCCGTACGCCAGCCACGCCACGAGGACGGCCGCCAGGAGACCGGTGAGGCCCGCCAGGTGCGCCTTCATGCGGACACCGCCCAGCAGGACGAGGACGATCACCAGAGGCAGGGCCGCCACCAGGGCGGACAGGCCGAGCGAACCGGCGACGGGTTCCAGTTCCTGCACGTACACGGGCGCCTCCCCGGATTCCGCAATGCGAAAGCGTTTTCTCGCGGCTTCCGGAATGGTCGTGTCCGCGACAAGGCGACGTCAATGGGTGTGCGGCAACGGATGTGACGGGAGATGCAGAAGCGGGTGGCTCAGTTGTCCGGCGAGCGCAGCACGCGGAGGTGGCCGCGGCGCGCGACCTCCATCGGGTCGGCCGTGCGCCCGCCGCCCCCGGCCTCGGCCGCGCGCTCCTGGGGACGGGCCGCCTCACGCACCGCGTTGGCAAGCGCTTCCAGGTCGTCGCCGCTGGGGCGGGCCGGGGCCGACCCGTCGAGCAGGCGGACGACCTCCCAGCCGCGCGGGGCGGTGAGGCGCTCGGAGTGCTCGGCGCACAGGTCGTAGCAGTGGGGTTCGGCGTAGGTGGCGAGCGGGCCGAGGACCGCGGTCGAGTCGGCGTAGACGTACGTCAGCGTCGCGACGGCGGGACGGCCGCAGGCGGTGCGCGAACAGCGACGTACAGGGCTCACGATGTTGGACGGTACCGCACTCTTGAGCGGGCCGCGACGACTCTCCACCAGGTCACACCCCCGTGTCGTGGCGTGAAACGCCCTACGGGCCGCTCGGAACACACCCCGGTGACCTGCGCGGACGGCGGTTTCCGGGCGGCGGGACCGCCTGGGAAGCGGTCACGACGTGACACAAACAGTGACATTTGCCTGGAGTTCCACGGTCGCGGAGAGATATGGAATCGAGCCCAACCTTGGCTGGAATGGTCATCCGGCGACAAGCCGCGTCTCGCGCCTCGGCGCTGTCCGGTCCGCGTGTGCGGCCGGGCGCGCGACCTCGGCGGGGACTACCCTTCACCAGTGATGGACAACCCCGTGACGCCCCGTGATGCCGGTCGCCCAGGGCCCCGCCGTCGTGATCGCCACGGCCGGGGCATGCGCGGTCCGGTGGCGCCCCCGCAGGTGCCGCTCGCCGCGAGCCGCGGCGAGGTGTTCGCGGACCTGGTGCAGGATTCCGTGGAGCGCCTGGAGCGGCGGTGGCCGCAACTCGCCGACATCGATTTCCTCGTCCTCGACGTGCCCCGGCTGGACGGGCCCGGGGAGATGTGGAACGACGAGGCGGTCCCGCTCGGCGGCACGGTGCCCTCGCGTGAGGGCAGGCGGGGGCGGGTGGTCGTGTACCGGCGGCCGGTGGAGATCCGGACCAAGGGCCGGGACGAACGGGCGGCGCTCGTGCACGAGGTCGTCGTGGAACAGGTCGCCGAGCTGCTGGGGCTGACCCCGGAGACGGTGGATCCGCGGTACGGGGAGGACTGAGGGCGCGGCGCCTTCCCCCTCCCCGGTCGCGCGTTCTACTTCTGCAGCACCGAGAGGTCTTCCTCCGCGTTCGGCACCGAGACCGTCCCCCGGTCGTCGGGGAGGGTCTGCACGGTGAAGGACGCCACGTCGTCGTCCGCGACGGTCAGGGTGCGGGACGCGTGGACCGGACCCCCGGAGACGGTCTCGACGGTGAGCGCGTAGCCGCCCTTGAGACCGGCGGGGACCGGTGCCTCGACGTTCTGGGTGGTGCCGGCCTTGACCGTGAACGTCTTGGTCGCCGTCGTGCCGCCCTCCGTGCCCGCCGACGCCGTCACCTTCACCTCGGCGCCCTCGCCGGGGGCGGTCAGGGCCAGGGTCGTGCCCTTGGCGCGGTTGTCCGCGGCCGTCGCGCGCGCTCCGACCGGGTCGGTCGCGGGGATGAACGCCGACTCCTGCTCGCCGCCCTTGCCCCGTACGACCCGGACCGCGGCCACCACCGGCACGGCCCCGTCCGTCGGCGTCAGCACCAGCGAACCCGCCTCGCCGCGGGTGACCTCGCCGAGGTCCACGCCCGTCGTCATGCCGGCCTTGACGTGCACCGTCTCGTGTCCGGCGGGGGTGATCAGCCCTGACGGCGAGGCGAGCCGCACCTTCAGGTCGGCGTCGGTGCCCCCAGGGGTGAACAGCACCAGGCGGACGGCGGTCGCGTCCTTCGGGATGCCCGGCAGGACCAGGTCGCCCGCCGGGTCCGCGGCCGCGGTCAGCCAGTCGCCGCCGGTCTTGTCGTCCAGGGCCTGCACCGCGGCCCCGACCCGCCCGCTGCGCACGCCGACGTGGACGGTCACGTCGGTCTCCTTCACGTCGGCGAGCGTGGACAGCAGCAGGGACTCGGTGCCGTGTGGCGGCACCGTGACGCCCTCCCCCACCGTGGACTCGAGGGCTCCGTCCTTGCCGTAGAGCTCGATGTCGACGACGGCGGCCGAGTCGTCGGGGTTCGTCAGGTGGACGTAGTCGGTGCGGCCGGCCGCCGTGCTGGCGCCGGGGAACCAGAACTCGGTGTCCGGGGCCGCGCAGTTGACGCCCTGGAGGCCGCGGCCCGTCCCGGCGGCGACCTCCGTGGTCTGCTGCACCGTCCAGCCGGGGGCATCGGCGCCCTCGGCGGTACCGATCAGCGCGGGCGTGTCGGAGCCGGAAGCCGTGCCGGTGGCCGGGGTGCCGGGCTCCTTGGGCTCGACGGGCGGCTTCGCGGCCTTCTCGTCGTCCTTCTTCCCGTCCTTGGCGTCCGCGGACTCGTCGCCCCGTGGCGCGGTGGTGAGCACCGCCTCGCCCTTCTCGTCGGCGCCCTTCGTGACGGGCGTGAAGGAGGTGTACTGGGTCTCGGCGAGGTCGGAGGTGCTGGGCGCCGGGCAGAGCAGGCTGGTGCGCTCCACGGGCAGCCGGGCGGCCGGCGCGGCGGTGTCGGAGCCGGAGCCGTCCGGGGTGGCGACCGCCGCGAATCCGGTGACGGCGGCGAGCGCGGCCGCGCAGGCGATCAGGGACAGGGTCGTGCGCTTCACTGCTGGCTCCCGTCGGGACGCTCACTGCCCGTGCCGTGGGGGTGGTGGGGCTGGGAGGGGTCGTACGGCGCGTCGTAGCCGCCCTGGCCGTACGCCGGGTCGTAGGCGGGGTCGTACCCGCCCTCCTGGGGCCGGCCCTGCGCCTGCTCGCCGTAGGCGTACGGGGCGTACTGGTCCGGCTCGTACGCGGCGCCGCGGCCGTCCTGGTAGGCGTCCGCGGGGTGGGCCTCCTGCTGGTACGGATCTCCCTGCTGGTACGGCTGCTGCGCGTACGCGCCCTGGTCGTACTGCTGCTGGACGCCCTGGTACTGCTCCTGGCCGTAGGCGTCGTAGGTGCCGTACTCGGTCCGGTACCCCGTCGAGTCCCACTCGCCGTACGCCGGCTGCTGCGGGACCGGTGCCGGGGGCATCGGAGGTGCCGCGGGTGGTTCGGGCACCTCGGGGGCGCCGTCCGCCGGTGCGGCCGGCGGCTCCGGGTCCGTCCCGGCCTCGGCCTCCGCCTGGGCGCGCAGTCGGCGTGCCCGGCGTCCTTCGCCCTCCAGGGCCTCGGCGGGGATCAGCGGCTCCTCGGGCAGGTCGTCGTCGACGTCGCGGCGCCTGCCGGGCAGCGCGAGGACGACCAGGACCACGGCGAGCAGGCCCTGGGCCCACAGCCAGACGGTGTGGGTGAACGGGTCGTCGTAGGTGACGTCCAGCCTGCCGCCGGAGGCGGGGAGTTCGAAGCCCTGGGCCCAGCCGTCGACCGTGGTGCGGGTGAGCGGCTTGCCGTCCAGGGTGGCGGTCCAGCCCTCGGCGGCGGTGTCGGCGAGGCGCAGCACGCGGCCGTCGGGGCCCGGTTCGATGTCGGTGTGGATGTCGACCGGTCCGGCCGCCACGGGCTGGGGTTCACCGGTGGCCGAGTCGCCGCCCGACACGATGGTCGCGCGGGCGACCTCCTGGTCCACCCGCCACAGTCCGCTGCCGTCCTGCTGGCTCAGTCTGCTCAGGCCGGGGGTGGCGTCCAGGACCCGGGTGACCTCGCGGGGCGCGCCCTTGTGCACGAGCACGTAGCGCACGGCGAAGCCGCCGAGCTGGTCCGCCTGGTCCGCGCCGGAGCCGGCCACCAGGTTGGCGACGATCTTGTCGAGGGTGCTGTTCTCGCCGTCCCCGGCGGCCAGTTCGCCGTCGCCGAGGCGGGCTCCGGAGCCGCGGACCAGCATGTATCCCACGTGGGCGGTGGAGTCGCTGTCGAGGACGAGGGTGCGGGCCTGGTCGCGGGTGCCGCTCTCCTCGGCGACGAACGCGGGCACCTGTGCGGGGTCGCGTCGCTCGACGGGGCCGTCGGCGCCCCCGATCATCCAGCCGGTGGCGGCGATCAGCGGGCCGACGGCCGAGGCGAGGGCGATCAGCGCGGCGACGGGCTGGCGCCAGCCGAAGCTCTGCTCGGCGACGCGGGAGCGGGCTCCGTCGGCGCCGAGGGCCGCGGCGGCCAGCAGGGCGATGCCATAGACGAGGGTGGCGGGGCCGGCCCAGGCGGAGCGGTTGGAGAGGACCGCGAAGACGAAGCCGGCCAGGGCCACCGCCCACGCGGCCCTGATGCCCAACTGCCGCTCGGAGCGCAGCAGGGCGGCCAGCGCGGCAAGCACGATGCCGATGAGGACCAGCCCGCCGACCGTCCCGGGGCCGCCGGGGCTCGCGCCGAGCAGGTCGAGGGCGGAGGCGGCCGACGAGCCGTAGTCCAGTCCGGCCTCGTCGAAGAAGCCGAGGGGCAGCAGCGACAGCGACCAGGGAGCGAGCAGCAGCAGGGGGGTGCCGAGCTGGGCGAGGAAGCGCAGTCCGTACGCGGTGATCTCGGCGCGGCGCAGGGCCAGGACGCCGAGGCCGAGGAAGAGTGCGAGCGGCCACACGACGGGCGTGAAGGCGGTGGTGACCGTCAGCAGGAGCGCGTACGCCCAGGTGGCGCGCCAGCTGCCGCGGGCGCCGGACGTGCTCGTCAGCCCGGCCGCCGCGACGCCCGCGCGGGCGATGAGCGGCAGCAGTACGGCGAGGACGGCGGTGCCGATGCGGCCGCCGGCGAGGGCACCGGTGACGGCGGGCAGGAAGGCGTAGGCGACGGCCGCCCAGGCACGCAGCAGCCGGGACATGACCAGCGGTCGGGACGCGAAGTACGCGGTGGCGCCGGCCAGGGGCACCGAGCCGACCAGCAGCAGGGTGACGGCGGTGCCGGTCGAGCCGAGCAGCGCGGAGGCCAGTGCCGCCAGGATCGCGAGGTAGGGCGGGGCGGAGGCGGTGCCGCCGGTGCCGACGGTGTGCCAGGCGTCCGCGTAGCGCGACCACAGCTCACCGGCGTCGGCCGGGGCGGGCAGCAGCGCCCCGCCCGCGAGGGCGCCGCCGCCGAGGAGGGCGCGGCAGGCGGCCAGGGAGGCGAGCAGCAGGATCAGGAAGAGCACCGGGCCGGGCTTGCGGGCGATGCGCTTGAGGCGGGCGAACTGCTCGATCTCCAGGAAGTCGGCGTCGTCGCCGCCCGGTCCGGACTCGATGCCGCCGCCGTGCCGTCCGGCGCCCGCGGCGGTCTCGGCCTCGGAACTGCCGAGGAGGTTGCCCGCTACCTGTTCGACGGTGACGCGGATGGTCGCGCCGGGGGGCGGGAACAGGGGGCGCAGTTCGTCCTTCTCGACCTGCGGGCGGCCGCGTTCACGCCGGGCGGCGATGATGCGCTCGGGGCGCAGCAGCACGCCCAGCAGGCCCCGGATCTCGTCGAGTGCCTGCCCGGGCACCTTGCCGACGAGGTAGGCGAGGGTGCGCAGCATGGTGCCGAGGACGATGCGCAGCAGCACCCAGGGCAGGGCGGCCGTACGGACGTTGACCAGGAGGGTGTGGACGGCGCCGGCCTTGTCCACCTTGTGCGGGGAGGCGGTGGTGCGGCCCGCGCAGTCGACGGCGCGGCGCTCGCGGGAGGCCGCCTCGGCGTGGCGGACCACCGCCTCGGGGGCGATGAGGACGCGCAGTCCGGCGGCGTGCGCGCGCCAGCACAGGTCGACGTCGTCGCGCATCAGGGGCAGCCGGCGGTCGAACCCGCCGAGCCGCTCGAAGACATCACGCCGGATCAGCATGCCGGCGGTGGACACCGACAGGACGGGCCGGACGTGGTCGTGCTGTCCCTGGTCCTGTTCGCGGCGGTCCAGGCCGGTCCAGCGGCGGCCGGAGTTGGCGATGGAGACGCCGACCTCCAGCAGTTGCCGGCGGTCGTACCAGCCGCGGAGCTTGGGGCCGACGACGGCGACGTCGTCACGGCCGAGTTCGTACTCGGTGTCCACGACGCGCAGCAGCTGGGCCAGGGCGTCGGGTTCGGGTGCGCAGTCGTCGTGCAGCAGCCAGAGCCACTGGACCGGCTCGCCGTGGGGCAGTTCGGGCAGGTCGTAGGCGTCGTCGCGCCAGGTGCGCGTGACGGGGTCCCAGCCGCTGGGGCGCTTCAGGTACGGCAGGTCCTCCGGGGTGAGGACGGGGACGGTGCGGGCCGCCTCCTCCACGGCCTGGCCGAAGCCGGTGCGCCGGGCGAGGTGCAGCACGTGGTCGCCGCCGAGGGCTTCGCCGACCAGCCGGGCCGAGTCGTCGGCACTGCCGGTGTCGGCGGCCACGGCGTACTGGACGGGGCGTTCCTGGCCGAGCAGCCCGGCGAGCGCGTCGGGCAGCCAGCGGGCTCCGTCGTGGGCGACGAGGACCGCGGTCACGACGTGGCGCGGGAACTCAGGTGTGGCAGCGAGGTCGTGCTGGGCTGCCGTGTGACTCTGCACGGACATCGAGGTACGGGCCCCGGTTCGGTGGACTGCGGTGGACGCCCGTGCCGGTGGGGAATGGCGGGGCGTCTCGGACGAGCGCCCACACTATCGGCTGGACAGCAAGAGGGCCCGCCGCCTGTGGACAACCCACCTGCGAGGGCCCGTTCCCGCTGGTCCCGCCGTTCGCGCCGGTTCTGACGCCCCGTCAGACGGCGGCCTTCTTCAGCCGGCGGCGCTCCCTCTCGGACAGGCCGCCCCAGATGCCGAAGCGCTCGTCGTTGGCGAGGGCGTACTCGAGGCATTCGGAGCGGACCTCGCAGGCGAGGCAGACCTTCTTGGCCTCGCGGGTGGAGCCGCCCTTCTCGGGGAAGAAGGACTCGGGGTCGGTCTGGGCGCACAGTGCGCGCTCCTGCCAGCCGAGCTCCTCGTCCGCGTCGTCGACCAGCAGTTGCTGCACCGTCTCGGTCATGTGCGCCCCTCGTCTGTCTTCGCGTCCCCGTGATCTGGCCGTTACCGATTCCGGCTGAACGACACGAGTGAAATTACAAGTGTGCTGCTCCGGGCGAGTCAAGCCGAGATCTGCTATTGGGCCCCTTATTCACTCTGCGGAACCAAGGCAAAGCGGAAAGTGTTCAAATCGCCATAAACCTTGACATCCCAAAGAGGCCCGGCCGGACACTCGACCCGCGTTCCGCTCGTACCGGGAAGGACGCGCCGGCGTTCGATCCCGTTCCGATACACGCGCCGAAGCGAACCTGATCACATTCGCGTCACAGGATCACAACGGAGGTGGCGCGCCCGGCTAGTGCGCCATGTGTCCCAGGAGCCCCTGAACAAACCTTTCCCCTGCAAGATGAACCGGAAGAGGTGAACCATGTCCCACATACCGGGCATCGAGTTGACAGTGCCGGTGTGAACCGGTGTCCTTGTGGGCATGCTCGCGAACTTGGCGCTCACCTCGACCCGCACCGCCGGGTCCCACGGTGCTGCCCGCGCTCGCTGTAGCTGTTGCCGCTGTTCCAGCTGTTGAGCCGACCGCGCTCCGGCTGTTTCCCGAGTCCACTCGACTCGACGCTCCGCCTGCCCGCCCTACCAGGGCGTTCCTGAGTCATTCGTTCCCCCCGCCGCACTCTTCCGCCGAGGAACCACCGCACCCATGAACAGCGACAGCGACCTCCAGATCGCCGGCGACATCCTCGAAGTCCCCCACCTCCTCCAGGCACCCCGCGAGCACCCGGCCACCGTGGCCGAGTTCGCCGGGCTGGCCCGCTCCCTCGCCGACGACCGCTCCGCGTGGGAGCACCTCGTCCGGTACGACGCCACGACACGCTGGTACCACCGGCTGCGCACCGGCCCCGGCTACGAGGTGTGGCTGCTGTCCTGGGTCCCGGGACAGGGCAGCGGACGCCACGACCACGGCCCCTCCTCCGGCGTGTGGACCGTCCTGGAGGGGACCCTCACCGAGTACACGGAGCGCGGCACGCGCGCGTTGCGGGCCGGCACCCAGCGCGTGTTCGCACCCGGGCACGTGCACGAGGTCGTCAACGACGCGCTGGAGCCCGCGGTCAGCCTGCACGTCTACTACCCGGGCCTCACCGAGATGCCGATGCACGCCCCGCAGTGCTCGGCCGCCACGGCGCGGGACGCGGACACCGGCGCCGTGAAGACTGCCTGACGCGGTGTCGTACCCGCCTGCAAGACTGGGGCCATGCGCATTGTGGTTCTGGCAGGCGGCATCGGCGGTGCCCGGTTCCTGCGTGGTCTGAAGCAGGCCGCGCCCGACGCGGACATCACCGTCATCGGCAACACCGGGGACGACATCCACCTCTTCGGTCTGAAGGTCTGCCCGGACCTCGACACGGTGATGTACACGCTCGGCGGCGGTATCAACGAGGAGCAGGGCTGGGGACGGGCCGACGAGACCTTCCACCTCAAGGAGGAGCTGGCGGCGTACGGCGTGGGGCCCGAGTGGTTCGGCCTCGGCGACCGCGACTTCGCCACGCACATCGTACGGACGCAGATGATCACCGCGGGCTTCCCGCTCAGCGCGGTGACCGAGGCCCTCTGCGACCGCTGGAAGCCCGGGGTGCGCCTCATCCCGATGACCGACGACCGCGTGGAGACGCATGTCGCGGTCGAGCTGGAAGGGGAGCGCAAGGCGGTCCACTTCCAGGAGTACTGGGTACGGCTGCGCGCCTCCGTCCCCGCCGAGGCGGTCGTGCCGGTCGGGGCCGAGCAGGCCAAGCCGGCGCCGGGCGTCCTGGAGGCCGTCGCCGAGGCGGACGTGATCCTCTTCCCGCCGTCCAACCCGGTGGTCTCCGTCGGCACCATCCTCGCCGTGCCCGGCATCCGGGAGGCGATCGCCGACGCCGGGGTGCCCGTGGTGGGCCTGTCCCCGATCGTGGGGGACGCGCCCGTGCGCGGGATGGCGGACAAGGTGCTCGCGGCGGTCGGCGTGGAGTCCTCGGCGGCCGCGGTCGCCGAGCACTACGGCTCGGGGCTGCTCGACGGCTGGCTGGTCGACACCGTCGACGCCGAGGCCGTCACCCGCGTGAAGGCGGCCGGCATCCTCTGCCGCGCCGTACCGCTGATGATGACCGACCTCGACACCACGACGCAGATGGCCCGGGAGGCGCTGACGCTCGCCGAGGAGGTGCGGGAGGCATGAGCGACGGCACGCGCGAGGACGCCCCCGGCCGCCCGGAGGGCTACCGGGTGTGGGCCCTGCCCGGCCTGCCCGAGGTGCAGCCCGGCGACGACCTCGCCAAGCTGATCGCCGCGGCCGAGCCGGGGCTGGCCGACGGGGACGTGCTGCTCGTCACCTCCAAGATCGTGTCCAAGGCCGAGGGCCGTGTCGTACGGGCCGCCGACCGGGAGGCCGCGATCGACGCGGAGACCGTGCGGGTGGTGGCCCGGCGCGGCCCGCTGCGCATCGTCGAGAACCGGCAGGGGCTGGTCATGGCGGCGGCCGGCGTCGACGCCTCCAACACCCCGTCCGGCACGGTTCTGCTGCTTCCCGAGGACCCGGACGCCTCCGCGCGGGGCATCCGCGAGGGACTGCGCGACGCGCTCGGCGTCGACGTGGGGGTCGTCGTCACCGACACCTTCGGCCGCCCCTGGCGGGCCGGGCTCACGGACGTGGCGATCGGCGCCGCCGGAGTGCGGGTCCTCGACGACCTGCGCGGCGGCACGGACGCGCACGGCAACCCGCTCGGCTCCACCGTCGTCGCCACCGCCGACGAGCTGGCCGCGGCGGGCGACCTGGTCAAGGGCAAGGCCGCGGGTCTGCCGGTCGCCGTGGTGCGCGGGCTGCCGCTCCTGGTGGCCGACGACGACGGGGAGGGCGCGCGGGCGATGGTGCGCGGCGCGCGCGACGACATGTTCCGGCTGGGCACGTCGGAGGCGGTACGGCACGCGGTCACCCAGCGCCGTACGGTACGGGCCTTCACCGACGAGCCCGTCGACCCCGGCGCCGTACGCCGGGCGGTCGCGGCGGCGGTCACGGCACCGGCGCCGCACCACACGACGCCGTGGCGGTTCGTGCTCCTGGAGTCCGGGGAATCCCGCACCCGGCTGCTGGACGCGATGCGGGACGCCTGGATCGCGGACCTGCGGCGGGACGGCAAGAGCGAGGAGTCCATCGCCAAGCGGGTCCGGCGCGGGGACGTCCTGCGCAACGCGCCCTACCTCGTCGTCCCCTGCCTGGTCATGGACGGTTCACACACGTACGGGGACGCGCGGCGGGACGGGGCCGAGCGGGAGATGTTCGTCGTCGCCACCGGCGCGGGCGTGCAGAACCTGCTCGTCGCGCTCGCCGGGGAGCGGCTGGGGTCGGCGTGGGTGTCCTCGACGATGTTCTGCCGGGACGTGGTGCGGGAGGTGCTGGGGCTGCCGGGCGACTGGGACCCGATGGGTGCGGTGGCGGTCGGTCATCCGGCCGGGGAACCGCGCGCGCGGCCGGAGCGGGACGCGGGATCGTTCATCGAGGTGCGGTGACCCCTCTACTCTCGTAGAGGCCCTCCTACTCTCGTAGAGGCCCCTCCGTCCCTTTCCTCCAAGGACCTCACTCGTGGCAGGACGTTTCGCTTCCCGGCCCCCGCGTGCCGCTGCGCGCGGCGGGATACCCCGGCAGGGGGCCGCGCCGGGCCGGGTACGGGTGTGGGTGCCGGACGGGCCGCTGGAGCTGGGGCTGGTGCTCGGGCCGCTGCGGCGCGGGCCGGGAGATCCGACGTTCCGGACGACACCGGACGGGGCCGTGTGGCGGACCAGCCGCACCCCCGCCGGGCCGGGCACGCTGCGGGTCACCGCGCGCGGTGACGAGGTGCGGGGTGAGAGCTGGGGGCCCGGGGCGGAGTGGCTGCTGGATCAGCTGCCGCGGATGCTGGGCGCCGAGGACGACCCGTCCGCTTTCGTGCCGAGGCACCGGCTGCTGGCGCTGACGCGGCATCGGCGGCCGGGGCTGCGGCTGACACGGACCGGGCTGGTGCTGGAGTCGCTGATCCCCTCGGTCCTGGAGCAGAAGGTCACGACGCTGGAGGCGTACCAGGCGTGGCGGCTGCTGGTGCGGAAGTTCGGGGAGCCGGCGCCGGGGCCCGCGCCCGGGCGGATGTGTGTCATGCCGTCGGCGCGGACGTGGGCGCTGATCCCGTCCTGGGAGTGGCACCTGGCAGGGGTGGACGACAAACGGGCCTCGACGATCCTGCGGGCCGTGCGTGTCGCCGCGCGGCTGGAGGAGGCGGCCGGGATGGAGCCGGCGGCGGCGCAGGCGCGGCTGGAGGTCGTACCGGGGATCGGGCCGTGGACGTCGGCGGAGACCGTGCAGCGCAGTCATGGGGCGCCGGACGCGGTGACGGTGGGCGATCTGCATCTGCCGGGGATCGTGGGGTTCGCGCTGGGCGGGGACCGGTACGCGGACGACGCGGAGATGCTGCGGCTGCTGGAGCCGTATGCCGGGCAGCGGCATCGGGCGGCTCGGCTGGTGCTGCTGAGTGGGCGGGTGCCGGGGCGGCGGGCGCCGCGGATGGCTCCGCGGGGTATCGAGCGGCTCTGACGGGGCCGGGGATGACTTCGTCGTCCGGCGTGGTGCGGGCCGGCGTTCACGTGTGCCCGGCGTGGGTGCGGGCCGGGGGGTGGGTGACGCGGCCCGGCGCTGGCCGGGTGCCGCCCGCGCCCACCCGTGCCGCCCCAGGCGGCACATGTGCCCGCGGGAACGGGGCGCATAGCCCGCGGGAACGGGGCGCATGGCCCGCGGGAACGGGGCGCATGGCCCGCGGGAACGGGGCGCATGGCCCGCGGGAACGGGGCGCATGGCCCGCGGGGACGGGAGGCGGGGGCACATGGCCCCCGCCCCCGCCCGGCCGCGCGGCGTTACGTGTCCGAGGAGAAGCGCAGTGCAGCCGGTGGGATGTGGGCGTCGCACCAGATTCTGGCGCCGGAGCGGAGTTCGTTGTCGGCGCCGATGATCGCGCCGTCGCCGATGACCGTGTCGCTGAGGACCGAGCGGGTGCCGACGCGGGCGCGGGTGCCGACGAGGGAATCGGTGATGACGGCGCCGGGCTCGATGACGGCGCCGGGCAGGATCGTGCTGCCGAAGACGCGCGCGCCCTCCGCCACGAAGGCGCCCTCGCCGATCACCGTGCCGCCGGCCAGCTTCGCGTCGGGCGCGACCTGGGCCGTGGGCAGGACCAAGCGGTCGCCGCAGCGCCCCGGTATCGCCGGGGACGGGGCGCGGCCGAGGACCAGGTCGGCCGAGCCGCGCACGAAGGCCGCCGGGGTGCCGAGGTCCAGCCAGTACGTGGAGTCGACCATGCCCTGGAGGTGCGCGCCGGTGGCGAGGAGCTCCGGGAAGGTCTCGCGTTCGACCGAGACGGGCCGCCCCGCCGGGATCGTGTCGATGACCGAGCGACGGAAGACGTACGCCCCCGCGTTGATCTGGTCGGTGACGATCTCCTCCGGGGTCTGGGGCTTCTCCAGGAAGGCGAGCACCCGGCCCGTGTCGTCGGTGGGGACCAGCCCGTACGCCCTCGGGTCGGTGACCTTGGTCAGGTGCAGGGAGACGTCCGCGCCGGTCGTCTCGTGGGTGCGGACCAGCGCGCCGATGTCCAGACCCGTCAGGATGTCGCCGTTGAAGATCAGAACCGGCTCGTCCGGCCCCGAGTGCAGCCGGGACGCCACGTTGCGGATCGCCCCGCCGGTGCCGAGCGGCTCCTCCTCGGTGACGTACTCGAGGTGCAGCCCCAGCGCCGAGCCGTCGCCGAAGTACGGTTCGAAGACCTCGGCCAGATAGCTCGTCGCGAGCACGATGTGGTCGACGCCCGCCGCCTTCGCCCGCGCCAGCTGGTGCGTGAGGAACGGCACCCCGGCCGCCCGGACCATGGGCTTCGGGGTGTTCACCGTGAGCGGACGCAGCCGCGTGCCCTTGCCGCCGACCAGGAGGATCGCTTCTGTCACCGTCGTCTCTGCTTCCTGCCGGGACCGGCCGAACTGTGTTTCGGCCGGCCAGTGTATGCAGACCGTTCCTCGGCGCCCTCGACGGCCGTGCGGTGTTCCGCCCTCAGCGGCCCTGGTACCGCGCCGCCTTCGATCGGCTCGTGTCGAGCTTGCCGTAGAGCAGCCTGCCGGGGCAGTTCGTCGCGAAGCCGTCGCGGTGACCGGAGATGACGTTCAGTCGTACGTTCTTACCTTTTCGGTAGAGATTGCCACCACCGGACTTCAGGTATGTCTTCCCGTCCGGATTCATGCCGTAGATGCCGAGCTTCCACGCGGTGAGCCGCGCGATCGCCTTCACGGCGGCCGAGGACGGCTTCCTGTCGCTGTACGTGCCGAGAACGGCGATGCCCATGCTGTTGGAGTTGAACCCCAGGGTGTGGGCGCCGAGTACCGCCTTGGACACTCCCCCGGCGCGGCCCTCGTAGATGTTTCCGCACTTGTCGACGAGGAAGTTGTAGCCGAGGTCACGCCAGCCCGTGCTGTGGACGTGGTAGCGGTAGATACTGCGAATGACCGACGGCGCCTGTGCGCAGCGGTAGTTGTTGCCGGTGTCCGAGTGGTGCACGAAGGCCGCCTTGACCTTCTTCGTGTACACGAACCCCTTCTCCCGCAGCCCCTCGTCCGCGCCCCAGCCGTGGCGGGTGGTGATGCTCGGGCGGGCGCCGACGTACGGCTTGGTCTGCTGCCCGGTGCCGAGTTCGGCCTCGATCCGGGCCTGGCTGAGGGCTGGGATCTCGGCGGCGCCGAGCGGGGCGAGGCCGGCGTTGGCGGCGGAGGCGGCGAGCGCTTCGGCGGACGCCTCGGACTCCGCGGACGTCGTCGTGGTGCGGGGCTCGCCCTCCGGTCCGTCCTCCGGTCCGGGTGCCGCGGGGGGTGGGGCGCCCTTGCCGGGGTCGACGAGTTCGAGGCGCATGCCGGTGGGGAGCGTCGACGCGATGGCCGCCGGGACGGCTCGGGTGGCGGCCTCGGGCGCGGTGTCCGCCCGCACCCGCACCTCCACCCCGTCGGACTCGCCCACCCACAGGGGTGCGGTGGCGCCGCGGACCCGGTCGGCGGTGCTCTCGGAGGTGCCGGGGTCGGCCGCGTGGTCGGCGTTGTGGGTCTCCACCTCCTGCCAGTCGGACCAGACGCCGGTGGCGGTCGCGCGAGTACGGACCTCGACGCGGCCGTGCAGTTCGGTCCCCGGGTCGTCCCAGACGACGCCGACGAGCGAGAAGTGCCGTACGTCCCGGCGGGGCAGGCCCTGCGCGGCGGCGCCGGTGGCGCGGTCGCGGGCGAGGGGGGTGAGGGGCAGCGACTGGGTACCGCCGGGGACGTATGCCTCGGCCCGCGCCGCTCTCGGGGTCGCGGTCGGGGGCGCGGAGGTGGCCGCCGCCGCGGGTGGGGCGAGCGGGACGGCCAGGGCCGCCGCGGTCGTGACACCGATCGAGGAAGCAAGGAATCCACGCATGCCCCTGATACTGGACATGGTCTTACAAATATGTCTATTTGAGATCTGACGGTCCGTAGGGTGCCTTCGCCCGAAACGGTGGTGGTGCGGGTGGTGCGGTACGCCGTCCGCTCGGTGCGGATGTTGCGGGCCGCGTACGCTTGCGCGGGTGAACGCGACCGATCGCACCCCTGCCGACCTGCTCAGTTCCGCGCTCGCCGCGGACCCGGGACGCCCCCTGGTGACCTTCTACGACGACGCCACCGGCGAACGCGTCGAACTGTCCGTCGCCACCTTCGCCAATTGGGTGGCCAAGACCGCGAACCTGCTCCAGGACGAACTCTCCGTCGAGCCCGGCGACCGGGTCGCGCTGCTGCTGCCCGCGCACTGGCAGACGGCGGTGTGGCTGCTGGCGTGCGCGTCGGTGGGTGTCGTCGCCGACGTGGCGGGTGACCCGGCGTCGGCCGACGTGGTCGTCAGCGGGCCGGAGCCCGAGTCGCTGGACGCCGCGCGGGCGTGCTCGGGCGCGCGGATCGCGCTGGCGCTGCGGCCGCTCGGGGGACGGTTCGCGCCGCATCCGCCGGAGGGCTTCGCCGATTACGCGGTGGAGGTGCCGGGGCAGGGGGACCGGTTCGTGGCGTACGCGCCGGTGGATCCGGAGGGGCCTGCGCTGATCGTGGCCGGGCGGGAGTTCAGTGGGGCGGAGGTCGTGGAGCGGGCGCGGGCGGAGGCGTCCGGGCTGGGGCTCACCGGGCCGGGGGCGCGGATTCTGTCGGGGCTGCCGTACGACACGTGGGAGGGGTTGAGCGCGGGGCTGTACGGGCCGTTGGCGAGTGGGGGGTCGGTGGTCCTGTGCCGGCATCTGGAGCGGGCGGGGGACGGGGTGCTGGATCAGCGGATCGAGGCGGAGAGGGTTTCTGCCACGGCTCGGTGAGGTGAGGTGTTGGCGGGGCCCGGCTCGGGTGTACGCCGGGTGCTGATCCGGCGTTGACGGGGCGCCCGGCGTCGGAGCTGGGCGGGGTTGGGTGTCGCAGCCCGGCGTGGCGGGGTGCCGCTGCGCCCACCCGTGCCGCCCCAGCGGCACGACTGCCCGCAGCTATGCGGGTAGGCCGCCCGCGGCTATGCGGGTGGGCTGACCCGTTCGGCTCACCAACGTTCCGCGTCGTCGCGGCCCGCGCTGCATGGTCGTAGGAGCGCACGGGTGTGGGACGGAGGGAGACGTGAGCGATGACGCCGGCAAGGGGGCGGGGGCGTCCGCGTCCGGGGACGGGCTGAGGCGGCGGCGTCGGAGGCGGCGGCTGGCCCGGGCGGGGATCGCGGTCGGCGTGGTGGCCGTCGGTGCCGTGGGCGTCGGATGGGCGGTGTACGCGAAGCTGAGCGGCAACATCACGTCGGACGAGGCGGCGGCCGCCGAGCTCGCCCGATACGAGAAGGAGCGCCCCACCGCCCTGGTGCGCGGCGCGCAGAACGTGCTGCTGATCGGGTCGGACTCGCGCTCCGGCGACGGCAACGCGCGCTATGGCCGGGACTCCGGGACCGAGCGGTCGGACACCACGATCCTGCTGCACCTGGCGGCGGGCCGGGACAGCGCCACGGCCGTCTCCCTCCCCCGCGACCTGATGGTGAACGTGCCCGGCTGCCACGGCCCGGACGGGGCACGCACCGCGCCCGTGTTCACACAGTTCAACTACGCCTTCTCCGCAGGCGGTTCGGCGTGCTCGATCCGTACCGTGGAGAAGCTGACCGGCATCCGGATCGACCACCACGTGGTCGTCGACTTCCAGGGCTTCAAGGAGATGGTCGACGCCCTCGACGGCGTCGAGGTGTGCCTGCGCAAGCCGGTCGACGACGAGGACGCCAAGCTGAAACTGCCCGCGGGCCGGGTGACGCTCGACGGTGAGCAGGCCCTCGGCTACGTCCGCGCCCGGAAGTCGCTCGGGGACGGCAGCGACACCGACCGGATGGACCGGCAGCAGCGCTTTCTGGGGGCGCTCGTGAACAAGGTGCAGAGCAATGGCGTGCTGCTGAATCCGGTGAAGCTGTACCCGGTACTCGACGCGGCCACGTCGGCACTGACGACGGACCCGAATCTGGCGAGCCTGCGCGGTCTGTACGACCTCGTGCGCGGGCTGCGCGACATTCCCACCGAGCGCGTGCAGTTCCTGACCGTCCCCCGGCAGCCCTACGCGGGTGATGCCAATCGCGACCAGCTCGTGCAGCCGGCCGCCGAGAAGCTCTTCACCCGGCTGCGGACGGACGAACCGGTGACGATCGCACTGCCGGTCCACGGCGAGCGCGGTGACGCCGAATCTCCGGCGCCGACGTTCAGCGGGAACACCGCCGACGAAGACGTCTGCGAGTAGCGCGAGTAAAGCGCTTTCAAAGTCACGGCAAGACGGGTGCAAGGCGCGCATGAAAGTACGGACAATTGTCCAAGAAATGCGCTGGATTGCCCAGTTGTAAGTTTCGTGGCATGCGTCACTGCCATCGCCCCGGGCCGAACCGGGCGGTTAATGTGAGCGATCCGGTGTGCCCGGCCCCGAGGCTCTGCCCGAGGCCGCGCACCGAGTGAGCGAGACCGGGCGCCCGGAGGGGAGGGCGCCGCGTGGCCCCGACGGAGGATTCGGACAACCGTGGACGCGCAAGGCCGTGGACGGGCGGGCGACATCGACCCCGCAGACCAGTGGGTACTCAATCCGGACACCGGCGAATACGAACTGCGACTGTCCCCTTCCGCAGCGCAGTCACCGGTCCCGGGCCCCCGGGGCGCCGCGCCCGCCGCGGCTCCGGACCGTGAGGTGCCGCCGCAGCGCCGGCGCCGTTCGGCTCCGGAGGAACCGCCGCCGGGACGGGCCGGGCGCCGGCGGCCGGCGAAGAAGAAGTCGAGGGGCAAGCGGGTCCTGCTGTGGACGGGCGGCACCATGGCGTTCGTCGTCCTCGCGGGCGGCACCGCCGGGTACCTCTATCTCCAGCACCTGAACGGCAACATCCAGTCCGTCTCCGACGACGGCGCGAGCACCGGTGGCTTCCAGAAGGACAAGGCCATCAACATCCTGCTGATCGGCACCGACAAGCGCACCGGCAGCGGCAACGAGGGCTACGGCGACACCGGCAGCGCCGGCCACGCCGACACCACGATCCTGCTGCACGTGTCGAAGGACCGCTCCAACGCCACCGCGCTCAGCATCCCCCGCGACCTGATAGTCGACGTCCCCGACTGCCCGACCACGCAGGAGGACGGGACGCAGAAGGTCATCCCCGGCTCCAGCGGCGTCCGTTTCAACACGAGCCTCGGCCAGGACGGCCGTACGCCCAGCTGCACCATGCGGACCGTCACCGAGCTGACCGGGGTGACGCCGGACAACTTCATGGTGGCCGACTTCAACGCGGTCAAGACGCTGACCTCGGCCGTCGGCGGCGTCGACGTGTGCCTGGCGAAGGACATCGACGACCCGGACTCGCACCTGAAGCTGCCCGCGGGCGAGCACACCATCGAGGGCGAGCAGGCACTGGCCTTCGTCCGCACCCGGCACTCCGTGGGCTTCGGCGGCGACCTGAGCCGGATCGAGATCCAGCAGCAGTTCCTCAGCGCGCTGATGCGCAAGCTGAAGTCCAACGACACGCTGACCAGTCCGTCGAAGATGCTGAAGCTGGCCGAGGCGGGGACCGAGGCGCTGACCGTCGACTCCAAGCTGGACAGCATCGGCAAGCTGAAGGACCTCGGCCTGGAACTGGGCAAGCTCAACACCAAGAACCTGACCTTCACCACGGTGCCGGTGGTCGACAACCCGGCCGAGACGGTCAAGGCGACGGTCGTGCTCAAGGAGGGGCCCGCCCAGCAGGTCTTCGACATGGTGCAGAACGACGTCTCCTTCACCGAGGTCAAGAAGAAGGAGTCGGAGAAGGAGAAGAAGGAGGCGGCCGCGGTCGCCGCCCGCCTCGAGGGCGAGAAGTCCGAGCCCTCCGAGATCCGCGTCCGTGTCCTCAACGGCGGCGCCTCGTCCGGCAGCGCGGGGCGGGAACTGACCTACCTCCAGAACGAGGCGGGCGTCACCAAGTCCGAGAACGCGGGCAACGCCCCCACCGACCTCGCCAAGACCACCCTGGAGTACGCCCCCGACCAGGCCGACCAGGCCCGCGCCCTCGCCGAGATCCTCGGCCTCTCCGGCGCCGCCATGAAACCCGGCGAGAGCGTCACCAACTCCCAGGGCCTGCCCACCATGACCCTCACCCTCGGCAAGGACTTCAAGGGCGCCGGAGTCAAACTCGACGCCACCTCCGCGAAGGCCCCGGAGGACCTCCAGAAGTCCACGGCCGACAAGGTCGAGTGCGCGAAGTGACCTGACGGCCTCCAAACCCGTCTGACAGGACGACAGTCCATCGGTGCGCCTGGGGACGGCCGGGACGGAAGCGGCCCCGCGCGGGGCGCCCGCAATCCGTCGGGGCCGCCGTACAGCCAACGAGGGGCTCCGGACGTCCAACTGTGCGAACAGGTCGCGCGCAGGGGCACGTTCACGGGCCCGAGGGTGGGAGAGGGACATGACGCAGGGCAGTGTGCATGGGGAGGGAACGCGACCGGCCGCGGTCCGGCAGGCGCACCGCGGGGACCCCGGCGCCCAGGACGGGGGCGGCGCCGGCACGGCAGGGCCGCCGGGCCGGGGGGACGGGAACCGCCGCCGGTCCGGGCGGCGGCGCACCGGACGCCGGCGCCGGGCGCTGCGCTGGTCGGCGACGGTCCTCGCGGTGCTGATACTCGGCACGGCGGGCGCCGGATACCTCTACTACCAGCACCTGAACGGCAACATCGAGAAGGGCGCGCGCAGCAGCGGCGACTCCAAGGCGCACCGCACCGAGCCGAACGCGGCCGGCCAGACCCCCCTGAACATCCTGCTGATCGGTTCCGACAGCCGCGCCTCCGATGCCAACGTGGCGCTGGGCGGCGGCAAGAACAACCGCGACAACCCGCCGCTGGCCGACGTGCAGATGCTGATCCACCTGTCGGCGGACCGCAAGAGCGCGGCGGTGGTGAGCATCCCCCGGGACACCCGCGTGGACATCCCCGCGTGCCAGAACGCGGAGACCGGGGAGAAGTTCCCCGCGACCAACGCCATCATCAACGAGTCGCTGGCCCGCGGCGGCGCCGGCTGCACCCTGGCCACCTGGGAGAACCTCACCGGGGTCTACATCGACCACTGGATGACGATCGACTTCGCGGGCGTGGTCTCGATGGCGGACGCCGTCGGTGGCGTCGAGGTCTGCGTGAACCAGAACGTGTGGGACCGGCCGCTGCCCGGCGTACCCGGCGGCTCGGGTCTGAAGCTGGAGGCCGGCCGCACCAAGGTGCAGGGCGAGCAGGCGCTCCAGTGGCTGCGCACCCGGCACGCCTGGGGCAGCGACCCGCTGCGGGCCCGCGCCCAGCACATGTACATGAACTCGATGATCCGCACGCTGAAGCAGCAGAACGTCTTCACCGACACCGGCCGCCTGATGAACCTGGCCGAGGCCGCCACCAAGTCCCTGACCGTCTCCGAGGAGATCGGCACGGTCAAGAAGCTGTACGACCTGGGCATGCAGCTCAAGACGGTGCCGACGGACCGCATCACCATGACGACGATCCCCACCGTGGCGGACGACCAGGACGCCAACCACCTGCTGCCGGCCGCCGGCGCGGACCAGATGTGGGCGATGCTCCGCGACGACGTCTCCTTCGACGACAAGGGCGGCAAGGACGGCAAGGGCACCGGGGACGGCGGGAGCGGCAAGGACGCGAAGGACCCGAAGGACGCCGGGGGCTCCGGTGAGGGCGCGACCGGGAAACCTTCCGACGAGCCCGCCGCCGACTCCGACATCGGCGTCCTGGTCCAGAACGCCACCCGCTCCGACTCACTCGGCCCGGTCAGGGGCCGGGCCGGCGCGGTCGCCGGGACGCTCGCGGAGAAGGGCTTCTCCCGGGCGACGACCGACACCTCCGCCGCCCTCTCCGAGGAGCGGACCCTGGTCCGCTATCCGAGCGACGAGTTGGCGGGCGACGCGCGGCGCGTCGCCGATGCGCTGGGCATCCCGGCGAGCGCGGTGCGCAAGTCCACCGACGTGGCCGGGATCACGCTCGCCGTGGGAGCTGACTGGCGCTCGGGCACGTCCTATCCGAAGCAGAAGACGCCCGAGGCGGGAGACCTGCCGGACGACAGCGACGCCCTCAACGGCTCGGACAGCGGCACGTGCATGGACGTCTACAAGCCCTATCGATGGTAGGAGTTCATGAAAATAGGAGGGATTGCCCTGTTGTAGGGGAGTCGAATGTGACACCGGAGTCGTTCGACGCTGAACTGGACGGATAGTGTGAGCGCTCCAGTGCCCCTGCACCGCGAGGCCGGCCCTGGCGTCGTGCACTAGTTGACCCTTCATCGTGCGCCTTCCGGAGAAGGCGCCGCGTGGCCCCCGACGGAGGATTGGGAGACCGTGGACGCGCAAGGACGTGGGCGGGCAGACGATGTCGATCCCGCAGACCAGTGGGTACTGAATCCACGCACCGGTGAGTACGAACTGCGACTGTCCCCTTCCGCACCGCAGTCGTCCGTCCCCGGCCCCCGCCGGGGCGCCCCCCGCTCCCGCGACGGCGCCTCCCGCGACGGCGGCGGCGACACGGCGGGCACGGCCCGTCGCCGCACGGCCGCGCCCGGCCGCGAGGTCCCGCCCCAGCGGCGGCGCAGGCCCGCGCCCGAGGAGCCGGTACCGGGGCGGCGCGGACGCCGGCCGGAGAAGAAGTCGAAGGGCAAGCGGGCCCTGCTCTGGGTCGGCGGCAGCACGGCCTTCGTCGTCCTGGTGGCCGGGGTCGGCGGCTACGTCTACCTCAAGCACCTCGAGGGCAACGTCTCGACGACGGACGTCGGCAGCGCCGGAAGCAGCAGCTTCAAGAAGAACGAGGCCTTCAACATCCTCATCATCGGCACCGACAAGCGCACCGGTGAGGGCAACGAGGGCTACGGCGACAAGGGCAGCGTCGGGCACGCGGACACGAACATCCTGCTGCACGTCTCCGAGGACCGCTCCAACGCCACCGCCCTCAGCATCCCGCGCGACCTGATCGTCGACGTCCCCGACTGCGAGACCAAGCAGGAGGACGGCACGACGAAGATCATCCCCGGCTCCACCGGCGTCCGCTTCAACACCAGCCTCGGCGAGAGCGGCCGGGACCCGGGCTGCACCATGCGCACGGTGAAGGAGGCGACCGGGATCCAGCCGCACCACTTCATGATGGCCGACTTCAACGCGGTCAAGACGCTGACCACCGCGGTCGGCGGCGTCGACGTGTGCGTGGAGAAGGCCGTGGACGACCCCAAGTCCCATCTCAAACTGCCCGCGGGCGAGTCCAAGGTGGAGGGCGAGCAGGCGCTGGCCTTCGTCCGCACCCGGCACGCCTTCGGCAACGAGGGCGACCTGGACCGCATCAAGGTGCAGCAGCAGTTCCTGGGCTCGCTGATGCGCAAGATGTCCTCCAGCGACACCCTCACCAGCCCCACCAAGCTGGTGAAGCTCGCCGAGGCCGCCACCGAGGCCCTGACCGTGGACAAGGCCATCGGCAAGGTGGGCACGCTCAAGGACATGGCCCTGGAGCTGAAGAAGGTGCCGACGAAGAACATCACGTTCACCACGGTGCCGGTGATCGACAACCCCGCCGAGAAGGTCAAGGCGACGGTGGTCGTGAACGAGACCAAGGGCCCCCAGGTCTTCGACATGATCAGGAACGACATCTCCTTCACCGAGGTCAAGCAGAAGGAGAAGAAGGAGGCGGCCGCGGTCGCCGCCCGTCTCAAGGGCGAGCAGTCCGAGCCCTCCGAGGTCCGCGTCCGCGTCATGAACGGCGGCGCCCCCGCCGGCAGCGCCCAGCAGGAGCTGGCCTACCTCCAGACGGACGCCGGTGTCACCAAGTCCGAGAACGCCGGCAACGCCCCCGCGGAAGTCGCCAAGACCACCCTGGAGTACGCCCCCGACCAGGCCGACCAGGCCCGCGCCCTCGCCGAGATCCTCGGCCTCTCCGGCGCCGCCATGAAACCCGGCGAGAGTGTCACCAACTCCCAGGGCCTGCCGACCATGACCCTCACCCTCGGCAAGGACTTCAAGGGCGCCGGAGTCAAGCTCGACGCCAAGTCCGTTGAGACGCCGGACCTGGACAAGTCCACGGCCGACCAGAAGCAGTGCGCCAGTTGACCTGACGGGCCCCTCGCACGTCTCACATGACGGCGACGGGTCCGCGCGGTGGCGCGGGGGTGGGGAGGGACGCGCAAGTGACGCGGAGCGGTGTGCAGGAGGAGGACAGACGGGAGACCGTCCCGGACGTCCCGGACGGCCCGGACGGCCCGGGGGTCAAGGAGAGCGGGGGAACCGGCGGACGGCGCCCGCGGCGTGCCCGCAGGGCGCTGCGCTGGACCGGGCTGGCGCTCGCCGTGGTCCTGGCGGGCACAGCCGGTGCCGGCTACCTCTACTACGAGCACCTCAACGGCAACATCCAGCAGGACCCCCTGAACCTGGGGGACGGCAAGGTCGCCGCGCCGACGCCGAACGCGGCCGGACAGACCCCGCTGAACATCCTCGTGATCGGCTCGGACGCCCGGGACAGCGAGAAGAACCAGCAACTGGGCGGCGCCCGGGAGACGTTCGGCTCCACGCCGCTGGCGGACGTGCAGATGCTGGTGCACCTGTCCGCCGACCGCAGCAACATGTCGGTGGTGAGCATGCCGCGCGACACCCTGGTCGAGATACCCAAGTGCACCGACCCGGACGACGGGAAGGTGTATCCGGCGACCGACGGCCGGGTGATGACCAACCAGAGCCTCGGACACGGCGGGCCCGGCTGCACGGTGGCCACCTGGCAGGAGCTGACCGGCATCCACATCGACCACTTCGTGATGGTCGACTTCGCGGGCGTGGTCGCCATGGCGGACGCCGTCGGCGGCGTCCCGGTGTGTGTGGACGCCGACATCCACTCGCGCGACGGCGAGGGCCACGGCTCGGGCCTGAAGCTGGAGAAGGGCACGCACCCGGTCAAGGGCGAGCAGGCCCTGCAGTGGCTGCGCACCCGCTACGGGTTCGAGGACGGCAGCGACCTGGCGCGGGCGAAGGCCCAGCACATGTACCTCAACTCGATGGTCAGGGTGCTGCGCGAGAACGCGACCCTCAGCAACCCGAACAAGCTGCGCAGACTGGCCGAGGAGGCCACCTCCGCGCTCACCGTCGACCCGGGCCTGGACAGCGTCAAGAAGCTGTACGACCTCAGCGACGAGCTGCGCCGGGTGAAGCCGGAGCGCATCACCATGACCACGATGCCCAACCGGTACGTGGGCGCGCGCGTGGAGCCGACCGAGGACGCCGAGCAGCTCTTCCGGCTGGTGCGCGAGGACATCGCGCTGGACGGCAAGGACGCGAAGAAGAAGCCCGAGTCGGAGCCGGAGGAGCCGGACGACCCCGCCGCCCCCGACGACGAGATCGCGGTGCAGGTCCGCAACGGCACCCGCACGGACCGCCTCGGCGCGGCGGGCGGCCGCGCCAACACGGTCGCCGGTCTGCTGGTGGAGCGGGGCTTCACTCGGGCCGTCGCGGACCCCTCGGTGCTGCCGAACGAGGAGCGCACGCTCGTCCGCTACCCCAGCGCCGACCTGGAGGGCGACGCCCGGCGCGTCGCCAAGTCCCTGGGGATACCGGCGAGTTCGGTGGAGCGGTCGACCGACGTCTCGGGGGTCACCCTCGTCGTGGGCGCCGACTGGCGCGAGGGCGGCGCGTACGAGGCGCCCGAGTCCGACGACCGCACCCCGGAGTCGGCCGAGGCCCTCAACGGCGCGGACGAGAGCGCCTGCATGAAGGTGGACCCGGCGTTCAGCCCCTGAGGGACGTCAGCGCGCTCCGGCGGCGTCGGCGGTCCCGGAGTCGGTCTTGACGGCCGGGCGCCGCGAGGCGATGACCTTCCTGGCCAGCGACTTGGGGCTGGTCAGGAAGCCCCACCCCCACGACATGTGCATGGTCGCCAGCGCCACGGGGATCTGCGCCCGCGCCTTCAGCCCGAGCCCCTTGCCCGCCGGGACCGACCCGGCGGCGATCGCGGCCAGGTAGGCGCCCGGCACGACGAAGCCCCACGGGGTCAGCGCGGCGCCCACCACGACACCGGCGGCGATGGCGCACACGGCGGTCGGCGGGGCGAGGTAGCGCAGGTTGATGGAGCCGGAGTGGTAGCGGGCGACGACGTGCCGCCAGCGGCCGTAGTCCTTGTACTGCTTGGCCAGCGCGCGCACGCTCGGCCGGGGGCGGTAGGAGACCCGCAGCTCGGGCGAGAACCAGATCAGGCCGCCGGCCTCGCGGATGCGGAAGTTCAGCTCCCAGTCCTGGGCTCGGATGAACTCCTCGTTGTACCCGCCCTGCCGCTCCAGCGCCTCGCGGCGGAAGACGCCCAGGTACACGGTCTCGGCGGGGGCGGCCTCGCCGCCGGTGTGGAAGGCGGCGTTGCCCACGCCGATCTTCGACGTCATCGCGGCGGCGACGGCGTCCTCCCAGGCGTTCTCGCCCTCGGCGTGCATGATGCCGCCGACATTGTGCGCGCCGGTCTCCTCAAGGAGCCGTACGGCTGTGGCGATGTAGCCGGGCGACAGGATGCCGTGGCCGTCGACGCGGACGACGACGGGATGGCGGGACGCCTTGATGGCGGCGTTCAGCGCGGCGGGCGTACGGCCGGTGGGATTCGGCACGGTATGCACGCGCGGATCCTCGGCGACGAGTGCGGCGGCGATCTCGTCCGTACGGTCCGTCGAGGGACCGAGGGCGATCACGACCTCCATCTCGCCGGCGTACTCCTGGGCGAGGATGGCGCGGACGGCGCCGCGCAGGTGCCGCTCCTCGTTGAGGACGGGCATGATCACGGAAACGGCGGGCGGCCGCACGTCGGACTTGGCGTTCATCGGTGCTCACGTTACCGCGAACGGGGGACACGGGTGCGCGCCGCGGGGGTCACAGCCGCGGGCAGCAGATCGTATGGGCCTACGGTGCTCACGGATCCCACGTCCGGCCTCACGGTCCGCAGCCGGCAACCCGTCCCCGCGGAGGTGTCACCTTGCCCACGCCGCCCCGCTCCCCCCGGGTCCCGGCCTCGTCCCCCCGGGGCGGCCCCCCGCCGCAGCGCCGCGGCTCCCGCCCCTCCGGACGCCCGCCGAGGCCCCCCGTACGGCGGAAGAAGCCGCGCTGGGCCATGCGGGCGGTGACCGCGCTGTCGGTGGTGGTGCTGGCCTCCGCGGGCATCGGCCACATGGTGCTCTCCGGGCTGGACTCGGACATCTCGCGCGTCGACCCCTTCAAGGACATGAAGAACCGCCCCAAGGCGGGCGACGGCATGAACGTCCTGATGGTCGGCACCGACGGCCGGGACCGGATCAGCGAGGCGGAGCGGCGCAAGTACCGACTGGGCGGCGCTCCCTGCCACTGCACCGACACCGTCATGATCGTGCACATCTCGGAGGACCGGGAGCGGGCGAGCGTGGTGAGCCTGCCGCGCGACTCGTACGCCGTCACGCCCGGCCACACCGACCGCACCACCGGGGAGCAGCACAAGGGGCATCCGCTGAAGCTGAACGCGGCGTACGCCGAGGGCGGCCCGCAGCTGACCATCCGCACCGTGGAGAACATGACCCACGTGAAGATCGACCACTATCTGGAGGTCGACTTCACCAGCTTCATGAAGACCGTGGACGTCCTCGGCGGTGTGAAGATCTGCACCGTCCAGCCGCTGAAGGACAGCTACACCGGGCTCGACCTCGCGGCCGGCGACCACACCCTGATGGGCGGGCAGGCACTCCAGTACGTCCGGGCCCGCCACCTCGACGGGGCCTCCGATCTCAGCCGGATGAAGCGCCAGCAGCGCTTCCTGGCCGCCCTGATCGACCGGGCGACCTCCTCGGGCATCCTGCTGAACCCGCTCAAGTTCCGTGACGTCACCCGGGCCGTGCTGGGGTCGGTGCGGGCCGACAAGGGCTTCGGCACCGACGAGTTGCTGGCGCTGGGGCGGGCGATGCGGAACTTCTCGCCGTCCTCCTCCGAGTTCACCACCGTGCCCATCGGGAAGATGGGGTACGCCGTGAAGGGCGTCGGTTCGACGCTGAAGTGGGACCCGGTGAAGTCCGAGCGGATCTTCGACGCGCTGCGCCAGGACAAGCCGCTGTCGGCGCCCCGGCCGAAGCCCGCGGGTCCGGCGCCGGTGCGGGTCCCGGTGGACCCGAAGCAGATCCGGGTCCAGGTGGAGAACGGCACCCGCACCCCGGGGCTGGGCAAGCGGGTGGACGACGCGCTGGCCGCGACCGGGTTCCGCACCACCCGGGCGCCGCGGAACGCCAAGGACCGCGCCGTCGAGCGCACCGTGGTCGCCTACGACCCCCGCTGGGACCAGTCGGCGAAGTCGCTGGCCGCCGCCCTGCCCGGCAGTGAGCTGCGGCCGGTGAAGGGGCAGGGGGCGCTGCTGAAGGTGATCGCGGGCGCCGACTTCCGGCAGGCCGTGAAGGTGCGGCCGGCCGACCCGCCGCAGGAGTCGGGCACGGTGGTGCGGGGCGACGAGGTGGTCTGCGGCAAGGAGTGAGGGGCCCGGCCGCCCGGCCCCGGCTCAGTTGCCGGAGACGGTGACCTTCTCGTCGTTCTTCAGCTCCTGGACGAGCTGCTTCACCTTGGCGTCGTCCCACTTGAGGTTGGACCCGACGCTGCCCGAGATCGGCATGTTCATCGAGGTGCCCTCGCCGCCGCTGACGCTCTTCATCGCCCAGAACATGCTCGCCAGGTCGAACAGGCCCATGTCCTTGTCGACGATGAGGGAGTCCAGGCCGGCGCCCATCGTCGGGTACAGCTTGAACGGGTTGAGGACCGTCGAGGGCGTGGCCACCTGGCTCGCCAGCGCCGACAGGAACTTCTGCTGGTTCTTCGTGCGGTCCAGGTCGGAGCCGGCCAGCGCGTACCGGGTGCGGACGAAGGCGAGGGCCTCCTCGCCGTTCAGGGTCTGCTTGCCCTTCTTGAGGTCGGCGCCGGACTTCTTGTCCTTGATGTCCTGCGGGATGTCCATCTCGACGCCGCCGACCGCGTCCACGATGTTCGCGAAGCCGGCGAAGCCGATCTCCACGTAGTGGTCGAGGCGCAGCCCGGTGTTGTGCTCGACGGTGCGCACCAGCAGCTCGGGGCCGTCCTCGGCGTACGCGGCGTTCAGCTTGGTGTGCCGGCCGGTGCCCGGGTACGTCTTGCCGGAGTCGGAGCCGACGAAGGAGGGGATCTCCACGTCCGAGTCGCGGGGCAGCGAGATCAGCGTCGACCCGTTGTCCCCGGTGTGCAGGATCATCATCGAGTCGGTGCGCTTGCCCTCGGCGGAGCCGGTGTGCAGGTCCTTCTTCTGGTCGTCGGTCATGCCCTCGCGGCTGTCGGAGCCGACGATCAGGTAGTTCGTGCCCTCTCCGGCCTCGGGCCGCTCGATGACCTTGGACAGGTCGACCTCGCGGTTGAGCTTGGAGTCGGCCCAGAAGTAGGTGCCGACGGTGGTGACGACCAGCGCGGTCACGACCGTGATCGCGGTCCACTTGATCCGTCTGCGCCAGTCCGGGGCGGGCCGTCCGGGGCCGCCGCGGCCCTGTCCCGGCCCGTGGCCGCCGGGGCTGCCGTAGACCTGGCCGGTGTTGTATCCGCTGTCGTAGCCGTCGCCGCCGTGCCCCCGGCCGTCGACATAGGACGGCTGCTGCGGCACCCCGCCGCCGTACGGCGGCGCCGACGGGCCCGGGCCGGGCGGCGGAGCCGCACCGCGGCGGACCTGGCGCATCACGCGTGCGCTCTCGGGCTGTGCGCTCCCGCTGCCACGTCCGTACCGGCCGCGGTTGTCACCGGACCATCCCTCGGGCCAATCATTCATGCGCACCAGTGTGCAGGTACCCGCTGTGGGCCATACAAGGGTCGTCGGAAAATAGGGTCAGCGCTGTTGCGAAGCTGACACAAAATTACGCCGGTGTCGCCGCGGCATAAGGTGGAGGCCATGACAGACCAGGCAGAACAGGCCTCGGCCGCACGGTCGGCGCCACCGGAGATCCCGGGCAAGCCGACCTCGGCCTCCCGCACCACTCTCAGCCACATCATGACGCACGGCGACACCAACCTGCTGGGCACCGTGCACGGCGGCGTGATCATGAAGCTCGTCGACGACGCGGCGGGCGCCGTGGCCGGACGGCACTCCGGCGGGCCCGCCGTCACCGCGTCCATGGACGAGATGGCGTTCCTGGAGCCGGTCCGCGTCGGCGACCTCGTCCATGTGAAGGCCCAGGTCAACTGGACCGGCCGCAGCTCCATGGAGGTCGGCGTCCGGGTCATGGCCGAGCGCTGGAACGAGTCCACCCCGGCCACCCAGGTCGGCTCGGCGTACCTGGTCTTCGCCGCCGTCGACGCGGACGGCAAGCCCCGCACGGTCCCGCCGGTGCTGCCGGAGACGGAGAAGGACAAGCGGCGCTATCAGGAGGCCCAGATCCGCCGTACCCACCGCCTGGCCCGCCGCCGGGCCATCATGGAGCTGCGGGAGCGGCGGGTGGCGGAGGGCTACCAGGACTGACCGAACACAGGGGTCAGAGCATCAGCAGCAGCCGTGTGTTCGGTACGAGCTTCCGGTTCACGCTGGTGCTCTGTACGAAGATCGTGAAGTCGTCGTTGTGGTCGGGCTTGACGCGGACCTCCACGTCCGGCAGACCGAGCAGCGCTCGGGCCTCCGGCCCCGTGTACACCCGGTCCGTCTTCTTCTCCAGCACCGATATCTGCTTCTTCGGCTGGACCTTCTCCGACTTGCTCAGCTGGTAGAAGGCAGCGCCGGTGCGGTACGTGTACCCGCTCTCGACCACCCAGTCGCGAATCGCCGCGTCACGCGTCACCGGGACCAGCTGGTACTTCGACGCGTCCACCGGGGTGAGGCCGGCCGCCTTGATGGTGTCCTTGTTGACCGCTTCCGCACCTGTGGAGAACACCGCCCGCGACCCCCGGATGCCCTGCGCGCGGCCCACCATGAACTTCTCGGTGGCCTCCTGGATGACCTGCCCGGCCTCCTGCAGGCCCTGCGTGCTCGTGGCGTCCCAGATGGCGATGTTGTCCTTCGGGAACCCGTACTGCATGGCCTCGCGCTTGCCCATCTGGTCCGGCACGAGGACGGCGAGCGTCCAGTTGTCCTCCTGTGTCTCGATCATCCCGGCCACGGCGTCGACCAGTGCGCGCGGATCCCTGGCCGGGGCGTCCGGGCAGCGGTGGCTCACGTTCTCCTGGCCGTCGGTGAGGACGAAGGTCAGGAAGCTGTGGTCTCCGTACAGCTGGGCGGTGTGCGCCAGCTCCCGCTGCGACTTGAGCGTGGCCGCCAGCAGCGCCGTCATGCCGCCGACGCGGTACATCTGCTTGAGCGACGGCATCCGCAGCACGTCCTTGTCGTAGATGACGCACTCCACCCTGTCGGCGAAGACGTACACCGTGACGCGGGTCTCCTGGTCCAGCTCCTGCGAGCGGCGGGCCAGGTAGGCGATCTGCTCGTCGGCTACTTCGACCACCTTCTGGCTCAGGCGGGACATGGACGAGCTGGCGTCCAGCACGAGAGCGACGTGATTGATGTAGTTCTGGCTTCCGGACAAGGCGGCTCCCCCTCTTTCCGACTCGATGCCCCTACCGTCTCACCCACCACTGACAATCGGCCGGACAGCGCCGGGGCACCCGGGGACGTACGGCAACAGCCCCCGGCGTCACGCCGGGGGCTGCCTCCTGACCTGCACAAACCCTGCTAGGGAAGGTTCCTCGCCATGACGATGCGCTGGACCTGGTTGGTGCCCTCGTAGATCTGCGTGATCTTGGCGTCGCGCATCATGCGCTCCACCGGGTAGTCACGGGTGTAGCCGTAGCCGCCGAGGAGCTGGACGGCGTCCGTGGTGACCTCCATGGCCACGTCGGAGGCGAAGCACTTGGCGGCGGCCCCCTGGAAGGTGAGGTCGCTGTCACCACGCTCCGACTTCGCGGCGGCGGCGTACGTCAGCTGCCGGGCGGCCTCGATCTTCATGGCCATGTCGGCGAGCATGAACTGGATGCCCTGGAAGTCGGCGATCGGCTTGCCGAACTGCTTGCGCTCCTTGACGTAGCCCTTGGCGTAGTCGAGGGCGCCCTGCGCGATGCCGAGGGCCTGGGCGGCGATGGTGATGCGGGTGTGGTCCAGCGTCTTCATCGCGGTGGCGAAGCCGGTGCCCTCCTCGCCGATCATGCGGTCGGCGGGGATGCGGACGTTGTCCAGGTAGACCTCGCGGGTGGGCGAGCCCTTGATGCCGAGCTTCTTCTCCGGGGCGCCGAAGGAGACGCCCTCGTCGGACTTCTCGACGACGAAGGCGGAGATGCCCTTGGAGCGCTTGGCGGGGTCGGTGACGGCCATCACCGTGTAGTACTCGGACTCGCCGGCGTTGGTGATCCAACGCTTGACGCCGTTGAGGATCCAGTGGTCGCCGTCGCGGACGGCCTTGGTCTTCATGCCGGCCGCGTCCGAGCCCGCGTCGGGCTCGGAGAGGCAGTAGGAGAACATGCCCTCGCCCTTGGCGAGCGGGGTCATGTACCTCTTCTTCAGGTCCTCGGAGCCGGAGAGGATGACCGGCAGGGAGCCGAGCTTGTTCACCGCCGGGATGAGGGAGGAGCTGGCGCAGACGCGGGCGACCTCCTCGATCACGATCACCGTGGCGAGCGCGTCGGCGCCCGCGCCGCCGTACTCCTCGGGGACGTGCACCGCGTGCAGGTCGTTCGCGGTCAGCGCGGTGAGGGCCTCGCGCGGGAAGCGGGCCTCCTCGTCCACCGCTGCGGCGTGCGGCGCGATCTTCGCCTCGGCCAGCGCACGGACGGCGTCGCGGAGCATGTCGTGCTCCTCGGACGGGCGGTACAGGTCGAAGTCAGCCGATCCGGCCAAGGTGTCTCACGCTCCAAAACGCTGTGATGCTGGGCACGCTAACTACCGTTAAGTAACCCAAATTTTAGAGCCCTGTCCGGGGTCGTGGATAGGTGAGCTTGGCGACAGCCGACCGACGGGCCCGCCCCGCACCCCCGTTATGCTCGGGCGCGCACCCCGCCGTACACCTCTGGAGCACCCATGGCCCTCAAGATCACCGTGATCGGTACCGGCTATCTCGGCGCGACCCACGCGGCGGCGATGGCCGAGCTCGGTTTCGAGGTGCTGGGCCTGGACGTGGTGCCCGAGAAGATCGAGATGCTCAAGCGGGGCCAGGTACCCATGTACGAGCCCGGTCTGGAGGAGTTGCTGGGCAAGCACGTCGCCGGGATCGAGGGCGCCACCGGGCGGCTGCGCTTCACCACGGACTTCGCGGAGGTCGCGGCCTTCGGCGACGTGCACTTCCTGTGCGTGAACACGCCGCAGAAGCACGGCGAGTACGCCTGCGACATGTCGTACGTCGACTCGGCGATCGCCTCGCTCGCGCCCCATCTGACGGGCCCGGCGCTGGTCGTCGGGAAGTCGACGGTGCCCGTGGGCTCCGCCGACCGGCTGGCCGCCTACCTCGCCGAGCACGCGCCGGCCGGCGCGGACGCCGAACTGGCCTGGAACCCGGAGTTCCTGCGCGAGGGCTTCGCCGTCCAGGACACGCTGCGCCCCGACCGGCTGGTGGTCGGTGTCCGCAGTGAGCGGGCGGAGAAACTGCTGCGCGAGGTGTACGCCACACCGATCGCGGAGGGATCGCCCTTCGTCGTCACGGACTTCCCGACCGCCGAGCTGGTGAAGACCTCCGCGAACTCCTTCCTGGCCACCAAGATCTCCTTCATCAACGCGATGGCGGAGGTGTGCGAGGCGGCCGACGGCGACGTGGCCAAGCTGGCCGAGGCGATCGGGTACGACGACCGGATCGGCCGGAAGTTCCTGCGGGCCGGGATCGGTTTCGGCGGCGGCTGTCTGCCCAAGGACATCCGGGCGTTCATGGCGCGCGCCGGTGAGCTGGGCGCGGACCAGGCGCTCACCTTCCTGCGCGAGATCGACTCGATCAACATGCGCCAGCGCGGCCAGATGGTCGAGCTGACCCGGCAGGCGCTGGGCGGCGGCCCGTTCCTCGGCAAGCGGATCGCGGTGCTCGGCGCCACCTTCAAGCCCGACTCGGACGACGTACGCGACTCCCCCGCGCTGAACGTCGCCGGGCAGGTCCACCTCCAGGGCGCCCAGGTGACGGTGTACGACCCCAAGGGCATGGCGAACGCGCGGCGGCTCTTCCCGACCCTCGGGTACGCCGACTCCGCGCTGGAGGCGGTGCGGGGTGCCGACGTGGTGCTGCACCTGACGGAGTGGCGGGAGTTCCGCGAGCTGGACCCCCAGACGCTGGGCGAGGCCGCGGCGGCCCGGGTGATCCTGGACGGGCGCAACGCGCTGGACCCGGAGACCTGGCGCAAGGCCGGCTGGACCTACCGGGCGATGGGCCGCCCCACGGCGTAGCCCACCATCGGATGAGGGGCGGGGGCGGGGGGGGGGGTGGCGGCGTGTGGCAGGAGCGCGCGCGCGCGCAAATGACCAAAACAAACACCCCCACGGCCGGCTACCGCCGG
>NZ_JBHYJX010000063.1:0-44174 GCF_042740985.1 Streptomyces sp. NPDC058985 | reverse complement strand
AGCCAACTCCCCACCCAGCACACCCGATCAACGACACGACCGATCAAGAAGACACGCCATCCCAGACCGCACATGACCAAGCACTACTAGGCGCCGGTCGGGCCCGGCTTCAGGCCGCCGGGTTGCCGTTCGACGTCAGCAGCGCCTCCGACAGTTCCGCCGCCACCTGCTGGAGCAGGGGCACGATCCGGTCGGTCGCGGCCTCGGTGACGCGGCCCGCCGGGCCGGAGATCGAGATGGCCGCCGCGGTGGGGGAGTCCGGCACGGAGACGGCCAGGCAGCGCACGCCGATCTCCTGCTCGTTGTCGTCGATCGCGTATCCCTGGCGGCGCACGTCCGCCAGCGCCGCGATGAACCCGTCCGGCGTGGTGATCGTCTTGTCGGTCGCGGCCGGCATGCCGGTGCGGCCCAGCAGGGCGCGCACCTCCTCCGCCGGGAAGTCCGCGAGCAGCGCCTTGCCGACGCCGGTGGAGTGCGGCAGGACGCGCCGGCCGACCTCGGTGAACATGCGCATCGAGTGCTTTGACGGCACCTGGGCGACGTACACGATCTCGTCGCCGTCGAGCAGCGCCATGTTCGCCGTCTCGCCCGTCTCCTCGACCAGGCGGGCCAGGTGCGGGCGGGCCCAGGTGCCGAGCAGCCGGGAGGCGGACTCGCCCAGGCGGATCAGGCGGGGGCCGAGCGCGTACCGGCGGTTGGGCTGCTGACGGACGTATCCGCAGGCCACGAGGGTGCGCATCAGACGGTGGATGGTCGGCAGCGGCAGACCGCTGCTGGCCGACAGCTCACTCAGGCCGACCTCGCCGCCCGCATCCGCCATCCGTTCGAGCAGGTCGAAGGCGCGCTCCAGGGACTGGACGCCGCCCGTGGCGGACCTGGCGGAGTCGGTGGTGCTGGCGCTGGACGTCGGCACGGCACGTTCCTTTCGAGGCTGGCGGGAGGAAAGAAGCGTACCCGGCGGCCGGTTGACTACCGGCTTGTACGTAGCTACGTTCTGCTTGCTGGAATTCTAATTCCGCTTTGTGGAAACGTCCAGGGCTTGGTACTGGGCATGCCTCCACAAAGGGTGCCTCTTGACGGGGTCCGGCGGGGAGTGAAGACTCCTTCAACAGAACGTTGAAACACAGGGCAGGGAAGAGAGGGGTTCGGGTGTCACAGGCTGAACTCGTACTGCGCTCGACGCGCGTCGTCACTCCCGAGGGGACGCGCGCGGCGTCGGTCGCGGTGGCCGGAGGGACGATCACGGGCGTCCTCCCGTACGACGCCCCCCTCCCGGAGGGCGCCCGGCTGGAGGACGTCGGCGACCACGTCGTCCTGCCCGGGCTGGTCGACACCCACGTGCACGTGAACGACCCGGGCCGCACCGAGTGGGAGGGCTTCTGGACCGCCACCCGCGCGGCCGCCGCCGGCGGCATCACCACCCTCGTGGACATGCCGCTGAACTCCATCCCGCCGACCACGACCGTCGACCACCTGCGCGTCAAGCGCGAGGTCGCCGCCGCGAAGGCCCACATCGACGTCGGCTTCTGGGGCGGCGCCCTCCCCGACAACGTCAAGGACCTGCGCCCGCTGCACGAGGCCGGTGTGTTCGGCTTCAAGGCGTTCCTGTCGCCGTCCGGGGTCGACGAGTTCCCGCACCTCGACCAGGAGCAGCTCGCCCGGTCGCTGGCGGAGATCGCCGCCTTCGACGGCCTGCTCATCGTGCACGCCGAGGACCCGCACCACCTTGCCGCGGCCCCGCAGCAGGGCGGCCCGAAGTACAGCCACTTCCTCGCCAGCCGCCCGCGCGACGCCGAGGACACCGCGATCGCGACCCTGCTCGCGCAGGCCAAGCGGTTCAACGCCCGCGTGCACATCCTCCACCTCTCCTCCAGCGACGCCCTGCCGCTGATCGCCGAGGCCCGCGCCGACGGCGTGCGGGTGACGGTCGAGACCTGCCCCCACTACCTCACGCTCACCGCCGAGGAAGTGCCGGACGGCGCCAGCGAGTTCAAGTGCTGCCCGCCCATCCGCGAGGCCGCCAACCAGGACCTGCTGTGGCAGGCCCTCGTGGACGGCACCATCGACTGCGTCGTCACCGACCACTCGCCGTCCACCGCCGACCTCAAGACCGACGACTTCGCCACCGCCTGGGGCGGCATCGCCGGTCTCCAGCTCAGCCTGCCGGCGATGTGGACCAAGGCCCGCGAGCGCGGCCTCGGCCTGGAGGACGTCGTCCGCTGGATGTCGGCCCACACGGCGCGCCAGGTCGGCCTCGACGGGCGCAAGGGAGCCATCGCCGCCGGCCACGACGCGGACTTCGCCGTCCTCGCCCCCGACGAGACGTTCACCGTCGACCCGGCCGCCCTCCAGCACCGCAACCGCGTCACCGCGTACGCGGGCAAGACCCTGTACGGCGTCGTGAAGTCCACCTGGCTGCGCGGAGAGCGCATCGTGGCGGACGGCGCGTTCACCGACCCGAAGGGACAGCTCCTCACCCGGACCTGAGACGTCCGGACCCTCTGAACCCAGACCACCCCGAACGACCCCGAGAGGAACACCTGATCACCGTGACGGCCCAGCAGAACTCCCCGTTGGCCAGCTTCACCGGCGACGCGAACCCCTACGGAGGCGGTGACCCGTACGCGGACTACCGCACGGCCGACCTCCCGTTCACCCATCTCGCGAACCTCGCCGACCGGCGACTGGGCGCCGGTGTCGTCGCCGCCAACGACGAGTTCTTCGCCCAGCGCGAGAACCTGCTGGTGCCGGAGCCCGCCGAGTTCGACCCCGAGCACTTCGGGCACAAGGGCAAGGTCATGGACGGCTGGGAGACCCGGCGGCGGCGCGGCGCCTCCGCCGAGCACCCCTGGCCCACCGAGGACGACCACGACTGGGCGCTGGTCCGGCTCGGCGCCCCCGGCGTGATCCGCGGCATCGTCGTCGACACCGCCCACTTCCGCGGCAACTATCCGCAGGCGGTCTCCGTCGAGGGCGCCACCGTCGAGGGCTCCCCGTCGGCGGATGAACTGCTCGCCGGGGACGTCAAGTGGACGACCCTCGTGCCGCGCACCCCCGTCGGCGGCCACGCCGCCAACGGCTTCGCGGTCTCGGCCGAGCAGCGCTTCACCCACCTGCGCCTCAAGCAGCACCCCGACGGCGGCATCGCCCGCCTGCGCGTGTACGGCGAGGTCCTCCCGGACCCGGCCTGGCTCACCGCCCTCGGCACCTTCGACGTGGTCGCCCTGGAGAACGGCGGCCAGGCCGAGGACGCCTCCAACCTCTTCTACTCGCCGGCCACCAACACCATCCAGCCGGGCCGCTCCCGCAAGATGGACGACGGCTGGGAGACCCGCCGCCGCCGCGACCAGGGCAACGACTGGATCCGCTACCGGCTGGTGGACCGCTCCCAGATCCGCGCGATCGAGATCGACACGGCCTACCTGAAGGGCAACTCGGCCGGCTGGGCCTCGGTGTCGGTGCGGGACGGCGAGAGCGGTCAGTGGCGCGAGATCCTGCCCCGCACCCGCCTCCAGCCCGACACCAACCACCGCTTCGTCCTGCCGGAGCCGGCCGTCGGCACGCACGCGCGCGTGGACATCTTCCCCGACGGCGGCATCTCCCGCCTGCGCCTGTTCGGCTCCCTCACCGAGGACGGCGCGGCCCACCTGGCCGCCCGCCACCAGGAACTGGGCGGCTGACCGCGCCCCTCACACCCACGCGCGGGGCGCCCGGCCGGACAGCACCGGTGCGCCCCGCGCGTGCGTTTCTCTCGCCTCCACACGCGCGGGCGGCGGGCGCGTTCGCGCGCGCGGGCAGCGGGTGTCGTGCACGGAGCGGTCCTACGCCGCGTGCCCGCCGTCCACGGCGAACTCCGCGCCCGTGACGTACGAGGCACCGGCCAGGTACGCCACCGTCGAGGCCACCTCGTCGGCGGTGCCGAAGCGGCCCAGCGCGGTCAGTGCCGACTGGCCGTCGGCGTACGGTCCGTCGGCCGGGTTCATGTCGGTGTCGATCGGGCCGGGGTGAATGATGTTGGCGGTGATGCCGCGCCCGCCCAGTTCCCGGGCCAGCGCCTTGGTCAGCCCGATCAGCGCCGACTTGCTCATCGCGTACAGCGTCCCGCCGGGACCCGGCACGCGCTGGGTCATGCAGCTGCCGATGGTGATGATCCGTCCGCCGTCCGCCATGCGGCCGGCCGCCGCCCGCGCGGTGAGGAAGACCCCGCGCACGTTGACGGCCAGCACCCGGTCCAGGTCGGCGACCGAGAACCCCTCGACGGGGCCGAGCAGCCCGACGCCGGCGTTGTTGACCAGCACGTCGAGCCCGCCCAGGGCCTCGGCGGCGCGCTCCACCGCCCCCGCCGCCTCGTCCGGGTCGGCGGAGTCCGCCCGCAGGGCCACCGCCCGGCGTCCCAGCGCCTCCACCGCGCGTACGACATCCGCGGCGGTGTCCTTGCCGTTCACATAGGTCAGTGCCACGTCGGCGCCCTCCCGTGCCAGCCGCAGCACGGTGGCCGCGCCGATCCCGCGGCTGCCGCCGGTGACGAGGGCGGTCCGGCCGAGCAGGGGCGCGGAGGGGTGGGTGAGCGCATCCGCGATCGTATGCGTGTGCGTATCCGTGTTCGTGTCCATGGGTCCATCCCAGCGGGCGGCACCCGCGCACGCTGGCGGCGATCGGACGTCGAATCCGCGGGGCCCGATCGCGGCTCGCGCGGTGTGTGAACGCGCCGAAAACACATATGACGTCCAGGGAAACTCCACGGTCTTGTCATTGACATGCCACTGTCTACGCGCGTCATCATGAGTCCATGCGATTCCCCCCACACGCCGCCCGGCTCGGTGCGGCAACCGCAGTCCTGTCCGCCCTCCTCGTGGGCGGCACCGTCTCCGCGACCACGGCGGGCGCCGCCCCGACGGCGGTCGGCGACATCTGCTACAGCGCCCTGCCCTCCCAGGCGCACGACACCCTGGACCTCATCGAGCAGGGCGGTCCCTACCCGTTCGAGCAGGACGGGACCGTCTTCCAGAACCGGGAGGGCCTCCTGCCCGGGCAGTCCACCGGCTACTACCACGAGTACACGGTGATCACCCCCGGCTCCGACACGCGCGGCGCCCGGCGCATCGTCACCGGTGAGGAGAGTCAGGAGGACTACTACACGGCCGACCACTACGCGTCGTTCGACCTCGTCGACCACGGCTGCTGACCCGCCGGTCCCGGACGGGTCCCGGGCGGGTCGAGTACTCAGCCGGGCTTCCGGCTCTCGGCGGCCGCGAACAGTGCGCCGCCGAGCACGAGCAGCGCCACGCTCGCGTAGAGCTCGGCGCCGTCGAGGAAGCCGATCCGCTGCACCAGGCCCCAGTGCCAGTCGGTGAACTCGTGCACCAGTCCCAACACGCCCTGGATCACGGCGAGCAGTCCCAGGAACTCCAGCAACTCCTTCATGTCACCGACTCTCGCCCCGCGGACCCCCCACCCACATCGGCCGCGGGGCGAGATCTCCCCGACCGAAGGCCCCCTTCTCCGTCGTCCCGAGCGTCGAAAGTCTGAGGGCCCGCGACTTCGGTCGGTGATCCCGCGCGAGGGATCGTGGCCGTGGCGAGCCCTGCGTAGATTTGTCGACCGTGAGCAGAGACAGGCCCGATCGGATCACCCCGGCGTTCCCAGCACGCCGCTGGCTGCTGCCGTCGGCGCTGATCGAACAACTCGACCCCAGCCCGGATCCCCGGCCCTCGGGGCGATGGTCCCGGCGGCTCCGGCGCACCGCCCGTGACTGGATGGTCGACTTCACCTGCTTCCTGATCGCCGTCGCGGTCGGTCTCCTCGCCGCGGACGGGCTGCAGAACGAGCCGAACCTCTCGCACGGCATGGAGATCGCCGACCAGTTGATCGGCGCCCTCGCCTGCGCGGCCGTCTGGCTGCGACGCCGGTGGCCGGTCGGGCTGGCCGTCGCCCTGCTGCCCCTCGGCTTCGTCTCGGTCACGTCGGGTGGGGCCACCATGGTCGCCCTGTTCACCGTGGCCGTGCACCGGCCCTTCCGGTACGTGGCCTGGGTGGCGGGTGCCCAGATCGCGCTCCAGCCCCTCTCCTACTGGCTGCGTCCCGACCCCGATCTGCCCTATCTCGTCGTCCTCGTCCTCGGCACCCTGCTCACCGCCGCGGTGGTCGGCTGGGGCATGCTCGCCCGTTCCAAACGGCAGCTCATGCTCAGCCTCCGCGACCGCGCCCAACGCGCCGAGACCGAGGCGCGGCTGCGGGCGGAGCAGGCCCAGCGGCTCGCGCGGGAGGCCATCGCCCGTGAGATGCACGACGTCCTCGCGCACCGGCTGACGCTGCTCAGCGTGCACGCGGGCGCCCTGGAGTTCCGGCCCGACGCGTCCCGGGAGGAGGTGGTGCGCGCGGCCGGAGTCATCCGGGAGAGCGCGCACGAGGCGCTCCAGGACCTGCGGGAGATCATCGGCGTGCTCCGCTCTGCGGAGTCCGACGACGCCGGGGGCCGCCCCCAGCCGACGCTCGCCGCACTCGACGCGCTGGTCACCGAGTCCCGGGAGGCCGGCATGAAGGTCACCCTTGCGGGTCGCGTCGCCGACCCCGCCGAGGTTCCCGCCTCCGTCGGCCGCACCGTCTACCGCATCGCGCAGGAGGCATTGACCAACGCCCGCAAGCACGCCCCCGGCACCGAGGTCACGGTCTCGGTCGGCGGAGCCCCGGGCGAGGGACTCGCGATGTCGGTGTGCAACGCCCCGCCCGACGGTGAGGTGCGCCACGTGCCCGGATCCGGACAGGGGCTGATCGGACTGACCGAGCGGGCCGCGCTCGCGGGCGGCACCCTGGCGCACGGCGCCACGCCCGACGGGGGCTTCGAGGTGCGGGCGTGGCTGCCGTGGGGATGAGCCCGGCACCGGCGGCCGGACGGGCTCCGTCCACAGGGCGAACTCGGCCGTCGGCAACCGTGATTACGTATGTCCCATGACTGCGATCAGACTGCTCATCGTCGATGACGACCCGCTGGTGCGGGCCGGGCTGTCCCTCATGCTGGGCGGCGCCGACGACGTCGAGATCGTCGGCGAGGCCGCCGACGGCGGCGAGGTCGAGGCGCTCGTCGACCGCGCCCGTCCGGACGTCGTCCTCATGGACATCCGGATGCCGGTGGTCGACGGCCTGACGGCGACCGAGCGGCTGCGCGGCCGCCCCGAGGCCCCGCAGATCATCGTGCTCACCACCTTCCACGCCGACGAACAGGTGCTGCGGGCGCTGCGCGCGGGCGCCGCCGGGTTCGTCCTCAAGGACACCCCGCCCGCGGAGATCCTGGACGCCGTGCGCAGGGTCGCGGCCGGTGATCCCGTCCTGTCGCCCGCCGTGACCCGCCGGCTGATGGACCAGGCTGCCGCGGGCGCCGCCGACACGCGCCGCACCCGCGCGCGTGCCCGCCTCGACACCCTCAACGACCGCGAACGCGAGGTCGCCGTCGCGGTCGGCCGGGGACTGGCCAACGCCGCCGTCGCGACCGAGCTGTTCATGAGCGTCGCCACCGTCAAGACCCACGTCTCCCGCATCCTGGCCAAGCTGGACCTCGACAACCGGGTCCAGATCGCACTCCTGGCACACGACGCGGGCCTGCTGGAGGGATATCAGGAGGACGGCCGGTAGGGAGCCGGGGGGAGCGGAGGCCGGGACGCGTCCGCTCAACCCGCCAGGGACGCCGCGCCCCCGGGGATCTCGGCCAGCCGTACCGGTCTGCGTTCGCGGCGGGAGATGTCGCAGGCCTCGGCGACCCGCAGGGCCTGGAGAGCCTCGCGGCCGTCGCACGGGTTGGCCCGCTCGCCGCGCACGACCTCCACGAAGGTCGCCAGCTCGGCCTCGTAGGCGGGCCCGAACCGTTCCACGAATCCCGTCCACGGCTTGTCCGCGGCCGGGGGACCGGTCGGCTCGGTGGACGCGATCGGCGTACGGTCGTCCAGACCGACGACGATCTGGTCCAGCTCACCGGCCAGCTCCATGCGGACGTCGTACCCCGCCCCGTTCAGCCGCGTCGCCGTCACCGTGGCCAGCGTTCCGTCGTCCAGCGTGAGCAGCGCGGCGCCGGTGTCCACGTCGTCCGCCGCGCGGAACATCGGCGGCCCGGCGTCCGACCCGGCGGCGTAGACGTCGGTGACCTCCCGCCCGGTCACCCAGCGAAGGACGTCGAAGTCGTGGATGAGCGTGTCCCGGTAGAGCCCGCCGGACTGCGGCAGGTACTCGGCCGGCGGCGGGGCCTGGTCGCTCGTCACCGCCCGGACGGTGTGCAGCCGCCCCAGCCGCCCGGCCCGCACCGCCTCCCTTGCGCCCCGGTACCCCGGGTCGAAGCGCCGCTGGAACCCCATCTGCAGCACCGTCCCGGCCGCCTCCACCTCGGCGATCGCCTCTAAGGTGCCGGTCAGGTCCAGCGCGATCGGCTTCTCGCAGAACACCGGTAGCCCCGAGCGCGCTGCCCGACCGATCAGTTCGGCGTGGGCCGGTGTCGCCGTGGTGATCACCACGGCGTCCACGCCCCACCGGAAGATCTCGTCCACTCCGGGTGCCGCCGTCTCCCCCAGCCGGTGAGCCAGATCCTGGGCCCGCGTGAGGTCGGCGTCCGTGAGGATCAGGGATCCCACGTCGCGGTGGCGGCTGAGCGTGTTGGCGTGAACGGTGCCGATACGGCCCGTCCCGATGACCCCGATGCGCATGGAATCAAAGTGGGCTCACAGCCCGCACCCTGTCAATGCGTATGTCCGGACAATCGAACTACACAACTTCCCGTCACCTGTGCACGGAGCTACGCTCGGCCCGTGCCGAAACCAGAAGTGGACCCCACCGTGTCGCTGGACCTCAGCGTGGATCGCAGCAGCCCCGTGCCGCTGTACTTCCAGCTGTCGCAGCAGCTGGAGGCGGCGATCGAGCACGGCGCGCTGACCCCGGGCAGCCTGCTGGGCAACGAGATCGAGCTGGCCGCGCGGCTCGGTCTGTCCCGGCCCACCGTCCGCCAGGCCATCCAGTCGCTCGTCGACAAGGGCCTGCTGGTGCGCCGCCGGGGCGTCGGCACCCAGGTCGTGCACAGCAAGGTCAGGCGCCCGCTGGAACTCAGCAGCCTCTACGACGACCTGGAGGCCGCGGGCCAGCGCCCCGCCACGAAAGTCCTGGTCAACACGGTCGTCCCGGCGACCGCGGAGACCGCCGCCGTACTCGGCGTGACCGAGGGGACCGACGTGCACCGCGTCGAGCGGCTGCGGCTGACCCACGGGGAGCCGATGGCGTACCTGTGCAACTACCTGCCCTCCGGTCTCCTCGACCTCGACACCGGCCGGCTGGAGTCCACCGGCCTGTACCGGCTGATGCGCGCCGCCGGGATCACCCTGCACAGCGCCCGCCAGGCGATCGGCGCCCGCGCCGCCACCGCCGACGAGGCCGAACGGCTCGGCGAGGACGAGGGAGCCCCCCTGCTCACGATGGAACGCACCACGTTCGACGACACGGGACGCGCGGTCGAGTTCGGCACGCACACCTACCGCCCCTCCCGGTACTCCTTCGAGTTCCAGCTCCTCGTACGGCCCTGAGCCCTTCTGCACGGCCCTGAGCCGCTCCCTCCGGCCGCCGCTCGCCGCGCGGGTTCGTCGCAATGTCCGGACAATGTGACCGTCGCCCGATCCCCGGAGTCAGGCGCTCCGCTTGTGTGTCGGACAATGGGGCGTTTGGGGCTTCCAGGCCCCGGCCGGAGCCTCGGGCGCCCCGGCACGCACAGCACGGCACAGCAAGAAGGGCACGGCCTCGTGGCACGGTTTCGGACCTGGGTGGGCATCGCGCTGGCAGGAGCACTGTCGGTGTCCCTGGCCGGGTGCAGCAGCACTGGCGGCAAGCGGGCCGAGGACGCCCGCAAGGCCGCGTCGGCCCAGGGGCAGGCGGCGGTGAACACGCCCCGCTGGACCTTCGCGATGATCACCCACTCGGGCGACGGCGACACCTTCTGGGACATCGTCCAGAGCGGCGCCGAGCAGGCCGCGGTGAAGGACAACATCAACTTCCTGTACTCCCACGACGACGAGGCCCAGCAGCAGGCGCAGCTGGTGAACGCCGCCATCGACAAGAAGGTCGACGGGATCATCGTCACGCTGGCCAAGCCCGACGCGATGAAGTCCGCCCTCGACCGCGCCCGCAAGGCGGGCATCCCGGTGATCACCGTGAACTCCGGGTCCGAGGAGTCGAAGGCGTTCGGCGCCCTCACCCACGTCGGCCAGGACGAGACGATCGCCGGCGAGGCGGTCGGCGAGGAACTGAACGAGCGAGGCCGCGAGCAGGCCCTCTGCGTGCTCCACGAGCAGGGCAACGTCGGCCACGAGCAGCGCTGCGACGGCGTCGAGAAGACCTTCGACGGCAAGGTTCAGCGGCTCTACGTCAACGGCACCAGCATGCCGGACGTGCAGTCCGCCATCGAGGCCAAGCTCCAGACCGACAAGGCCGTCGACGCGGTGGTCACCCTCGGCGCCCCCTACGCCGACACCGCGGTGAAGGCCAAGCAGGGCGCGGGCAGCGAGGCCGAGATCGACACCTTCGACCTCAACGCCAAGGTGGCGTCCGGACTCGCCGAGGGCACCCTCGGCTTCGCGGTCGACCAGCAGCCCTACCTCCAGGGCTACGAGGCCGTCGACCTGCTGTGGCTGTACAAGTACAACGCCGACGTCCTGGGCGGCGGCCGGCCGGTGCTCACCGGACCGCAGATCATCACCAAGGACGACGCCGACGCGCTCTCCGAGTACACGAAGCGGGGCACCCGATGAGCGCGGGCACGGACGCGGCCACTGCTGACGAAAGGATTCTGCAGACCTCTCCGCTGCGGAAACTCCTGGGCCGCCCCGAACTGGGCTCCGTCGTCGGTGCCGTCGCCGTCTTCGTGTTCTTCGCGTTCTTCGCCGACAGCTTCCTGCAGGCGGCCAGCCTCAGCACGGTGCTCTACGCCGCCTCCACGATCGGCATCATGGCCGTCCCGGTGGCGCTGCTGATGATCGGCGGCGAGTTCGACCTGTCGGCCGGCGTCATGGTCACCTCGTCGGCCCTGGTGTCGTCGATGTTCAGCTACCAGATGACCGCCAACGTCTGGGTGGGCGTAGGCGTGTCGCTGCTGGTCACCCTGGCGATCGGCGCGTTCAACGGCTTCATGCTGACCCGCACCAAGCTGCCCAGCTTCATCATCACGCTGGGCACCTTCCTGATGCTGACCGGCCTGAACCTGGGCTTCACCAAGCTGATCGACGGCACCGTCTCCACCAAGTCGATCGCCGACATGGAGGGCTTCCCCTCCGCCCGCGACGTCTTCGCGTCCACGATCACCATCGGCGGCGTCGGCTTCAAGGTGACCATCCTGTGGTGGCTCGCCCTGGTCGCCGTCGCCAGCTGGATCCTGCTGCGCACCCGCGCCGGCAACTGGATCTTCGCGGTCGGCGGCAACAAGGACGCCGCCCGCGCGGTGGGCGTCCCGGTCACCAAGACCAAGATCGGCCTCTACATGGGCGTCGGCTTCGGCGCCTGGATCTCGGGCCAGCACCTGCTCTTCTCCTACGACGTCGTCCAGTCCGGCGAGGGCGTCGGCAACGAGCTGATCTACATCATCGCGGCCGTCATCGGCGGCTGTCTGATCACCGGAGGCTACGGCAGCGCCGTCGGCTCCGCGGTCGGCGCGTTCATCTTCGGCATGACCAGCAAGGGCATCGTCTTCGCCGAGTGGAACCCCGACTGGTTCAAGTTCTTCCTCGGAGCGATGCTGCTCCTCGCGACCCTGCTCAACGCCTGGGTCCGCAAGCGCGCGGAGGCCACCACATGACGCAGACCCCGGCACCCCAGGCGCTCGTCGAGCTGTCCGGCGTCAGCAAGAACTACGGCAATGTACGCGCCCTCGAAGGCGTGTCCCTCCAGGTGCACCCGGGTGAGATCACCTGCGTCCTGGGCGACAACGGCGCGGGCAAGTCGACCCTCATCAAGATCATCTCCGGGCTGCACCAGCACGACGGCGGCACCCTCGCCCTCGACGGCGAGGAGACCCGCCTCGCCTCCCCGCGCGAGGCCCTGGACCGCGGCATCGCCACCGTCTACCAGGACCTCGCCGTCGTCCCGCTGATGCCGGTCTGGCGCAACTTCTTCCTCGGCTCCGAGCCGCGCAAGGGCGTCGCCCCGTTCAAGCGCATGGACGTCGACCACATGCGCCGCACCACCCACGCGGAGCTGCTGCGCATGGGCATCGACCTGCGCGACGTCGACCAGCCCATCGGCACCCTCTCCGGCGGCGAACGCCAGTGCGTGGCGATCGCACGCGCGGTGTACTTCGGCGCGAAGGTGCTCGTCCTGGACGAGCCGACCGCCGCCCTCGGCGTGAAGCAGTCCGGCGTCGTCCTGAAGTACGTGGCGGCCGCCCGCGACCAGGGCCTGGGTGTCGTCCTCATCACCCACAACCCGCACCACGCGTACCTGGTGGGGGACCGCTTCGTCCTCCTGAAGCGCGGCACGATGGTCGGCAACCACGAGCGCGAGGACATCACCCTGGACGAGCTGACACGCCAGATGGCGGGCGGCAACGAGCTGGACGATCTACGCCACGAACTGCAACGCCGCTAGGCCGTGTCCGCAAAGTCCTGCCTGCCCCGCGACGCCCGGCACGCGCTCCCGGCACTCCCCCAGCCTCCGGCCGGGGGGACCCCCAGAGCACGTACCGGACGCCGCGGGGCCCGCCCTCCGGGCGGACGGCAGGACTTTGCGGACAGCACACCTAGGGGCGCGGGGAACTGCGCGATCAACCACAACGCACCCGCACCCGGCAATGAACCGCTGCACCCACCCCCTGTCCATTCGGCACCCGGCGCACCCGTGCGGCACAATCGCACCCGATGAGCACCTACCGCGACTTCACCGCACCCATCGGATCCCGCCGCGCCCCGGTCCTGCGCACCGTGGGCACGAGGGAACGCCGCTCGCACCTGTCGGCACCCCGCGTGCCCACGGTCGGCATCGACATCGGCGGCACGAAGGTCATGGCGGGTGTCGTCGACGCCGACGGCAACATCCTGGAGCGCCTGCGCACGGAGACCCCGGACAAGTCCAAGAGCCCGAAGGTGGTCGAGGACACCATCGTCGAGCTGGTCCTGGACCTCTCCGACCGGCACGACGTGCACGCCGTCGGCATCGGCGCGGCCGGCTGGGTCGACGCCGACCGCAACCGCGTGCTGTTCGCCCCCCACCTGTCCTGGCGCAACGAGCCGCTGCGCGACCGCATCGCCGGCCGCCTCGCGGTCCCCGTCCTGGTGGACAACGACGCCAACACCGCCGCCTGGGCCGAGTGGCGCTTCGGCGCCGGACGCGGCGAGGACCACCTCGTCATGATCACGCTCGGCACCGGCATCGGCGGTGCCATCCTGGAGGACGGCCAGGTCAAGCGGGGCAAGTACGGGGTCGCCGGTGAGTTCGGGCACATGCAGGTGGTGCCCGGCGGCCACCGCTGCCCGTGCGGCAACCGCGGCTGCTGGGAGCAGTACAGCTCCGGAAACGCCCTGGTCAGGGAGGCCCGCGAGCTGGCCGCGGCCGACTCGCCGGTGGCGTACGGGATCATCGAGCACGTCAAGGGCAGCATCGGCGACATCACCGGCCCGATGATCACCGAGCTGGCCCGCGACGGCGACGCCATGTGCGTCGAGCTGCTCCAGGACATCGGTCAGTGGCTCGGCGTCGGCATCGCCAACCTCGCCGCCGCCCTCGACCCCTCCTGCTTCGTGATCGGCGGCGGGGTCAGCGCCGCGGACGACCTGCTCATCGGTCCCGCGCGCGATGCCTTCAAGCGCCAGCTCACCGGCCGCGGCTACCGCCCCGAGGCCCGCATCGTCCGCGCCCAGCTGGGCCCCGAGGCCGGCATGGTGGGCGCCGCCGACCTGGCCCGGCTGGTGGCCCGCCGGTTCCGCCGCGCCAAGCGGCGCCGCGTGGAGCGGTACGAGCGCTACGAGCGGTACGCCGAGGCCCGTCGCACCCCCGGGGAGTCGCTGTGACCGAGACCCTGCCCCACCAGACCGGAACGCCCGAGGAACACGGGCCACCGGCCGAGGGCCGCCGGCACATGATCCGGCGCCGTGCGCTGACGCTGCTCACCATCGTGCTGCTCATCGGGGTCCCCGCCGGCTACCTCGTGATCTCCGCCAACCAGAGCCGCGACAGCGGCCGCCAGAAGGAGGCGAAGTACGCGGCGACCGGCATGACCCGGGGCTGGCCGTCCAAGCTCCAGCGCCGCATCTACGAGCTGCCGGTCCCGGTGCCCTCCGAGAAGATCGCGTACTACGAGACGAACAACTGGAAGACCAGCCGCCTCTACGTCCAGTTCCAGACCACCAACGCCGGTCTGGACGCCTTCCTGGCCGGACTGGGCATCGACCGGGACGCGCTGGAGAAGGACAGGATCGCCATCAGCGACCGGGCCCAGCGGGTCACCGGCTGGAACTTCCGCGCCTCCAGCACCTGGTGGGGCGTGGTCAACGAGCAGCGGAACCCGGCACCGACCCAGGACGTCGTCGTGGACCTGGACGACCCGGACTATCCGATGGTGTACGTCGTCTCGCGCACCGTTCCCTAGGGCCTGTCGACGCACGCGCCCGGCGGTGCCTGCTGACGGACGCCGGCTACGCCCCGCCCGGGACCGATTGTCAGACCCCGCCCGTAGAGTCGAAGACAGCTGATCGGGACCACGGGCGGGAGGTGACAGGACGTATGGGCGACATGGCCGTGGCGGACGCAACCGTCTCCGGGCGGGCGGGGGAGCGGCGGGAGACGAGCGGGCCGCAGGAATCCGCGCCGTCCGTCCCGCTCCGCCTGGCCGCAGTCTTCCTGCCCGCACCCCTCCCGCGCGACGCCCGGATCGCCTTCTGGGACCCGGAGGCGGGCAGGGACGACACCCTCTCCGGGTACACCTCGACACCGGACGGCGACCCGGCCGGACCCCCGGAGCGCACCGTCTTGACGGTCGTCCGCCGGCACGGAACCGGCGTGCGGCGCGGGACGACGCCCGCGCTGTCGCTGCCGCTCGGCGAGGCCCTGCCGCTCCTGGTCCGGGCCCGGCACGACCCGGCCGCCCACCCGGCGACCGCCTGCTGGGGAGCGGCGGCCCTGCACGCCCTGCGGCTCACCGCGCGCGGCAGGCTGCTGCCCGGCCTCACCGCGACCGGTCACGACGCTTGGCGCGCCGGACCGCTGGACCCCGACGACATCGCGCACCTGCGGGCCGTGGCCGCCGCCCTCCCCCCGGAGGGCCACGCGGTGCCGCTGGACGGCCCGGGCCCGATCCGGCTGCCGGAGCCGGAGGCACTGGTCCGCGCCTTCCTGGACGCCGTCGCGGACACCCTGCCCCGCACCCCGGCCGCACCCCACGCCTCGGGCCGCCCCTTCGCCGCACGCGCGGCCCAGCGCCTGCCCGGCGCCCACGACTGGGCCGCCGAGGTCGCCGCCGGAATGGACGCGGGCGTGCGGATCTCGCTCCGCCTGGACCTGTCGGCGTACGACCTCTTCGACGGGGACGTCGCCGCCGGCGAGGGGAGCGGCGGCAGCGGCGGGGTGCGCAGCGCGGGGGCCGCGATCGTCCAGGTCCACAGCCTCGCCGACCCCACCCTGGTCGCCGACGCCGCGGATCTGTGGTCGGGGGAGGCCGACGCCGCGTTCGGCCCCCGCGCGCGGGTCGACGCCGCCCTCGGAGTGCGACGCGCGGCGCGCGTCTGGCCGCCTCTCGACCGTCTCACCGAGCAGGACGTGCCCGACGTCCTCGGGCTCTCCGAGGAGGAGGTCACCGACCTGCTGGGCGTGGCGGCGCGCCGGCTCGCCGCCGCCGGGGTGGCCGTGCACTGGCCCCGCGACCTCGCCCAGGACCTCACCGCGACCGCGGTCGTCAGGACCGCGCCGGGTTCGGCGACGGACGGCACGGGATTCTTCGAGAGCGAGGATCTCCTCCAGTTCCGCTGGCAGCTGGCCATCGGAGGCGACCCGCTCACCGAGGCCGAGATGGACACCCTCGCGGAGGCCCACCGCCCGGTCGTCCGGCTCCGTGACCGGTGGGTCCTGGTCGACCCGGCCCTCGTCCGCCGGGCCCGCAAGCGCGACCTGGGCCTGCTCGACCCGGTCGACGCCCTGTCCGTCGCCCTCACCGGCAGCGCGGAGGCCGACGGCGAGACCGTCGACGTGGTGCCGGTCGGCGCGCTGGCCGCCCTGCGCGACCGGCTCACCGCGGGCGTACACCCCGCCGAACCGCCGCCCGGCCTGCACGCCACCCTCCGCGACTACCAGCTGCGCGGACTCGCCTGGCTCGACCTCATGACCTCGCTCGGCCTCGGCGGCTGCCTCGCCGACGACATGGGCCTGGGCAAGACGGTCACCGTCATCGCCCTGCACCTCAAGCGGGCCCGGACCGAGCCCACCCTGGTGGTCTGCCCGGCCTCCCTGCTGGGCAACTGGCAGCGGGAGATCACCCGCTTCGCGCCCGGCGTCCCCGTCCGCCGCTTCCACGGCGCCGACCGCACCCTGGACGGCCTGGCCGGCGGCTTCGTGCTCACCACCTACGGCACGATGCGGTCCGCCGCCCCGGCCCTCGCCGAGCGGCCCTGGGGCATGGTCGTCGCGGACGAGGCACAGCACGTCAAGAACCCGTACTCGGCCACGGCGAAGGCCCTGCGCACCATCCCGTCCCCCGCGCGGGTGGCGCTGACCGGCACACCGGTGGAGAACAACCTCTCCGAGCTGTGGGCCCTGCTCGACTGGACCACCCCGGGACTCCTCGGCCCCCTGAAGTCCTTCCGCGCGCGCCACGCCCGCGCGGTGGAGAACGGCGAGGACGACGAGGCGGTGGCCCGCCTCGCCCGCCTGATCCGCCCCTTCCTGCTCCGCCGCAAGAAGTCCGACCCCGGCATCGTCCCCGAGCTGCCGCCGAAGACGGAGACGGACCACCCCGTCCCCCTCACCCGCGAACAGGCCGCGCTGTACGAGGCGGTGGTGCGAGAGTCGATGCTCGCCATCGAGGAGGCCGAGGGCATCGGCCGCCGCGGTCTCGTCCTCAAGCTCCTGACCTCGCTCAAGCAGATCTGCGACCACCCCGCGCTCTTCCTGAAGGAGGAGCACCCGCCGGGCGCCGCAGGTGTGGGCGGCGCCGACCGCCTGGCCGCCCGCTCGGGGAAACTCGCCCTGCTGGACGAGTTGCTGGACACGCTGCTCGCGGAGGACGGATCGGCGCTCGTCTTCACGCAGTACGTCGGCATGGCCCGCCTCATCACCTCCCACCTGGCCGCTCGTGCGGTCCCCGTCGACCTCCTCCACGGCGGCACGCCGGTGCCGGAGCGCGAACGCATGGTGGACCGCTTCCAGAGCGGCGGGACACCGGTCCTCGTCCTCTCCCTCAAAGCCGCCGGCACCGGCCTGAACCTCACCCGCGCGGGCCACGTCGTGCACTTCGACCGGTGGTGGAACCCGGCCGTCGAGGAGCAGGCCACCGACCGCGCCTACCGCATCGGCCAGACCCAGCCCGTCCAGGTGCACCGCCTCATCACCGAGGGGACGGTCGAGGACCGGATCGCCGAGATGCTCCAGTCCAAGCGCGCCCTGGCCGACGCGATCCTCGGCTCCGGCGAGGCGGCTCTCACCGAGCTGACGGCCCGTGAACTGTCCGACCTGGTGTCCCTGCGGAGGCCGTCATGACCGCCCGTCCCGCCGACGAGGCCCGCCGCGCCCTGCGCGAGGCCCGACTGCGCGGCGAGACGACACCGGACACCCCCACGGACACCGCGTCCGGGACCGGCACCCACCCGGAGCCCGGCACCTCGGCCCGCGAACCCGCGCGGCAGCATGACGGGGACCAGGCCCGCGACGCGGACGGGGACCGCCCTCCGCGCCCCGGCGACATCGCGCGCGCGGCGCTGCGCGGCACCCGGACGGCACGGCACACGGTGGCGCACGACGCCGACACCGAGGAGCCCGACGAGACGGCTCCCCGAGCCCCGTCCGACCGCACGGACGACCCCGCATCGGGCCCCGGCTCAGACCCCGTTCCCGACCCCGATGCAGCGCCCCGCCCCGCCGCACCGAGCCCTCCTGACGTCTCGTCATCCCCCGCCTCCATCACCCCGGACGCGGGCGACACCCGCCCGGCCGACGTGGCACGGGAGGCCCTGCGTGCGGCACGGCGGCAGGCGCGCGCGGACGCCGCGGGCAAGGAAGCGTCGAGCACCCGGCTCCGCCTGGCCCCGCCCCGGCACCCCCGGCCCACCGCGGGCGATCCGCGCGCCGCCGACGCCCGGGCCCGCGCCCGTGCCGTACGGGACTTCGCCGCGGACGCCTTCCGGCTGCCGCCGGAGACGGACCGGGAGGACGACGACGCCCCGCCCCCGGCAGCACCCGAAGGGCCGCGCACGCCGGGCGGCCCGGCCGACGAACCGCCCCGGACGCCCGCCGTCGCGGCACGGACACCACACCCCGCCGAGGACTCGCCGCCCGACCGGCAGCACCGCACCGCGACCACCTCCTCGCCCCCGCACAGTGACGCCACCCCCCGCGAGGCCCACTCCGCCCCGCCCGTCCCCTCCACGAAGCCCCGCGGCACCCCCCGCTCGATGGCCGCCCCGGCCCGCGACGGCGACCTCCGCCGCACCTTCCCCGCGCTCCCGCCCCGCGCGCCGGACGAGGGCCTCGCCGCGACCTGGTGGGGGAACGCGTGGGTGAGCGCGCTGGAAGAAGGCGCCCTGGACGCGGCCCGGCTGGCCCGCGGACGCGGCTATGCCGAGCGGGGGCACGTCGACGCCATCACCGTGACGCCCGGCCTGGTCCTCGCCTATGTACAGGGCAGCCGGCCGCGGCCGTACCGGGTGCAGGTGCGGTTGCGGACGCTGGACGACGACGACTGGCAGCGGTTCCTGGACGCCGCCGTCGAGCGGCCCGGACACATCGCCGCGCTCCTCGACGGGGAGCTGCCCCACTCCCTGGCGGACTGCGGGGTGCCGCTGCTTCCCGGCCCCGGCGACCTCGCGCCCCGGTGCAGCTGCCCCGACTCGGGGCACCCCTGCAAACACGCCGCCGCGCTCTGCTACCAGACGGCGCGGCTGCTCGACGCCGACCCCTTCGTCCTGCTCCTGCTCCGCGGCCGGGGCGAACGCGCACTGCTCGACGCCCTGTCCCGGCTGAACGCGGCCCGTGCCGCGCGCGCCGCCCAGGACCGCGGACCGGCGCCCCTGCCCGGCGTACGGGCCAGTGCGGCACTGGACACGCGCTCTCTCCCGCCCCTCCCCGCCCCGCTCCCCACACCCCCGCATCCCGAGCAGCCCCCGGCCTACCCCGCGGCACCCGGCGGACCCGACCCCTTCGCGCTGGACCAGCTGGCCACCGACGCCGCCGCTCGCGCCCACGCCCTCCTCAGTACCGGCCGTGACCCGGTGGGCGGGCTGACGCTGTGGCAGGACGCCGCCCGCCTCGCCGCGGCCCGCCCCGGCTCCGGTCTCACCGCCGGCACCCGGGCGCTCTACGCCTCCCTGGCCGGCGCGGCCGGCCGGAGCCAGGCCGACCTGGCGCGCGCCGTGGCGGCCTGGCGACAGGGCGGCGCCGACGGCCTGGACGTACTGGAGGAGGCCTGGGACCCGCCGGCCGGCCGCTTCGACCGCGCCCGCCCCCTGCTGCTCGCCGCCGACCTGCCCGCCTTCCGGCCCTGGCGCAACCGCCTCACCCACCCCGGGGGCCACGTCCAGCTCCGGCTCGGCCGGTCAGGACTCTGGTACGCCTACGAGTCGGAGCCCGGCCGGGAGGACTGGTGGCCACGCGGCACCCCCGACCCCGACCCGGTGGGAGCTCTCACCGGACTGGGCGCGTCCGACGGCCTCTGACCGGCCGCCGGGGGCCACCCGTCCCAGGTGTCACCCCTCGGCGTCACGCACCAGGAGGGCGATCTGCACCCGGTTCTCGACCGCCAGCTTGGCGAACAGACTGCCCGTGTGCGCCTTGACCGTCGCCACGCTGATGTGCAGCCGCCGGGCGATCTCCGGGTTGCCCAGTCCGTCGGCGATGGCCCGGGCGGTGTCGAGTTCCCGTTCGGTCAGCGCGGCCAGTTGCTTCCGCGCGGCCTCGCGCGAGGAGTCGCGGGCGTGCGAGGACTGCGGTCCGGTGGCCGCGGCGATCACCCGGGCCGTAGCGGCCGGAGAGAGCACGGGATTGCCGTCCGCGACCGCCCGCACCGCGTCGAGGAGCTGCGGCGGCTGGGTGTCCTTGAGGACGAATCCGAGCGCTCCGGTGCGCAGGGCGCCGAGCACCAGATCGTCGGAGTCGAAGGTGGTCAGGATCAGCACCCGCGGCGGCGTCGGCCGGGTGAGCAGCTCCCGGGTCGCGCTGAGACCGTCACGGCCGGGCATCCGCACGTCCATCAGCACGACGTCCGGCCGGTGTTCGTCCACCACGGCGATCGCCGTGTCGCCGTCGGCCGCCTCCGCGACGACGGTCAGGTCCGGTTCGCCGTCGATGACGAGCCGCAGCGCCATGCGCACCAGCTGTTCGTCGTCGACGATGACGACACGCACCGGCCCCCGCCGGCTGTCGCTGTCGCTGTCGCTGTCCACTCAAGCTCTCTTTTCGTGCGTGGGGCTCGGCCAGGGCAGTTGTGCGGTGAGGAGGTAGCCGTCGTCCGGTGTGGGGTGGTGGCGCAGCTCTCCACCGGCGAGGTCGACCCGCTCGCCGAGGCCGAGCAGGCCGAATCCCGACGCCGGCGGCTTCGCCGCCGTCGTGGTCGACGGTGAGTTGCGGACGCTCACCCGCAGGCTGTCGCCCGCCGCTCCTTCCAGGGTGATGCGGATCCCTGCGTCCGGGGCGTGTTTGGCGGCATTGGTCAGCCCCTCCTGGACGACCCGGTAGCCGGTGCGGCCGACGAGGTCGGGCGGCGTCCCCGTCACGGTGCCGGCGAGCGTGACGTCCAGCCCGGACGCGCGGGCGTCGGCCACCAGGTCGGGGACGCCGTCCAGCGAGGGCTGCGGAGGTTCCGGGAGACCGGGGTCGGCCCGGAGCACGCCGAGGACGTCCCGCAGCTCCTCCAGGGCGAGGTGGGACCCCTCGGCGATGCCGCGGACCAGCACGCGGTTCTCCTCGGCCTTGAGATCCCGGCGGTGGTCCAGCACGCCGGCCTGCATGGCGACCAGGGAGATCCGGTGCGCGAGGACGTCGTGCATCTCGCGGGCGATCCGGTTGCGTTCCAGGGCCCGCGCCTGTGCCGCCCGCGCGGACTGCTCCCGCTCGGCGCTCTCCGCCCGCTCCCGCAGCGACCGCACCTCGACGCGCCGCGCCCCGACGGCCATGCCCATCGCCACCGCGATGCCCGCGGTCAGGGCGGGCGACACGAGTTGGAACCAGAACGAGCCGGGCGGGGTCTCGACCGGATAGAGCTGGACGGCGAACTGGGTCGCGGTCACATAGGCCAGCACCACGACCCCGATCTCCACCGGACGACGACGGGTGGAGATCGAGCCCAGTGCCACCAGCGCCGCGCCGGTGGCCAGCGCCGACGTGGTCGAGGCGACCGACACCGTCAGTGCGACGGCGAGCGGGAACCGCCGCCGCCACAGGAGCGCCGTCAGGCAGGCGCCGGCCACCAGCGGATCACCGATGAAGAACCAGGAGCCCACGTCGCCCGCCGGCCCCTTCGACACCGCCACACCGGTGGTGACCCAGGCCAGCAGTCCCAGGGCCGCGGCCGCCGTCAGCCGCCAGATCTGCTGCCACCACCCGAGCCGTGGCGCGACGTCCATGTTCACCCGCCCATTATCGCGAAGCCGTGCGGCCGGGGACTCGGCCGGAGGACCGAGGCGCCCTAGACCAAAGTCGAATCCCTGCTTCGCCCGTGGGCCAAGACGTTCCGGACCGCCGGGCCGATGTGCGGCCCGCGCCACACGAACAGACTCCTTTCATGCGCCGGGACAACCGAAGAGCAGCGCGAGCCGAGCGAGCAGAAGGAGGGGCAGGCATGTTCGAGGACGTGCGACGTCGGCGGGCCGTGCGGCGGGTCAAGCCGGGGGACGGGCGGGCGCTGAAGCGTTTCCGTTGGTGGCAGTTGCCGTTCCGTGCCCTGTTCTACCTCCGGCTGCCGAACGACGACGGCGGCCGGAGCGTCTACGCCGTCGACGTCAGGCATGCGAAGAGCGACGACAACGGCAGGGTCAGCGCCCAGCTGTACCTCGACGGCAGGCAGCACGCCGAGTCGAAGCTCCCCGCCGCCTTTCCCGTTCCGGGCGGCGTCGTGGAGGTGAGGAGGAGCGAGTTCGGGCTCAAGCGCTGCCACTATGTCACCGATGACGGGACGGAGTACCAGCTCGTCCCCGACCGTGACTCGGCCGAAGGGCGCCGCGCCCACTTCGACCGCAAGCACCCCGCGGTGAGCCGGGCCGTCGGCTTCCTCTCGGCGGTCGTGCTCCTCGCCGGCCTGTTCCTCGTCCTCACGCAGCTCGCCGAACAGCTCACCCGGCCGGAGGAGATCGCCCGGCAGGTCGGCGGGACCTTCACCGCGCCCGTCGACCTGCCGGCCTGGGGCAACACCGTGGTCGGCCTCATCACGGTGACGGCCAGCACGGAGCGGGCCCTGCGGCTCCGCTACAGCCGACTCCTCGACGGCGCGGCGGGCTGACCCGCCCTCTGCTTCCCCCACCACGCTCCACAGAGCACAGAGCGCAGAGCGCAGAGCGCAGAGCGCAGAGCGCAGAGCAAGGAGTACCGCATGCGAAAACTTCTCGTCGGGGCCCTGGCCACCCTCATGGTGGCGCTGCTCACCTGGCAGGGCGCCTCCGCGCAGACGGCACCGAGCGCGACGGCGCCCCCCGACCGGATCAGCTGGGGCGAGTGCCCCGGCACCCCACTGCCGACACTGGAGTGCGGCACACTCAAGGTGCCGCTGGACTACCGGAACCCCGACGGCAGGAAGATCGACGTCGCGATCTCACGTCTGGCCGCCACGAACCCCGAGAAGCGCCGCGGTGTGCTGTTCACGAACGCCGGCGGACCGGGCGCGCCCGGCCTGAGCTATCCGCTGGTGCTGAAGTACTACGGCGTGCCGCAGAGCGTGCTCGACACCTACGACGTGATCGGCTTCGACCCCCGCGGCGTCGGCTACAGCGCTCCGGTGACCTGCGGCCTGGAGGGGGAGGCGACGGCGACGGCGAACGTCCCCGACTACGCGCTGAACCGGGCCGACGTCGCCCGGCAGGCCGAGCACGCCGCCGAGGTCGCCGAGAAGTGCGGTGCGGCGTCGACGGCGTCCCTGCTGCCCCACATCAGCACGGCCAACACCGCCCGTGACATGGACCGGATCCGCGCCGCCCTGGGCGAGCCGAAGATCTCCTATCTCGGCATCTCCTACGGCACCTACCTCGGTTCCGTCTACACCACACTGTTCCCGCGCCGGAGCGCGCAGTTCGTGCTGGACAGCGCGATGGGCCCCGACGGCAGCGGACCGTCGGCCACGCGCGGATTCGGGGAAGGCGTCGAGGACAGGTTCCCCGACTTCGCGAGGTACCTGTCAGAACATCCGGAGTACGGCTTCGGCACCTCGGTGCAGCGGATCAGGGAGAAGTACTTCGAGCTGGCCGCCCGGCTGGACGCGAAGCCGAGGCCGGACGGATTCGACGGCAAGAAGTTCCGCAAGGTCACGTTCGAGAAGCTCTACCTGGACCAGTGGCTGCCCGAACTGGCCGGGATCTGGCAGGCCGTCGACACCGGACGGGCCATCCCGCCCACACCGCCCGTCGAGGTGCCGCCCGGGCAGCCGGCCGACAACCCGGTCGCCGGTCAGCTCGCCGTGCTCTGCAACGATCGGAACTGGCCGGAGTCGGTCGCCACGTACCAGCGCAACGTCAGGACCGACCGTGACCGGCATCCCCTGTTCGGCGCGGCGGCGGCGAACATCTGGCCCTGCGCGTTCTGGCCGACGGAGCCGGCCGAGCCGCCGGTGCGGATCAGCGACCGGGGACCGTCGAACGTACTGATCGTGCAGAACCTGCGCGACCCGTCCACACCGCTGTCCGGTGCCCGCGCACTGCGCGCGGCCTTCGGCGAGCGGGCGCGGATGATCACCGCGGACCAGGGCGGGCACCTCGCCTACCTCTACCTCAAGAACCGCTGCCTCAACGACGCGACGACCACCTTCCTGGTCACCGGGGAGCGCCCGCGCACCGACCGGGCCTGCGCGGCCGAACCGAGCGCGAGCCGCGACGGCCGGCCCGGTGCCCCCTGAAGCGGGAGCACCGGAGCCGGAATCCGTGCGGCTGCGCGGACCTCAGTCGTCGTACGACAAGCCGTGTCCCATGCGGAAGAGGACCCTGGCCGGATCGTCGGCCCGCTGGACGGGCACGGGCAGCTTGCCCTGCGGCTCGACCCGGCCGGCGATCACCCGGGCCGCAGCGCGCAGTTCGACCTCGGTCCAGCAGTAGGAGACCAGTGAGGCCGGGACGTCGCCGAGGTGGGCGATGTCGTAGGGGTTGCGCACCGCGAGGTGGACGACGGGGACGCCGGTCGCGAGCAGCCGGGACACCAGGGTGCGCTGGGCGCTGGTGGCACCGACGTTGTCGGTGGTGACCACCACCGCGTCCCGTCCCCGCGCGGCGGCCACGGCCTCGTCGATCTTCGCCGCGTCGGGCGTCCGGCCGGTGGCGAGATGGGTGGTGCGGTAGCCCAGTTCGTCGAACGCCCTGGCCAGCTCGGGCACCGTGGTGCGGTTGGCATCGGTCGGGAAGGCCGGGCTGGCGCCGACCACGAGCAGCTTCCGCTGGCCGCGGCGCAGCGGGAGCGTGTCGTCCTCGTTGACCAGCAGGGTGGTGGTGCGCTCGGCGATACGGGCGGCGGCGCGCAGGTGACCCCGGGCGCCGACGACCCGGTCGACCTCCCTCTGCGACACGTAGGGGCTGCCGCTGAGCAGGCCGGCCTTGTCCTTGACGCGCAGGATGCGCAGGACGGATGCGTCGAGGCGGTCCTCGGTGATCTCCCCTCCCCGGACGGCGGCCAGGACACCGTTGTAGGCGACGTCGATGTCCGGCGGGAAGAGCAGTTGGTCGGCGCCGGCCTTGAGGGCGAGGACCGGCACGCGGTCGTCGCCGTACTTGGTGCGCACGCCCTGCATGTTGAGGGCGTCGGTGACGATCACACCGTCGAAGCCGAGTTCGTCGCGCAGCACGCCCTGGAGGATGGCGGGCGACAGGGTGGCGGGCTCGTTGCTGGGGTCGAGAGCGGGGACCTGGAGGTGCGCGGTCATGATCGAGTCGACGCCGGCGGCGATCGCGGCCCGGAAGGGCGGGGCGTCGACGCGCTCCCACTCCTCGCGGGTGTGGGTGATCACGGGCAGTCCGGTGTGGCTGTCCTCGCCGGTGTCGCCGTGGCCCGGGAAGTGCTTGGCGCAGGCCACGACGCCGGCCCGCTGATACCCCGTCACCTGGGCGCCCACCATGCGTCCGACCTCGCGGGCGTCGGCGCCGAAGGAGCGGACGTTGATGATGGGGTTGGCCGGATTGACGTTGACGTCGGCGACCGGCGCGAAGTTCTGATGGATGCCGAGAGCGGCGAGTTCGGTGCCCGATATCCAGCCGGCGGTGCGCGCGTCGGAGAGCGAGCGGCCCGCGCCGAGCGCCATCGCGCCCGGCAGCTGGGTGGCGCCGCTGCCGATGCGGACGTTGACGCCGTGCTCCTGGTCGATGGAGATCAGGGACGGGATGGGGGTGGGCAGCGCGAGCGAGGCCCGCTGCACACCGTTGCTGAGGTCCGCGATCTGGCGGGGGTCCTCGATGTTGTTCGCCCAGCCGTGAAAGTAGATGACCCCGCCGACGTGGTACTTGGCGATCAGCTCGGCCACGGTGCGGACGCCGAGTTCCTTGAGGTTGCGGTCCTGGTCGAGCCGGCTGGGGGAAGTCGCCGACGTACCGTAGAAGTACGGCACGAACAGCTGGCCGATCTTCGCCTCGACGCTCATCCTGGAGATGATCTTCTTGAGTCGCCGGTCGCGCGAGTGGGCCGCCGCCGGGGTGGCTGCCACACCCGAGACGGCCGTCGCGCCCGCGGCGACCACGGTCGCGGAGGCGAGCACGGTTCGTCGGGAAAGACTCCGGTCCTGCATGCGGACTTGCTCCTTCCACCCTTGCCCATCAAGGGACTTGACGGATTCTTGAAGGACTCCGAGCAGCGGGAAACGTAGCCCGCGGGTGGCGGGCGGGGCAATAGGTCTAGACAAAATTGGTCCAGACGACTGCGGGCTCGGTGTCGGCCCGGACGGGCAGTACGCCGGCGGCGGACGAGTTTGTCGGCCAAGGCCGCCGTGTCCGCCGGGGCCGCGGAACTCGTCGCGGACGGCGAGCGCGAGCGTCGGCAGGTTCCCGGGCCACGTGTACGCGCCCGTCACCAACGACACATCGCACCCGGGCCACCCTCGCGGCGTCCCGCGAGGCGGGGACGGAGATAATCACCGTATGAGGCTCACTCTGCTCGGCGGCGGCGGATTCCGCGTACCGCTGGTCCACCGCGCCCTGGCCACGGCCGCCGGCGACGCGGCCGGCCGGTGCACCGAACTGGTGCTCTACGACACCGAGCGGGCGAGGCTCGACGCCATCGCCTCGGTCCTCGCCGAGCAGACGGCCGCGCTCGCCGGAAGCGACCGGCCGGCTCCGCCCGCCGTCCGGACCACCACCGATCTCGACGACGCGCTGCGCGGCGCGGACTTCGTCTTCTCCGCGATCCGTGTCGGCGGCCTGGAGGGCCGTGCCCGGGACGAGCGTGCGGCGCTCGGCGAAGGGGTCCTCGGGCAGGAGACGGTCGGCGCGGGCGGTGTCCTGTACGGGCTGCGCACGGTGCCGGAGGCAGTGCGGATCGCCGAGCGGGTCGCGGCCGTCGCGCCGGACGCCTGGGTCATCAACTTCACCAACCCGGCGGGCATGGTCACCGAGGCCATGCAGCGCGTTCTCGGGGACCGCGTCATCGGCATCTGCGACTCGCCGGTCGGACTGTGCCGGCGGGCCGCGCGAGCGCTGGGCGCCGATCCGGACCGCGTGGGCTACGACTACGTGGGGCTCAACCACCTCGGCTGGCTGCGGCGGGTCACCGTGGACGGCCGCGACCGGCTGCCGGAGTTGCTGGCGGACGCCACCGCGCTGGAGTCCTTCGAGGAGGGCAGGCTCTTCGGCGCCGACTGGCTGCGGACGCTCGGCGCGCTGCCCAACGAGTACCTGCACTACTACTACTTCAACCGGGAGGCGGTCGCGGCGCTGCGGCAGGCCCCCGCGACCCGCGGGGAGTTCCTGCACGAGCAGCAGGCCGCCTTCTACACGGACGCGGCCGCCCGGCCCGAGCACGCCTTCGCCGCGTGGGAGCGCACGCGCCAGGAACGCGAGGCGACGTACATGGCCGAGAGCCGGGAGAGCACAGGTGGCTGGCAGCGCGCCGCGTCCGATCTCGAGGGCGGCGGCTACGACCGGGTCGCGCTGGCGCTGATGCGCGCGATCGCCCGCAACGAGCGGACGACGCTGATCCTCGACGTCCGCAACCGCACGGCCGTCCCGGGCCTGGACGCGGACGCGGTCGTCGAGGTGCCCTGCCTGGTCGACGCGAGCGGCGCGACCCCCCTGGCCACGGGCCTGGTGGCGCCCGACCAGCTCGGCCTGATGCTCAGCGTGAAGGCGGTGGAGCGCGCGGCGATCGAGGCGGCGACCAGCGGCTCGCGGTCCGCGGCGCTGCGGGCCCTGGCGCTGCACCCGCTGGTGGACTCGGTGAACACGGCGGAGCGCCTCCTCGCGGACCGACTTCCGTCGAACCGGCCGCGTTGACGGGCAGGCCGCGTTGACGGGCAGGCCGCCCGTGCTGATCTTGGGACCCCCACCCGATGGGAACGCCCCCTGTCGAAGACAGTCACATCGGTAGAATGTGACGCAGCCGCTGGAAGCAGTGGGTAAGGGAAACGGGACACGTGGACAGACTCACCTCCGTGGAGCGAGCGCTGCGCGCGGCGACGCCGAACGCGCTGCTCGACGTCGTGACAGCCGCCCTCATGGAGCAATACGGCGCCGGACGCGTCGAACTGCGCATGGCCGACTACGGAATGCGCTCGCTCCAGGCGGTCGAGACGGTGCCGTTCACCACGGAGCCGGTCATGATCCACGACAGCCCGCAGGGCAGGGCGTTCGGGTCGCAGGAGCCGTTCCTTCTCGCCGATCCCGACGCACACGCGGTGACCGTTCACCTCCCGGTCACGATCCGCGGTGACCGCCTGGGAGTCCTCTCCGTCACCCTGCCGGAGGACCGCCACTCACCGGAGCTGATTCCGGAGATGCAGCACCTCTGCGACGTTCTCGGCCACGAGATCCTTGTCGCGGAGCGTGACACCGACCTCTACCTGCTCGCTCGGCGAGCCGCGCGCCTGACCCTGGCGGCGGAGATGCAGTGGCAGTTGCTGCCGGGCCGTGCCTGCTCGCGCCCCGAGTTCTCCCTAGGCGGCCATCTGGAGCCCGCGTACGCGATCTTCGGGGACAACTTCGACTGGTCCGCGTCCGCCGACCATCTCACGCTGACCGTCACCAATGGCATGGGCGAGGGCATCGAGGCGGCACTGCTCACCAACCTCGCCGTCAACGCCATGCGCAACGCCCGGCGCGCCGGACTGGGCCTGGCCGACCAGGCGGCACTCGCCGACCAGGCGGTGTACGCGCAGTACCGCGGTTCCGCGTATGTGTCGGTCGTTCTGCTGCGCTTCGACCTCGCGACCGGCGGGGTAGAGGCCGTGGACGCCGGATCACCCCGCATCTGGCGGATGCGGGACAAGGACGTCGACTCCCTGCCCCTGGAGGAGCAGCTGCCTCTCGGCATGTTCGAGGACACCCACTACACCTCCGAGTACTTCCAGGTGCTTCCTGGCGACCGTCTGCTGATCGGCAGCGACGGCGTCTACGACTCCGTCTCCCCTGCCGCGGAGAAGTACGGGGAACGAGCGCTCGCCCGGTCACTGACCGCCGCCCGGCTGCTGCCGCCGCAGCAGGTGCCTGGAGCCGTGCTGCGGGAGCTGGCCGCGTACCGTGGCAACACGCCCTTGGACGACGACGCCCTGGTCGTCTGCCTCGACTGGTACGGGCGGGACTGACGTACTCGTCCACATGCTCCGGCCACAGACGGCCGAGGACCCCCTGACTGCGTCTCCTCTATAGCGACCTGGGAGAATCCCCGTATGGGAGTCGAAGCTGCGGTGACCGTCACGACGGTCGACGAGGTGCGGGTCGTGCGGGCCATCGGGGAGTTCGACCCCGACAGCGACGAAAGCCTGGCCGTGACCCTGGTCCCCTCGGTGGACCGCCCGACGGGCACCATCCTGGATCTGGCCGAGGTCACGTTCGCCGACTCCGCCTTCCTGCACACTCTGCTGGCCGCCAAGACCGAACACGACCGAGTGGGCGTCCCGTTCGTGCTCACCCGGTTGCCCCCGGTGGTGGAGCGACTTCTCACGCTGACCGACGTCGCCCGTGCCTTCGACCTCACCAGCGACATCCGGGCCGCCGTGGAGCTGATCAGGTCCCGCGGCGACGCCGCCGACCGGTAATGAGGGGTGACGGCACGTGACCACGGCCGAGACGAAGGCTGGTCGGCCGGAGCCGCCCCTCAGCGCTGCCACCGCGCGTGACCGCGTCCGAGGACTGCTTCTGACGTGCGATCCAGCCCCGCCTCCGCGGGTCACCGACGACATCCTGCTCGTGGTCACGGAGCTGGTCACCAATGCCGCTCGGCACGGCGGTGGCCTGCTTGCCTTCGACGCGCGCCTCGTCGAGGACACGATCACCATCAGCGTGACCGATGCGTCACCCGTCGTCCCGCACACCCACGCCCGCGACCGGGCGGGTGCTCCGGGCGGGTTCGGCTGGCCCTTGATCCAACTGCTCAGTCACGAGGTGTGGGTGCGTACCACTGCTGCCGGAAAGACGATCAGGGCTGTACTGGGCACCACCGCCCACGGTTGACGCATAGCCCGCGGACCGCGATCAAGCTGCGGAGTGTGCTGCGGGTGCTGCGTCCTCGTCGCCGTGCGCGGTGCTGAGCTCTGCTTGCAGCGCGGCGAGCCCCGTGGCGAGGGCACGCCGTTCGGCGGAGGGCAGGTTGCCGATGGCATGGTGGAGCACACTGTCGCGTCGTTCGCGGATGCGCAGCAGGTGGCGGGTGCCCGCGGGGGTCAGGTGCAGGACGATCTCGCGGCCGTTGCCGGGGCAGGGCAGGCGTTCGAGGAAGCCGACGGCTTGCAGGCGGTCGCACATGCGGGTGACGGTCGACGGCGAGGAGGCGAGCAGTTGGCAGACGGTGCGCATCCGGATCCCGTCCGCACGGTCGGCGAGGTACATCAGGCGCAGTTGGGATGTCGACGTGGGCGTGGTGCCACCGTCGGTGGCGTTCCTGGCGTGCTCCCACAGCACGTCGAGGAGTTCGGTGATGCTGCCGGCGGACCGGATTGCCTCATGGCACGTCCTGTCCGGGTCTGCGTCCGGTGCGGTCATGGTGGCCCTCAGTGGTGTGCTTCTGCCCGGCCGGCGGCCGGACACTGGCTCAGGTGGTGCCGTCCGGCCTGGTAGGACGGGCCGCGAGGACGTCGTCCTCGCCTGCTACGGATTGCGGTGCGCGGGCCGGGAACGAGGCAGTGAGGTGGTCGAGGGTGCCGGTGACGTCCAGGAGACGGTCCAGTTGCGCGGGGCGGTCGTCCAGGTGCAGTCGCACCCCTGCCTGAGTGGTGCGGCGGCCGATCATCAGCAGGATGGACAGGCCCATGGAGTCGACCATGCCGAGTCCGGCGCAGTGCAGATGGAGGTCTTCGAGGCCGGGCCGGGCGGCGAGCTGGGCGGTCGCCTCGTCCAGCAGGAGATCGGCATGGTCGTAGTCGAGATCGCCGTGCACTTCGATGCGGACCTTGTTCTGCGTGTCGACCGTGACGAGACGCAGGTGATCGGGGGGTGTGGAGGTCATGCGGTGGTCCCGGCGGTGTTGGAGTGGGCGGTCGTGAGCACGTGCGTGGCAGCCCGGAGCATACGGCAGGCTCGGGGAAAGTCCTTGAGTTCATGGGCCAGCAGCCCCAGTGCCGGCGGCAGACTCGTCGCGGGCACACCCCGCGCCACCAGGATGTGCGCGGTCCAGGTGATGAACCCGGTGAAGAGGGTTTCGTCGCCGAGGTAGAGGGCGGTGGCGAGGAATTCCACGATGTGCGCCAGGTCCTCGGCGGTCCGCTCACGTTGCGGATCGTCGTAGGACGCCATGGCCGGAAACGCTGTCTCCAGCCGGCTGAAGACGGCGCGTACCAGGGACCTGCCGTTCCGGCTGACCAGGGTGTACTCCTGGTCCGACAGGTGGGGCAGGTCGTCGATCTGCTGATGGTCGGGCTGTGGCCGGGGCAGCGGCCCCCGGGCGAGGCGATCGGCGGCAGTGCGGGCGTCGGGGGCCCACGCGTCGGCGCCCAGCAGGCGTGCGTACCGCCCGTCGGGTCCGAACGCGGCGCCTCCGACGAGGACGGGCACGCCGACGGCCTGGCACGCGGTGACCGCCGCGTGGGCCGTGGGCAGTCGTGTGGCGATCGAACTGGACAGGGCGACCGCGTCGGCGCGGGTCTTGTGAAGGTGCTCGATGAGGTGCGGTGAGGGGACCTGCGCACCGAGGTAGTCGATCTGCCAGCCGCGCAGTTTCAGTACTTCGGCCAAGAGCCGGGCGGGCAGAGCGTGCCACTCGCCGTCCACGCAGGCGACGGTGATCCGGCCCCGGGAGACGGCGGTGCGGGCGGAGGGGTGCACGCTCACCGCGGCGACCGCCCGCTCGTTGATGGCGGTCGCGGCGTGCTCCTGGGCGATGCTGATCCGGTTGGCCGCCCACTCCTCACCCACCTTGCCCTGCACGGCCGCGATGACATCCAGCAGCACGCTCTCCGGTTCTGCCCCTTCGTCGAGGGCACGGAGCACCAGCTCGGTGGCCGCGTGCTCATCTCCCGCCGAGACGGCGCTCCACAGCAGGTCAGCCTGCTCCCGCACGTCCGCGCCGGCTGCGAGGCAGGGCGAGACACTGGCGTTCATGCGGTGTACCTGCCCCGTGTGCGGCCGTTCACCGCACTCAGATGGTGGGTGCGCGGAGCGGAGATCACTACGACTGCCATGTCGTCGTGACGGCCTTGGCCGAGCCACTGGGCGGCCAGCATGTGCACGTGCTCCGCGATCCCCTCGGCGGGCATGCCCGCGCACTCGGACAAGGCGCGCTTGAGACGCTCGTCGCCGAAGAGAGCGTCACCCATCGGCCCGCCCTTGGCTTCGGTGATGCCGTCGGTGTACAGGACACAGGACTCGCCGGGGGCCAGGGACACGGCCGCGGTGCGGGCGGAGATCGTGGGCACGGCACCGATCAGGGTGCCCCGGGTCCCGGCTTCCTCGACGGTGCCGTCCGCGCGGATGATCAGCGGGGCAGGGTGGCCGCCGCTGGTCAGCCTGAGATCCACCTCGCTGCCCCGGCGCTTGGCGGAGGCCAGGACCAGGGTCGCGAACCGAGTGGTGTGCGAGTTGAGCAGAGTGGTGTTGAGCACGTCGAGCATGCGCTCATGGTTGTCCGCCAGCGGCAGCAGCGCATGCAGCGTGTTGCGGATCTTGCCCGTCAGTACGGCGGCCTCCAGGCCCTTTCCGCATACGTCCCCGAGCGTGACCAGGGAAGCGTCACCATCGGCGGTGGCGGGGTGTACGTCGTAGAAGTCTCCGCCGATGCGTTCGTGGTCCCCCGCCGGCCGGTACCGGCCGGCGAAGTCGACCCCGGAGACCTGATGCAGCACCGGCGGCAGAAGATCACGCATCAGCACCTCGGTGATCGCGCTCTGCTCCGCATAGAGACGGGCGGCCGACATCGCCGCCCCGGAACGGGCCGCGAACAGCCGTGCGAAGACTTCCTCTTCCTCGCTGAACGCGACACTCTCCGCCCTTCGCAGCAACACCAGCGCTCCGGCCGGGACGCCGTGCCCGGGCAACGGGGTGATCACTATCGAGCCGACCGGCCCGAAGCCCTCGGGCACCATCCACCGCGGCGCCGCCGCGGGGTCGATCCACCGCGAGGGCACCGGCGGAAAGCCCCGCAGCGCCTCTGCCAGACCCGGCACCCCCTCGGGGTCCGCCTTCTCCTGCGCCAGAGTGGGGACCCCGCCGCGCAGGCAGGTCACCACCGGGAGCCGATGCCCACGGGCGGGCGCGACGACCAGCGCCGCATCAGCGAGGCTCTCGGCGGCCAGCTGCGCGGTCACATCCATGCAGCGCCCCAGATTCAGCGAGGAGAGGAGGGCACTGGACGCCTCAGCGAGGAACGCGGTCCGCTTCCGCTCCGCTTGCAGGGCTTCCCGGGCCACCTGGTGGTCGGTGTCATCCCTCAGCCACCACACCACCGAACCGTCATCCCGCACATGGGGATGAGCCTCGAAACGGCGCTCCCCGATCGCACCGGACCGCGGCACATCGGTCTCCGGGACGCCACGTGGGCCGGGGAAGCGCAGCGCTTGATGAGCGTCGGCGATCCAGGACGGAGCCGCGTCCACCAGGGGCGTTCCGGGAACGGCGCCGGGCAGGAGCACACCCGCAGCGTCATTGCGGTGCGTGAGTCTGCCCTCTGCGTCAACGACCAGAACCGGGTACGGGGCACCGCCCCAGGAGAGGTCCGAATCCGTGCTTGCGCCGGTTTGTGCTTGGGTGGATACCAAAGACCGAGGACCCGCTGAGCGAATCCCTCACCTCATCACCTCGACGGAACAGTTGCCTTAAGGCAACCATCCCTCATGATGTTGCCTTAAGGCAACCAGCGCTCTCGGCTCGGTGGGTGCTCATCGGCCCGCGTGGGGGTGGGCGGCCTGCTGTGCGGATGCGGGCGGGGGAGGGTGGGTTCCGGCAGGGTGCGGAAGAGAAGCCGGCTCAGGGCCGGCCGTCGCGCGCGCGTGATGACGACGCTGGCCAGGGCCCGGCAGGGCGGCCGGAGCGGCCGCCGTCCCGGGTCCGTTCACCGGCGTGCCGCGGGGCTGCGTCCGACGCGTTTGCGTACCCGGCGCACCAGCTCATCCGCGCCCTGCGGCCACTGTGCGTACTGAAAGTCGAAGCCTGCCTGGACCAGTCGGCCCGGGACGACACGGCGGCTCTTCAGCAGCAGTTCGGTGTCGGTACGCAGAGCGAACGCGCCGACCTCGGCCATCCACTTGGTCGCGGGGAGACCCACCGGTACACCCCACGCCGAGCGCAGGGTGCGCATGAATGCGCGCTGCGGCAGGGGATGGGGGGCTGCCAGGTTCACCGGCCCTTCGATGTCTTCCCGGTGGATCAGAAACTCCACCGCGCGCACGAAGTCGTGTTCGTGGATCCACGACACGTACTGTGCACCACCGGCGACCGGGCCGCCGAGACCCAGGCGGGCCAGTCCCAGCAGGACGGCGAAGACCCCGCCGGGGTCCGGGCTCATCACCATGGCCGAGCGCAGAGCGACCTTGCGGGTGGCCGGCGTTTCCGCCTGCCACTGAGCCTGCTCCCAGGCTTTGGCGATCTCGACGCTGTACGCCCAGTAGTCCGGTACGCCCGGTTCGGTACCGCCGATCACACCGGTGGTCTCGTCGTTGGGGACGTCAAAGCGGTGCGCGTACACCGTCGCGGTGCTCATCTGCAGCCAGACGCGGGGTGGTCGGGCAGCGCGCGCGATCGCGGCGCCCACGATCCGGGTGGAGTCGACCCGGGAGTCCATCATTTCCTGCAGATTGGCCGCCGTGTACCGGCAGCTCACGGTGCGTCCGGCCAGATTGATGACGACGTCGCTGCCGTCCACCGCCGCCGCCCACGGCCCCAGTGTCCGGCCGTCCCACTGGGCCTCGCCCTCGTGCCTGGGGTGTCTGGTGAGAATCACGACCTCGTGGCCGGCGCCGGCCAGTGCGCGCTTCAGGACAGCGCCTACCTGTCCGGTGCCGCCTGGAATCACCATCCTCATCGGCTCCCCTCCTTCGTCTCGGGTGAGCTTAGACCAAAGAGTTGAACGCGTTCAAAACTATGGTGCGATCCACCTTCTCAGTCGGCCCCGCCGTGCGACACGGGGCGCTGGACGTCAGCTGGGAGTGTTGGATGGCGAGGTTGCGCAGACCAACCGCGGCCCGAGACGCGATGCCGGTGCGCACACGGAGGGCGTGCCCTGTCGAACAAGCTCGTGCGGGATTGGCGGTGGGACGTCGCGGACTGCGGTGCGGCCCGTGTTCACATCTGCTGCCCGCTCTTCTGACGGCCGGGACGACCAACGTGCCCGGTGCATCGCCGTCCTCCCCGCAAACACCCGAGGGCGGTCAGTCCCGCTCCGGTGTCGGAGCCGGGAGAACGCTCAGCTCGGACGGTGCTCCTTGCGGGGCCCGCAGCGTCGCCACCTGCGCCCGCAGAGACCGGACCTCTTCGGTCAGCGCCTCGATGGCCGCCGTCTGTCGCCGTTCCTCCGCGTCGTCTCTTTCGAAGCGGGAGATGAACCAGGCCGCGATGTTCGCGGTGACCACACCGAGCAGCGCGATCCCGGACAGCATCAGCCCGATCGCCAGCAGCCGGCCAAGGCCCGTCGTCGGCGCCATGTCGCCGTATCCGACGGTCGTCATCGTCGTGAACGCCCACCAGAGTGCGTCTCCCAGTGTCTGGATGGACGCACCGGGTTGGCCGCGTTCCACCTCCAGCACCGCCAGCGCCCCGAACACCAGCAGTCCGAGACACGAACCTGTGACGTACGTCGTCACCCTGACCTGCGAGGCCATCCGCGCCCGCTGTCCCGCGAGCAGCAGCATCGACACCAGCTTGAGCAGCCTGAGCGGGCGGAGCAGCGGCAGCAGGACCGCCAGCAGAGCCAGCGGATGGCTCCGCACGAACCGCAGCCGGTCCTCGCTCAGCCACAGCCGTACCGCGTAGTCGATGGCGAAGGCCGCCCACACCACCCAGTTCGCGACGTGGCAGGCGGACAGCACCCACTCCGGGGCATCGGGCATGACCACCGGCAGGGCATAGGCGACGGCGAAGAGTACGGCGAGCGCCAGCAGCGGTCCCTGGGTGCGCCGCTCCCAGCGATCAGTGGTGTTCGTTTCGGGCATGCGGGCCATAGTAGAAAGTCGGCGCCGCGACCGGGCCGCACCCCACCACGTCGGCGCCCCGGCCCAGAGTCCTGCTTCCTTCCAGCCGGGACACGGCGGGGGCCGAACGGCCGATGCGGGAACCGAGGCCGATCTGACGCCGACCCCGGTGCCGACGGCCGAGACGGACAAGCCCGCCGGGGCATCATGCTGCTCGACCAAGTTCCGGGCCTTTGGGGAGGACCAGGCGGATCTCCCGGCGTGGAAGGAAGAACACAACGCCTCCCGCCTCAAGGGCGACGGTATCGATCACGCCATGCTCGGCATCGCCCGCCCGCACAACCTCGCTCTGGCCGGCTGGCACGCACCCAACAAAGCCGGCGCGTGCCGAAAGCTGTCAGCGATAGACCGATCACTATGACCGAGAGCCGCGGTCCCGCAGAGCGCTGACGCCGCTGCCATCGGCGAAATGCTGAGAAGCGTGGGCCTGGCGGCGCGCATCGCGAAGCCCCCGGGTGGCTGCCGCTTCGATCCGATGCGCTTCGGGACTGAGCGGTATGCGCCGTCGCTCCCGACGTACCAGCACGGTCATGGACACGGCCAGAATTGACGCCACGACCGCCAGCGTCGCAACCACGTAACCCATCGTCCCCCACAATCGCCTCAGACGGTCGTCGTGACCGACGGACCCGGCTTCGCTCGTCGAAGACTGCCCGGCAACGGTACCCACCTGGTTGCTCGACGTGAAAGACAGGTTCCGGCATCAAGAATCGGCTGACTTTGCCGCCTTCCGGCAACGCCCAGCCGACCCAGTCTCACTTCGCACCCGATGGAGGAGTCGGACATACGGGACAGCTGAACGTCTCCACCCACACACGCTCGACCCTCAACGCCCCAGCCATACAACGAAGATGCCCAGTTCACGGCCTTCTGGAAACACCCTTTGGAGCGGGACGACACGCTCGCTGACATCGCCATGTGCCTGGGAGCCGAACGCGTGCGTTGGGCGTCCCTTCGGACCGTCGAACTGCGCACTGCGGAGTCTGGCGCCGAGGACTCGGCACCACAGAAGATCCCCATGGCAGTGCTGGAGCTGGTCGTTCCGGCACCGCGTGACTCAGGCCGCGGTCATGGAGGCCAACGGACACCGTAGCGCTCAAGCAGCCGTTCGTGCGCCGCACGGCGACGGCGCATGAACACCCGAGAAGCCGCCAACGCGACGAGCAGTGCCGCGGCCAGGCCGGCCGCGACACGCAGCCCTGTCGTGTGCAACTCGCCGTTCACCAGCAGAAAGAGCAGGAACACCACGGGGATGCCGATGAGCCAAGGACGCATACGCTGCCGCCCCAGCGCACCGTAGTAGTCAATGGCGATCCGGGCATGCAGCAGCTTCACTTCGCTCCGGGCCTGCGGCAGCGTCAGCACGGGAACAGGCCACGCACGCATACCCGGCAACCGACCACTTTCGAGTGCGCCGGGGAATTGCTCCCGCGTACGGGCGGCGCGCTCGCGCGCGTCCGGCAGGCTTCGAAAGACGAAGAATAGCGTGCCGGAATCCCGCAGTTCCGGATCCGGGCCGGAGTAGCGGTAGCCGTACTGCTCGGCGACGTACGCGAACTGCGCGAACTTCCACAGCGACGGCCACGGGACCTCTGTCGTGAACGACACTTCGGCTTCACCCGAGGCGATCGGTGTGCGAGGGGAACCGCTGGACCGACCGTCCTCTCCGGTCTCACACAGGAGCTTCCTGAGGTGCCGTCGAAGGCTCACTTCTCTCCTTTTCCCTCGCGCGCTTTCTGAAGCTCGTCATACAGTTTCTGGTCGAGCTCTGTGAACTATTCAGTGGCCCTTTTGGCGAACTTGAAAACACCCTTGGTGAGCTTGGCGCTGTCAGGCATGGCCTGGGCTCGTGTGAATGGTGGCCGAAGGAGCGGGTTCCGCCGCATATGCTGCCAGCGACTCAACGTTCGGTGCGGCGAGAGGTATGTCTTGAGTAGGCTACTGGATGCCTTCGACGCTCACGTTTCCCCAAGTGACGGCATCTTCGGCCTGTACGACACATCAGTCGACACCTACGGGATGGAGCCGGATTCCACGAGGTGGTTGCTCTCCACCCCTGGTCTCGTGTACATGCAGATACCGTCCCAGGTGTTCCGTGCCGAAGTGCGACTGGAGAGCTGGTCCACTCTCCCTCGAGAAGAGGTCGCCCAGTGGTTCGGTCGGGAGGAGGTGGAGGTGCGACTCCCCAGCGGCGACCTGGCCATTTACACCTTGGACGGAGGGCGGCAAGAGGCCCCGCTCACCCTGCCCACGCCCGGCCTGTACAGGATGCGGTGGCAATGGATGTTCAACAGCGCCAGTGGGCCCTTCACTTCACCGCTTTCGTGGCGCACTCTGCAGGTTTCTCCGGTACGGGATGAGAGGCTCAACGGCAGGGATCTGTACTGTCTCGTGCAGATTTGGCGTGTCTCTGCCGAGTGAAGGGTACGGCGCCGGTCGCCGGCCCCTGCGGCTTGTCAACACAGGCGCCGAGACGGCGCCCGGCTTCCTGACTCTCTGCCGGGTCGATGTAGTGGACGGAGGGTCGTTGAGGTGCTGGTCGCCTTCGTACTCGTGACGGGTGGCTCCCTCGTAGCCAGACGCGAAGGGGAGTTCGTCGCAGTCGAGACTCTCCCCTTCGGCGGGTCGTCCTGGGCTCGGGCTTGCGGAACGCGGGCACGCCCTTGGAGATCGCCTCGGCGCCGGTCGGCGCCGAACAGCCGCTGGAGAACGCCCGCAGGGCCACGTACAGGTAGCCCAGTAGCCCGGTATCGCCCGTGATCAGGCCACCGCCGATGAAGAGGTACGTCGGCGCGGCGATGGCCCGGCCGGACTCGCGCACCCCGCGCAGATTCATCGCGGCGAACAGCGCGACGAAGCCGACCGCCGGCAGCACCCGGTGCTCGACCGGCCCGGGCCGCGCGGAGAGGACGTTGGCCACGCCGGAGGCCACTGGCACGGCAACGGCACGACCGTCATCACTGTCACGACAGCCGCTGCGATCCACGGCGTGAAGTGCAGATACGCCAGGCCGCCGAGGTCAGGAGGAGGATCTCCTGCGTCGCGTACGCCACCGACGACAGCGCATCCGAAGCGAAGATGGCCAGTCGAACCGCTTCGGCAACGGCGTCTCGCCCAGTTCCTCACTGCGCCTGGACCGGCCGATCACCAGGCGTTTCAGCGGGCCGGTCACACTGAGCACAGCGCGAGCGCAAGCCGCCGGGCTGCGGGCACGGCCGTACGCGATGCCGCCGCGCTCCCCCGAACCGGATCAAGGCCCTGCGCGTAGGACGCGTCCGCCACGGCGGTCTTCGACCGCGAGGTTCGCGGCCCGCCCGCGGCGCCTTCATGGTCGACGCCCTCGAGAGGTTGGACCAGACCACAGTCCGTCGTTGAACAAGACACGATCCAGCCGCAGTCGAGCTGAGACGGGGGTGTCGTGGCACGGGTTTGGCGTGATCAATGCTTGACACCAGGGACCTTCTGTTTTGGCGCGAGGTCCTTGCTTTCTATGGGTGGAGGTCGTGCGCAGGGGGTGGGGATCTGCCTGGCATGTCAATTCGTTCGGACAGGGAGGTAATTGCCTCGACAGCGTTGCGAGCCGCGGGTAAGGATTGGCTGGGATCATGCATGACTGGCGTTGGGCGAATCGGGTTGAAGTGGCCTGAACGTGGGCTTGCCTCTTCCGGATCGGGGGTAGGGAATTGAATCCATCAGACATAGCTGCCCGTTCTCCTCAGAATCGTGGGCAATGTGTTGATCTCAAGCAAGTGTCCCCACGCGAGAAGGGCGAGCATGAACAAGAGGTTGCACATGTGGCGGTCTCCTCCCTGAGGCTCGGGGACTCTCCACGCCTGGACGGGGAGAGCGTCGAACACGTCGCCAGGCTGGCGGAGACCGATGCGCAGTTGCCGCCGATCCTGGTGAACCGGCAGACCATGCAGGTGATCGATGGAACCCACCGCCTGTTGGCCGCTGAGCTTCGCGGCTATGAGACGATCGGTGTCGTCTTCTTCGACGGTTCGGCCGAAGACGCCTTTCTGTGGGCTGTCAAGGCGAATGTGGACCACGGACTTCCCTTGTCGCTGGCTGACCGCCGGGCTGCGGCGGCGCGGATCCTCGCGACGCATCCAGGCATGTCGGACCGGTCGATCGCGCGGACCTCCGGCTTGGGCGCCAAGACGGTGGCAGCGATCCGGCGTCGTTCAACTGACGTCGGGCAGCAGTTGAACAAGCGCATCGGGCGGGACGGCAAAGTTCGCCCGCTGAACAGCGCGGAAGGCCGTCACCGGGCCGCCGAAGTGATGGCTGAGCGCCCGAATGCGTCACTTCGGGAGGTGGCCCGGCTGGCAGGGATCTCGCCGGCGACCGTGAGTGACGTCCGTAAACGACTGCGAGCCGGTGAGCCGCCGGCACCGGTGCAGCCCGAGGCGGCCGATCGCGACCATGACTCAGCCGCGACGAATGCGGCCTCCAGACCGAGACGGGACCGGCAGACGCGACTCACGCCCTCGGATCCGAGGTATATGCTGGAAAAGTTGCTGAGGGATCCTTCACTGCGCCACAAGGAAGAGGGACGCCAGCTGCTGCGTCTGCTGCAGCACAATGCGATGGTGACGCAGGAGTGGTCGGGGCTGACCGCTGCGGTGCCGATGCATTGTGGGTCTCTGATCGTGGATCTGGCGCGACAGTTCGCCGCGACGTGGTCTGGATTCGCTGACGAACTGGACGATCGGGTGCGTTCGGTCGACGGGTCTGCCGTCAGCTGATGGCCGCCCGCAGCCGCTTGGTCCGGTTCATCGCCCCATGATGGAATGACTCCCAGGCCCCGAGGTGGAACAGTCGAATCGGGCAGCCCACTCGTCAGCGGCCATCTCGGGGACAGCCGGAATCGGACCGTGCTGCGCTTCTGTGAGTTCGACCTGCGGTGACGTTTGTTCCAGTGTCGGTGGGCCTGGACGGCTTGGTGCCGGTGATGGCGGCGCCAGGCGGACCAGTGCAGGACGTGCCCGAGGGGCGCGGCGAGGTGCCGTAAGGGCCGTGACGCGGAGCACGGCGAGCAGTTCGCGGGCCACACTGCTGCTTCTTCGGTGAGTTCACCCGCACCCAGGAGGCAGCCGGTCACGGGCCAGGTCGTGGTCCCACGAAGCGTGGGAGAGGAAGTGTTGCATCGCCTCGGTCGTCTCCCGCGCCGGCAGTCGTGAATTCAGCGCGATGGACTTTCGGCCAACTCGGCCACTTGATCGTTCAACGTCATCACAAGCACTCGTGATCACGGTGGCCGTTCCCGCACTCGCAGACACCGCTGAACTGCACGGACACCTCAACGATCAAATTTACAGCTGCCGTGTCAGTGCTTGTCGAGAAATTCGATGATTGCGGTGTTTACCCGATCCGGGCGTTCGAGGTAGCCGAGGTGGCCGCAATCAGGTATTTCGACGAAGTCGCAGTCAGGGATGACTTCGGCTATCTCGGCGGCCAGATGCGGCGGTGCGATGAGATCGTCGGCGAACGCGATGACGCGGCACGGTGCGTTGATTGCCGGGAGAGCCGCTCGGCGGTCCTCGTCGGCCTCGATCCATGCCTGGCCGCCGGCCGTGCCCTGACCGCCGGTCAGCTCGAAGATCTCCAGCCACGTGGCGGCGGTGGCGTCGTCGTTCAAGGTCTTCGGCGACAGCATCTCGAGGACTGTTCTCATGGCCGTGTAGCCGGCGGGCAACCGGACGCCGCTCTCCAGCAGGGCCCGGTCCGCTGCCGCGTGTGCCCGTCGGAAGGCGTCGGACCGTGATCTGGTGGCGATCAAGACTGCGCACCTGACCAGGTGAGGGGATTCGATCGCTATCTCCTGGGCGATCATCGCGCCCAGGGAAGCCCCGACGATGCGGCACGGACCGAGGCCGAGTTCCTTGATCAGTCCTGTGGTGTCAGCGACCATGTCCGCGAGCGAGTACTTTCCGGGAGGCACGTCCGAGGGCGCGATACCCCGGTTGTCGAACGTGACCGTCTCGTACCCCGCCTGGTGCAGCGCGGGTGTCTGGTGCATGGTCCAGACGTGGCCGGCGGCAGAAGAACCCATGATCAGAAGGACGGGTTCTCCGCTGCCCGAACGCTCATAGGCCAGCCGGATACCATTTGTCTTCACATAAGGCATGATGTGCGCGCTCTCCTCATGGCGTACGAGAACAACTGGTTGCCGGACACGTCACACGAACTCGGATGAGAGCGCCCCACTATGGCACCGGCCCACAGTTCTGATCAACGGTGTCCCCTGCCCGGACGACGCGGTCAGGTCCCTGCCGGCCCGGATGAACGGTCGCCGTCCGTACGGGCCCTGTCGCGACAGGCGGCCGGGAAACTCATGCGGATCTCAAGGGGGTCTGCGAAGGTGAAGAGGTGTGGAGAACCGGAGCGGCGTGGCTGGTCATCGGTCTGGCGGTGGCCTGCGTCGCCATCGGCTGGCTGAGCGTAGCCCTTGTCAAGGCCCGGCGCCTGCACCGCAAGGCGGTTGAGGAACGGCGGCTGCTCCTCGAGCGGGAGCGCGAGAGCGCTGCCCGGATCGCCGTCCAGGGCGAACGGGACCGGATCGCCCAGGAACTGCACGACATCGTCAGTCACAACGTGAGTCTGATGGTGGTTCAGGCAGGCGCGGCGCGCGAGGTGCTGGCCACGATGCCGGACGAGGCCGAGGCCGCGCTGAGGGCAGTCGAGAACGCCGGCCGTGACACGATGACCGAGCTACGCCATCTGCTGGGCCTGCTGACACCGTCCCCGAGCGGCGATGACGACGAGCACGGGGAGGACCTGGCGCCGCAGCCGAGCCTGAGCAGGCTCAGCTCCCTGGTCGACCGGATCGCCTTCGCCGGCCTGCCCGTCGAGGTGCGGATCTCCGGAGAACCGCGCCCGCTCCCGGCGGGGATCGACGCGACCGCGTACCGGATAGTGCAGGAGTCGCTGACCAACGCGCTCAAGTATGGTGACGGGGAGAAAGCCGAGGTGATGGTGCGGTACACGGATCACACTCTGCGCGTGGAAGTACTGAACAGCGGGCCGAGCGTCTTGACCGGTTCCGCCGACAGACCCGCGCCGAAGGCACAGAGCGGAGACTGGAAGGAAGGAGCGGGCCGCGGGTTGCTCGGGCTCCGGGAGCGCGTCGCCGTCTACGGCGGCGACTTCGACGCACGGCGCCGTCTCGGCGGCGGATACCGGGTCCGTGCACGCATCCCGCTGGGCCGTCCATGAGCACACCGGAACGCACGCAGGAAGCCATGCCCGACCCCACTCCCCGTGTCCTCATCGCAGACGATCAGGCTCTGGTCCGCTCCGGCTTCCGCCTGATCCTCACCACCCGCGGCATCGAGGTCGCCGGTGAGGCCGCCGATGGGATCGAGGCTGTCGAAGCGGCACAGCGACTCCTGCCGGACGTCGTCCTCATGGACATCCGCATGCCCCACATGGACGGCCTGGAAGCCACCCGCCGCGTCCTGGAGAAGGCACCGCACTGCCGGGTGGTCATCCTGACCACCTTCGACCTCGACCGCTACGTCTACGCCGCACTCGCCGCCGGTGCGAGCGGCTTCCTGCTGAAGGACGTCACCCCCGAATACCTGGCAACCGCCGTACGTCTCGTCAATACCGGTGACGCCCTCCTGGCGCCCTCCATCACGCGACGGCTCATCGAACGCTTCGCCAGCGGCGACCGACAGCCCGGGCGGGAAGTCCTGTCGTCGGCCGTCCACCGGGACCTCGCGGCGCTGACCGCACGGGAGACAGAGGTTCTGAAGCTCATGGGCCGAGGACTGTCCAACAACGAACTGGCCCACGAACTGACCCTGAGCGAAGCCACCGTGAAGACACATGTGGCCCGCATTTTCGCCAAGCTCGATCTGCGGGACCGCGCCCAAGCCATCGTCCTGGCCTACGAGACGGGGCTGATCAAACCAGGCGAAGCCGCGGGGACTGTAAATCGTTCGGTGTAACTCCCGATCATGGAGGATGCATCGATGACCAGTGAGAACGTGGCTGAGCCCGAGGCCGTTGAGCCCTCGAA
>NZ_JBHYJX010000062.1:0-44355 GCF_042740985.1 Streptomyces sp. NPDC058985 | reverse complement strand
GGGTAGCCTATTTTGTTATTATTTTTGTGTTGTTGCGTCTTTGGCGGCTGAGCCCCCCCGGTCTACCCGCGGGGCCGGGCGGCGCCCCCCCGAGGTGCCGCGGCGGCCGCCGGGCTGTTGGCCGCGGAGCCGCAGGGCTGCCGCTCAGTCGGAGATGAGGCCCTCGCGCAGCTGCGACAGGGTGCGGGTGAGGAGCCGGGAGACGTGCATCTGCGAGATGCCGACCTCCTCGCCGATCTGCGACTGGGTCATGTTGGCGAAGAAGCGCAGCATGATGATCCGGCGCTCCCGGGGCGGCAGCTTGGCCAGCAGCGGCTTGAGGGACTCGCGGTACTCCACGCCCTCCAGCGCCGTGTCCTCGTAGCCCAGGCGGTCCGCCAGCGAGCCCTCGCCGCCGTCGTCCTCCGGGGCGGGGGAGTCCAGCGAGGAGGCGGTGTAGGCGTTGCCGACCGCGAGGCCGTCGACGACGTCCTCCTCGGACACGCCGAGGACGGCGGCCAGCTCACCCACGGTCGGGGACCGGTCCAGCTTCTGGGACAGCTCGTCGCTGGCCTTCGTCAGCGCCAGCCGCAGCTCCTGGAGGCGGCGCGGGACGCGCACCGACCACGAGGTGTCGCGGAAGAACCGCTTGATCTCGCCGACCACGGTCGGCATCGCGAACGTCGGGAACTCCACGCCCCGTTCGCAGTCGAAGCGGTCGATCGCCTTGATCAGGCCGATGGTGCCGACCTGGACGATGTCCTCCATCGGCTCGTTGCGGGAGCGGAAGCGCGCGGCGGCGTAACGCACCAGCGGGAGATTGAGCTCGATCAGGGTGTCCCGGACGTAGCCACGTTCCGGGCTGTCCTCGTCGAGGGCGGCGAGCCGCAGGAACAGGGAGCGGGACAGGGTGCGGGTGTCGATGGCCTCCGTGGCCGGAAGGGTCTGGGCCGGCACGGCGTCGAGGGTCGGAACGGCTTCGATGGCCTGGACGTCATCGACGGGGCCGAGCGCCTCGATCGTGTCGGGCGCGGTCTCGCTCTCCGCGAGCGCGAGCACCTTCGAGCTGCCCTGGTCTGCGGACATGCCACCCCCTTTGGGTCGCGGGACGGTCGCGGCACACGCTCCCACGCCGGGAACGCAGCCTTCACCTGAATACCGGAGCCGGGGCTCCGGCAAACGCGTCTCCGGAAGAATGTCACATGTCGGCAACGCGCTGTAGTGACATGTCGACATCCGAGACACGAATACCCCCTGGAAACAGGGGGTCTGACGGCCAATCAGGCGGATTGGGCGAGCAACGGCCCTGGTGGGCGATTCGCTCGCCCCGGTGACGTCTCGCTCGCGCTTTCGACCGTGCCCCGAGTCCGTTCCGAGGTTACGCGTCGATCCGGTTCGCGGACCTCAATCGCTGGAAACTGCGCGCCAGTAGCCGCGACACGTGCATCTGGGAGACGCCGAGTTCCGCGCTGATCTGCGACTGGGTGAGGTTGCTGTAGTAGCGCAGCAGCAGGATCCGCTGCTCCCGCTCCGGGAGCTGGACCAGCAGGTGCCGTACGAGGTCGCGGTGTTCGACGCCGTCGAGGGCGGGGTCCTCGTAGCCGAGCCGGTCGAGCAGCCCGGGCAGCCCGTCACCCTCCTGGGCGGCCTCCAGCGAGGTGGCGTGGTACGACCGCCCCGCCTCGATGCAGGACAGCACCTCGTCCTCGGTGATGCGCAGCCGCTCGGCGATCTCGGCGGTCGTCGGGGACCGCCCGAAGGAGGTCGTCAGGTCCTCGGTCGCGCTGTTGACCTGCACCCACAGCTCGTGCAGCCGGCGCGGCACGTGCACCGTGCGGACGTTGTCGCGGAAGTACCGCTTGATCTCGCCGACGACGGTGGGCATCGCGAAGGTCGGGAACTGCACGCCCCGCTCCGGGTCGAAGCGGTCGATGGCGTTGATGAGCCCGATGGTGCCGACCTGGACGACGTCCTCCATCGGCTCGTTGCGGGAGCGGAAGCGGGCGGCGGCGTAGCGCACCAGCGGGAGGTTGGCCTCGATGAGCGCCGCGCGCACCCGGTCGTGCTCCGGCGTGCCCGGGGTGAGGTCCTTGAGTTCACCGAAGAGCACCTGGGTCAGGGCCCGGGTGTCGGCGCCGCGGCTGCGCGGCGGCGCGGGGGCCTCCGGTTCCTGGGGCTGGGCCTCGGCCGAGACCTGGGTGGGCGGTGCGGGCGGTGCTTGAGGCGCAGTACTGGCCGGCACGGTCAACTCCACCTCGTGATCAGTCAGCTCTTCCGTCAACTCATCCGTCAAAAGCGGTCATAGCATCACAAGACATGTCCACTGTGTGCAAGCACCGCATAACGCCGTGTTGAGGGGCAGCAGAACGGCCCCGCACCGGGCAGGTGCGGGGCCGGGGAGCGCGCGGGCCGGGGACGCGGGCCGGAACCGGAGCCCGTCCGGCGCTAGAACTCGTAGTCGGCGATCACCCAGGTGGCGAACTCGCGCCAGAGCGCGACGCCGGCCTGGTGCGCCGGGTGTTCGAGGTAGCGGGTGAGGGCGTCGGCGTCGTCGACGGCCGAGTTGATGGCGAAGTCGTACGCGATGGGCCGGTCGCTGATGTTCCAGGCGCACTCCCAGAAGCGCAGCTCCTCGATCCGGCCGCCGAGCGCCCGGAAGGCCTCGACGCCCTGGACGACGCGCGGGTCGTCGCGCTCGACGCCGTCGTTCAGCTTGAACAGCACGAGGTGGCGGATCATCACTTTCCTCCGTTGGCGGCCCAGGTCATGAAGTCGCCGACGGCGCTCGCCGCGTCGGAGATGCCCTGGAAACCTATCTGGACGTAGTCGGCGGCCTTCGCCGGATCCGTGATGATCACATACAGCGCGAAGACCACGAGCACGTAGACGGCGATCTTCTTCGAGTTCACCGCCACCGCGGCCTCCCCTGTCCCTTTCGACGCACGCCTTTCGGTCGAACATGATCGCACGAAGGGCCCCGTCTTTCGACGGGGCGTTTCGCCGGAGCGGGACCTCCCACCGCGACGAGGGCTGCTTCTCGTCGCCGAGCGGGACGGACGGCAGCACCTTGGCGCCCTCGGCCATGGGACCTCGGCGCCTTTGACGAAACCCCCACTCCGGCATCGACACCCGCGAGGCGGGACGCTACCCGCGAGAGCCCGGCGGCAGGGAGGGCGAGGGGGCCCTGCTCGCGGCAGCGGCCCCGCCCACACGTGCCTCGAAGCACTCCCGTTCGCCGTCGGCCGCCGTCGGCCGGAAGCAGGCCCGTACGGTGCTGCCGGGGTTGACCTCGGTCATCTCGGTGTACATGAAGGCCGCCGCGTCGTCCGCGTTCCCGATGCGCACACCGTGGGTCGGGCCACCTGCCGTGACGTCCAGCCGGTCGCCGATCTCGGTCCCCCAGGTCCGGGCCCAGCTCGTACCGCACTTCTCGCTGTGCCGCAGCTCGACGTGGGCGCCAGTGGCGGTGCGGTACGCGGCGAGGGTGTCGGGACCGATGCCACAGATCAGGCGCATCGGGTCCCGGCCCTCGCAGGCGGCCCCGTGGCACAGGGGGGCAAGGGAGAAGGGGACGGAGGCCGGCAGCGGTTCGCCCTTCGGCGCCTCCGAGTCCGGCAGCAGGAGGAACAGCAGGGCCGCGACCCCACCGACGATCACGGTGTACGCCGATGCCAGCAGCACCAGGAGCCTGCTCCTGCCGAGGGGCCGCCCGGTCCCGGCGGGCGGTGACGGCTCAGGATGCGGAGGCGGCGGTTCGTCCGCCGGAGAGGGAGGGGCGGACGCGGAGGTGGAGGCGGCCACCGCGCGTCCGCTCCAGCGCGACTCGGCGATCTCCCACAGCGCCAGCGGCCGCCCCTCCGGTTCGTCCGCGAGCCGGCACAGTTCCCGTACAGCAAGGCGTGGAGGCAGGCTCTTCCCGTTGAGGTAGCGCTCCCACGAGGACTTGCTGTACGCCGTCCGCTCCGCCAGTGCCGCCAGGCTCAGCCCCGCACCGGCGCGCAGCTCCCGCAGTGCCGCGACCAGCCGGGTGTGTTCCGGGGTCACGTCGGATCCGCCTCCCGCAGGGCCTTCCAGGTGGGCGGGTCGATGACGCCGTTCACGATCAGCCCGTTCCGCTTCTGCATGCGCTCGACCGCGCGCCGCGTCTTCGGGCCGAAGACACCGTCGATGTCCCCCGGCGCGGTGCCCGCCCGGCGCAGCAGGCACTGTGCCTCGGCCACTTCGAGTCCCACCTGGGTGTTGGACAGGAGGATGTCGGTGGTCCGGCTCAGCCCCGCGTACCAGTGGCCGTCGGCTCTCTCCAGCCGGCAGGTGTAGATGACCGGCACCAGGGACTCCGTCACGGTGGCCGGGACGGTCGTGACGGCGTCGCCGCGCTCGCGGGCGAGCTGGGCACGGGCCTCGGTGAGCCGCACGGCGAGCAGGAGCGCCACGGAGACGGACAGCACCGTGACGACGGCCGCCGCGGTGACCGCGGCGTGCACAAGGCGCCCGTGCGGCTGCCGCTCCCCGCGCGTGCGCGCCGGGGCGGCTGCCGGGCTCCCGGGTGGCTCGGTGGCGTCCGGGCGTCCCTCCGCCCAGCGTTGGGCCGCGATCTCGTGCAGGGCCAGCAGCCGGGTCGGGTCGTCACCGCCGACGCGGCACATCGCCTCGACGGCCTCCCGCGGCGGCAGGGCCCTGCCGTTCAGATATCTCTGCCACGACTTCGCGCTGTATCCGGTCCTCGCCGCCAGTTGCCGCGTGCCGAGTTCACTGCGGTCCTTCAGCCCGCGCAGTCGCACGACCAGCCGGTGGACGGGTGCGGGTAACTCCGCGGGCAGTTCCTTCCAGCGCGACACACTTCCCCCCATCGCGTTGTGCACCGCGGGCCCGGCCCTCGTGCATCGTCGGCCTCATTCTGCATCAGCCGCCGACGGGTGACACAGAGCGTGCGCCCGCCCCGAGGCGACCCCGCACCGGCGCGCACCAGCCGTCCCTCTCGTCGCGGTCCCGCCGGAGTGACTCGGCGGGCGCCATGCGTGCAGGTCAGCGCGTGGGATGTCCCGGGACGAGGCCACTTCCGGCTCAGCTGTGGCCGCCCGTCCCGCCGGCCCCGCAGTCTCGTTGCGGACCCGGCCGCCGCGGCCGGCTCCGCTCATGCCACCTCACAGGAGTGTTCCCATGACGCTGAAGAGAAAGCTGGCGGCGACCCTGCTCACCGCCGGACTGGCCGCGACCTCGGGCCTGCTGACGGCCCCGTCCGCCTCCGCCAGCAGCATGTACGACTGCTCGTACCCCCGCGTGTGCCTGTACGACGGCGCCTACTCCGCCCGCAACGTGTTCGGCTATTTCCAGGACACCTACTACCAGAACATCCCGGACGGCGGACGGAACCGGGCGGACGCGGTCGTCAACACCCGCAACGACGACTCGGTCTGGCTGCTCGACACCGGCGCCTCCCCGGACGCGTACATCTGCATCCCGCGCAACACCGCCGTGAACCTCGGCGACTACGCGCACCCGGGCGGCGGCACCTGGGCGAACGACGTCGACACCATCAAGATCTGGGGCGACCCGGACGACGGGAAGTGCAGCGGCACCTTCCAGGTCAGGCAGGGGCGGGTCAAGGACGGCTGGCGTCCCTGATCGCACGAGGGGCCCCGTCTTTCGACGGGGCCCCTCAAGAGCGGTAGCGGAGGGATTTGAACCCTCGGTGACTTGCGCCACACTCGCTTTCGAGGCGAGCTCCTTCGGCCGCTCGGACACGCTACCGAGAGAGACCTTACAACAGAGTGCGGCCTGGTCTGAAATCGGTTGTGGACGCCCGGCACGGGGCCGTCAGCGGTCCCGGAAGAAGTCCGTGAGCAGCAGGGCGCAGTCGTCCGCGAGCACGCCCTCGATCACCTCGGGACGGTGGTTGAGCCGGCGGTCGCGCACGACGTCCCACAGGGAGCCGGCCGCGCCCGCCTTGTCGTCGCGCGCGCCGTAGACGACGCGGTCCACCCGGGACTGCACCAGCGCGCCCGCGCACATCGTGCACGGCTCCAGGGTGACGACGAGCGTGCAGCCGGCCAGCCGCCACTCACCGAGCGCGGCAGCCGCCCGCCGGACCGCGAGCACCTCGGCGTGGGCCGTCGGATCGCCGGTGGCCTCGCGTTCGTTGTGCCCGGCCGCCAGGACGGTCCGGCCGTCCGGCGCCAGCAGGACGGCGCCGACCGGGACGTCCCCGCCCCGCGCGGCCCGCCCGGCCTCGGCCAGGGCGAGCCGCATCGCGGTCCGCCACCGGTCGCGCACCGGGTCGGGCGGTACGGCGCGGTCCGTGTCGTCCTCCTGCTCCGGTCCGGTCAGCGGACGGTCTCCAGTACGTCGGAGGCGCCCAGCGCCTCGGCGATCTCTCCGACCGCGTCCCCGGACATCGAGCGCAGTTCCTTCTCGCTCACGCCGAGGTCGTCGAGGACCTCCGGGTCACCGACCGGGCCGTGCGGCACGGCCTCGCCGGCGCCGGCGGCACCGTCGGCGCCCTCGGCCCCGTCCTCGTCGTCGTCGGACTCGCCGTCCTCGGTGCCGTCGAGGTCGAGGGCGTCGAGGTCGTCGTCGTCACCGGGGTCCCGGCCGAGCAACTCGTCGGTGAGCAGGATCTCGCCGTAGCTGCTGCGGGCGGCCGCGGCGGCGTCCGAGACGTAGATGCGCGGGTCCTCCTCACCGTCCACCCGGACGACTCCGAACCACGCGTCCTCCTGCTCGATCAGCACGAGCACCGTGTCCTCGTCGGGTGAGGCCTCCCGGGCCAGGTCGGCCAGATCCGACAGGGTCTCCACATCGTCGAGCTCCGTGTCGCTCGCTTCCCACCCGTCTTCGGTGCGCGCGAGCAGTGCGGCGAAGTACACCGTGACTCTCCCACTGGTCATAGGCGTGCCGGTTGGGGGTCCCCCCGGCGGAGGCTGTGGGCGGGGGGAGCGGTGCTCCGGGCCCACCCACTCGGAATCGTGGCAGAAACAAGGCGCTCAGGGGACGTCTTCGGAGCCCTGTGTCCGGCAGTTTCGCCCGGCGTCCCGGGAAGTGCGTCCCCGGGCAGCCGCTCTGTCGCCGCCACGTGCGGATCGTACGCGGATTCCTCCGGGTCCCCGCGTACGTCCGTTCCGACCAACGTCGGCGCGGCGCGCGATCTTCCCCGGCCGGGGCGGAAGGTCACCAGCGGAAGGTGCGCATGCGCATCGCGTGCCGCAGCCGGGCGACCTTGACGCGGCGCGGCTGCACGCGGTCCCGCAGCTCACGGGCCTCCGCGAGGTCGCGCAGGAACTGGGCCCGGCGCCGTCGCCGCTCGGCCCCCCGGTCCCGTTCCGTCTCCGTACCGCGTCGTGCCCCAGGCTCCTCGCCGCGGGCCGGCATGTCGTGGAAGTTCCGGTCAGGCACAGTCTCACCACCCAGTCTCCGTCCCTCCCGCCTTCCCCCGCCCGGGCGGTTTGACTCCGGTGAATGAGTGGCGCGGCGGTCCGGTGGCTTGCCCGCCGCGGGGACGAGGGCCCCACGGGGCCCGGTTACTGTGGGGGACATGCGTCTCCACGTCGTCGACCACCCCTTGGTCGCCCACAAGCTCACCACGCTGCGCGACCAGCGCACCGACTCCGCGACCTTCCGCCGCCTCGCCGACGAGCTGGTCACCCTGCTCGCCTACGAGGCCACGCGCGACGTGCGCACCGAACAGGTCGACATCCGCACGCCGGTCTCGCAGACCACGGGCGTCAAGCTCTCCCACCCGCGCCCGCTGGTCGTGCCGATCCTGCGGGCCGGCCTGGGCATGCTCGACGGCATGGTCCGGCTGCTGCCGACCGCGGAGGTGGGCTTCCTCGGCATGATCCGCAACGAGGAGACGCTCGAGGCCTCCACCTACGCGACCCGCATGCCGGAGGACCTGTCCGGTCGCCAGGTGTACGTCCTGGACCCGATGCTGGCCACCGGCGGCACCCTGGTCGCGTCGATCCGGGAGCTGATCAAGCGCGGGGCCGACGACGTGACGGCCGTGGTGCTGCTCGCCGCCCCCGAGGGTGTCGAGCTGATGGAGCGCGAGCTGGCAGGCACCCCGGTGACCGTGGTGACGGCCTCGGTGGACGAGCGTCTCAACGAGCAGGGCTACATCGTCCCGGGCCTCGGCGACGCGGGCGACCGCATGTACGGAGCGGCCGAGTAGTACCGGCAGGTACGGAGCGGCCCGGCCATACCCGCCAGGCCGCTCAGCAGCCGCATCCAAGGGCTGCCCAACAGCCGTCTCCAGGGCCGCTCAGCAGCTCTTCTTCTCCGCGGTGGGCGTCGGCTGCGGCGCGCTCAGCCGGGTCAGCGCCGCGTCGGCGTCCGCCGGCTTCGCCAGCCCCTTGAAGGCGTTGCCGATGATCAGGTCGACCTCGGCGCCCTTGCGGGCCGCGTCGACGCGGGGTTCGGCACCGGCCACCTGGGTGCCGAGCACGGTGAGCGAACTCTTCAGGGAGGCGGCCGGGCCGAGCAGGAGGCCCGTGCCGTCGACCTTCTTGTCGTACTCCTTGGGCGCGTTGCTCACTTCGCCGATGCGGAAGCCGCGCTTCTTCAGCTCGTCGGCGGTCTTCTGCGCGAGCCCGCCGCGGGTCGTCGCGTTGAGGACGTTGACGGTGACCTGACCGGGCTTCGGCAGCTTGGCCGCGGCGGGCGCGGCGCTCGTCCTCGCGGACGCGGTGACACACCCCGCGGCACCGGCCGCCGAGGCCTTGTCGCCGCCGGTGAACACGTCCACGAGCTGGAGCGTGCCCCAGCCGAGCACGCCGAGGACGGTGACGCCCGCGACGCCGAGGAACGCGAGCCTGCCGCGTCGCCGGGCCGGGCGCATCCGGGGGTACTTGTCCCCCGTGATCTTGTACTGGCCACCCATGCCGGGAGGAGTCAGCATGCTCATGGGCGCAGCGTAATGCGCCGGGACGGCGATGCCTATTAGATGATCAGCAGACGTTCCGTGGTTCGCCGCAAGGCAACCCGAAAGGGTCAGTCGAGTTCGAGAACCCGCGCGTGCAGCACCTGCCGCTGCTGGAGCGCGGCGCGCACCGCGCGGTGCAGACCGTCCTCCAGATACAGGTCGCCCTGCCACTTCACGACGTGCGCGAAGAGGTCGCCGTAGAAGGTGGAGTCCTCGGCGAGGAGGGTTTCCAGATCGAGCTGGCCCTTGGTCGTCACGAGCTGATCGAGGCGGACCGGGCGCGGAGCGACGTCCGCCCACTGCCGGGTGCTTTCCCGGCCGTGGTCGGGGTACGGCCGGCCGTTTCCGATGCGCTTGAAGATCACACGGAAAGCCTACCGGCCCGGACGTTGCGGGCGCAGCCATGGCGCCCGAGTGCGGCGCTGGAAATGACGCCGTAAAGGGGATCAATCGGGAAGGCGGACGCGCCGCCGGCGGTGGAGGCGGTCCCGAACCCGCCTCCACCGCCCGGTCCGTCGTCTCAGCCGCGGCTCCCTTCCCGCGTGGGGAGCGGCCGTTCGGTCGGAGCCTGCGGCGCGTGGCCGGACTTGGGGGTGCTGCGGGCGGCCTCGGCGCGCAGGAGGGCGCGCAGGACGGCGTAGGGGTCGTTGGGCATGACTGCTCCTGTCTCCGTGTACGGGATTCCGTGCTGCTGGAGCCCGGTCCCGTCAGCAGCGCAGAACCACGGAGCGCGGGCCGTGCGCGCGGGACGCGGGCACGGCCGGAACAGGGCGTGCGAAACGCGCACGCTGGGCCGCCCGCCGGACCACGGGCCGCTGCGGCCCGGCCCGCCGCTCACCGCGCACGGGAGCGCGCAGCGCGCTGTCGGCCTGGTCGTACTCCCCCACCGCCCCGGCGGCCACCGTCACGGTGGGCACCGTCTCGGCCGTGGCGTGCGCGCAGGGCACGATCAGGGCGAGCAGCAGCACGAGCACCCGCAGCCAGGCGGTGCGCCCGGCGCGTGCGGTGGCGGCGTGCGGTGCGGGGCTCACGTCACTCGTGTCCCCGCCCGGGGTACGCGGTCCATCGCGCCGGGTATGAGAACCGCTCGCTCGGCGTAGGCACGGACGCCGTTCACAGCTCGTGCGGGGCCTGACGCGCGCGTTCGCGCAGCCGCAGCGAGGTGACGGTCTCGACGAGGCCGACGACGACCAGCCACCAGCCGCCGACCAGCATGAGGACGGAGGCCGACTCGACCGGCGAGATGATCAGGACGATGCCGGCCACCACGGTGACGGCACCGAGGAAGACGTGCCAGCCGCGCGCGGGCATCGCCGGGTCGTGCACGGCGGCCACGGTCTGGGTGACGCCGCGGAACAGCCAGCCGATGCCGATCCACAGGGCGAGCAGCAGCACGGACTGGAGGGGTCCGCGGAAGCAGAACAGCCCCAGCAGGATCGACACGGCGCCGCTGATGAACGCCAGCACCCGCAGCGAGGCCGTCCGGTGCGTGCCGAAGGCGGCGGCCAGCTGGAGGATGCCGCTGGCGAGGAGATAGAGCCCGAAGAGCACGCCGGCGGCGAGCAGCGAGGCGCCGGGCCACACGAGGACGAGCACGCCGAGGACGAGTGAGGCGATGCCGGTGAACAGCACGGTCCGCCACGCGGCGCGGGAGAGCAGCTGCAGGGGGCCTTCGAACGCGGGCTCAGGCTCGGACCGACCGCCGCCGGTGCCGCGCACACCGTGCCGCGCGTGCACCCCGCGATCGTCGTACGGCGTCCCTCCGGGAGGCCCACTCGGTGGCTCGGTCATGCTCCATGCTGGGAACGCCCCCGCCGCTCCCGCCACTTGAGACGGTCCACGGGGCTGACAGGGCCACCTGCCCGACGTCCCCCGGCACCCGGCGGCTGCGGGCCGGGAGTGGGTGTCGGGGTCCGGCGCTTGCCGGTGCCGCCGCGCCCACCCGTGCCGCCCTGGGGGCCTCCCAGGCCGTTCACGCACGGGGGAGGCACGACTGCACGACTGCCCGACCGCCCGCAGCCACGCCGGAGAGCCGCGACGCCACGGCCCCGACCCACAAACGCACCGCGCTACGCGCGCCCGCCGCCGAAGCAGCCACAGGCCGCCGCAGGCACCCCGCCCCCTACGTGCCGGAGGCCTTGGCCTTCGCCGCCGCCTTCATCTCCTGCTTGTGCGCCCGCACCTTCGTCAGCGACTCCGGCCCCGTGATGTCCGCGACGGAGCGGAACGCGTCCGCCTCCCCGTACGCACCGGCCGCCTCCCGCCACCCCTCGGGCCGTACGCCCAGCTGCTTGCCCAGCAGTGCCAGGAAGATCTGCGCCTTCTGCTTGCCGAACCCCGGCAGCTCCTGGAGCCGCTTCAGCAGCGCCGCCCCCGTCTCGGCCCCCCGCCACACCCCCTCGGCGTCACCGTCGTACGTCTCCACGAGGTACCGGCACAGCTGCTGGATGCGCCCCGCCATCGACCCCGGGTACCGGTGCACGGCCGGCTTGTCGGAGAGCAGCGCCGCGAACCCCTCGGGGTCGTACGCCGCGATGTCGTGCGCGTCCAGGTCCTCGGCCCCCATGCGCCGCGCGATGGTCGACGGCCCCTTGAACGCCCACTCCATCGGCACTTGCTGGTCGAGCAGCATGCCGACGAGCGCGGCGAGGGGGCTGCGGCCGAGGAGTTCGTCGGCCTCGGGGTCCTGGGCGAGGTGCAGTGTGACGTCCATGCCCCCGATGATCGCGCGTACCGGCTCAGGACGCGCGCCAGTACCCCAGCGCGTTCACCCGCTGCTTGGCGAGCCCCAGCTCCTTGCGGGCGTACGAGGCCAGCGCCCGCGTGGTCGCCGTGTCGCACGCGATCCAGACGTACGGCTCGCCCCCGGCACCCCGCACCAGCTCCGGCAGCTCCTCCTTCACCCGGGCCACCAGATGCGCCCCCGCGTCCCGGCGCGGCACCGCACGCACCTCGTGGCGCCCGGGATCCGTACGGAAGGGCAGCCCGTCGTCCGCGTCCCCCTCGAACCAGACCGTCGCCGGCACCGGCCCCAGCGCGTCGAGCAGCGAGTTCAGCGCGGGCAGCGACGCCGGGTCCGCGACCGCGAACACGCGCGAGGGAGCGGGGTCCGGGAAGTCGAACCCCGTGCCCTGGACGGTCGCCTCGATGGTGTCCCCCGGCTTCGCCGCCCGCGCCCAGTCGCTCGCGCACCCCTCGTGCAGGGCGAACTCCATGCTGAAGGTGCCGGCCGCCGCGTCGGGGTCGACCAGGGTGTAGCCCCGCTGGTGCGGCTTGCCCGCGTTCTCGAACCACAGCCGCACCCACATCGTCGGATGCACCCCGGTCGCCGCCAGCATGCCGCCGTCGGTCAGCCGCAGCCGCCGGAACTCCGGGGTCACGTCCTCCGCGTCCGTCACCGTGAACTCGAAGTCCTTCGCGCGCATCAGCTTGAGGACCGCGCCCTCCCAACCCCGCCCCTGCCCCATCGTTTCTTCACCCTTCACGTACTATTCGGCCACCACGGCAATACTTAGGTGAGCCTAACCTAAAGGAAAGTAGAGGCACAGGGGTGAGCGCCGAGACATACCGCGACGCCTGGGGGATCCCCCACCTGCGCGCGGACAGCGCGGACGAACTCGCCCGCGCCCAGGGCCGGGTGACCGCCCGGGACCGGGCCTGGCAGCTGGAGGTCGAACGGCACCGCGCCCAGGGCACCTCGGCGTCCTTCCTCGGCCCCGAGGCCCTCTCGTGGGACCGCCTCGCCCGGCGGGCACGCCTCGCCGACACCGCCCGCCGGTGCTACGCGGCCCTGGAGCAGAAGGACCCGGAGACGGCCGCGTGGGTGCGGGCGTACGTGGACGGCGTCAACGCGGGCCTGGCCGACCACGGACAGGACGGCGGCACAGCCGCCCCCGAATTCACCCGCGCCGGCCTCACCCCCGGCCGCTGGGAACCCTGGACCCCGCTCGCGGTCTGGCTCGCCACGCACATCCTCTTCGCCGGCTTCCCCGCCAAGCTCTGGCGCGAGCACATCACCACCCACCTCGGCCCGGAGGCCGCCGCCCTCTTCGCCACCGACGGCCCCGGAACCGCCGGCAGCAACGGCTGGCTGGTCGGCGGAGACCGGACCACGACCGGGCACGCGGTCATCGCGGGCGACCCGCACCGCTGGATCGAGGACCCCGGCGTCTACCAGCAGATCCACCTGTCCTGCCCGGAGTTCGACGTCGTCGGCCTCGCCGTCCCCGGCATCCCCGGCATCGCCCACTTCGGCCACACCGGAACGGTCGCCTGGGCCATCACCAACGCGATGTCCGACTACCAGGACCTGTACCGGGAGCGACTGCGCCGCACCGGCGCCGGCGTCGAGGCCCTGGGCCCCGACGGCACCTGGCACCGCGCCGCCCGGCACACCGAACTGATCCGGGTCGCGGGGGAGAAGGGGACGGAGGGGGAGACCGTGGAGGTCGAGGTCATCGAGACCGACCGGGGTCCGGTGATCGCCGGCGGACCCGAGGGCCTCGACGACGGCACCCCGGCCGCCCTCAGCCTCCGCTACCCGCCCCGCGTCACCGCCGACCTCGGCTTCGGCGCCCTGCTGCCCCTGCTCCGCGCGCGCGGCGTCGCCGACGTGGACCGGGCCCTGGACGCGTGGGCGGAGCCGGTCAACGTGGTGCAGGCCGCCGACACCGAGGGCGGACTGCTGCACCGGGTGGCCGGACGCGTACCGGTACGGCCGGACGCCAACCGCCTGCGCCCGGTGCCCGCCTGGGAGCCGGGCCACGAGTGGGACGGCTGGCACACCCCGCCCCGGGCCGGCCTCACCGACGGCGTCGCCGTGATGGCCAACCAGCGCGGCCCCGCGACCCCGCTCGGCATCGAGTTCGCGCCGCCGCACCGCGCCGACCGCATCACCGCCCTGCTCGCCGCCAAGGAGCGCTGGTCGGCGGCGGACATGCCGGCCATCCACGTGGACACCCACCTCGGGTCGGCCGCCGCCCTCCTCGACCGCCTCGCCGGCCTGGACGGCCTGACCCCCGAGGCCGCCGCCCTCCGCGACCGCCTCCTGGCCTGGGACCGTCACATGGACGCCGACAGCGCCGACGCGGCCCGCTACGCAGCCGTGCGCACAGAGGTCGTACGGCGGCTGGCGGCACACCCGGTCCTCGCCCCGGCGTCCGTGCCGCCCGCGTACCCCGAGGTGCTCCAGCCCTGGCTCGCCCTCGTGCCGCGCGTCGGACACGCCCTCGAACACCTGCTGCGCGCGGAGGACCTGTACGGCATCGACCGCGCCGCCGCCGTCCGCGCCGCGCTGGAGGAGGTCGCCGCGCGGCCTCCGGCCGGCACCTGGGGCGACACCCACCGCCTCGCCGCCTGGCGGGCGCTGCCGGACACCACGTCCGCCCCCGCACCCGGCCCGCGGCTCTCCGGCGACCACGACTGCGTCCTGTGCACGTCCCCGGTGCCCGGCGTCACCGACCGGGCCGCCCGTGGCCCCGCCGCCCGCTACGTCTGGGACCTGGCCGACCGGGGCAACAGCCGCTGGGCGGTACCCCACGGCGCCTGGGGCACCCCCGGTTCGCCGCACCACCGGGACCAGCAACGCCTGTGGCTCAGCGGGGACCTCGCCCCCGTGATCACGGACTTCGACCAGCTCACGAAGGAATCACATGCCTGACCCGCGCACCCCCTCGTACGCCATCCGCACCCCCCTCCACGAGCAGCACCTCGACGGCTTCGGCACCGTCCGCGTCCTCCCCCTCGACGCCGCCGAGGACGCCGAGGTGATCCACCGCTGGGTGAGCGAGGAGCGGGCGGCGTTCTGGGGGATGACGGAACTGACGCGGGACCAGGTCCAGGCCGTCTACGCGCACATGGACACCCTCGACACCCACCACGCCCACCTGGTCGTCAAGGACGGCGAGCCGGTCGCCCTGCTCCAGACCTACGAGCCCGGGGCCGACCGGGTGAGCGCGTGCTACGACGTCGAGCCCGGCGACATCGGCGTCCACCTGCTGCTGGCCCCGGCCGGAGCGGAGGGCACCCGCCCCGGCTGGACCGCGGCGCTCGCGGCAACCCTGATGGCGTACGTACTGCTGGGCCTGGACCGGACCCGGATCGTGGTCGACCCGGACACCGGCAACGAGAAGGCGATCGCCCGCTTCCTGAGGCAGGGCTTCACCCCCGGACCCGCGGTCGTCCTGCCCGAGATCGACCTGCCGGACGTCCACCTGCCCGAGAAGAAGGCGCAACTCGCTTTCCTCCGCCGGGAGGTAGCGTTCCCGGCGTGACTTCGCCGCCCACCGCAGAGGACCTGATCGCGCACTACGGACTGGAGCCGATCCCCCGCGAGGGCGGCCTGTTCCGGCGCACCTGGGCAGGCCCCGAAGGCCCGGACGGCCGCCCCGCGGGATCGGCCATCGTCGCCCTGCTCACCGCCCGCCCGGGCGACTTCTCCGCGCTGCACCGCCTGCCCACCGACGAGGTCTGGCACTTCTACCTCGGCGATCCGCTGGAACTGCTGCTCCTCTCCCCCGACGGCGGCACGCGTACGGCCGTCCTGGGACCGGACGTCCTGGGCGGCGAGCACGTGCAGTTCACGGTCCCCGCCGGCACCTGGATGGGCGCCGGCGTGGCGGCCGGCGGCGCGTGGACGCTCTTCGGGTGCACGATGGCGCCCGGATTCACCTACGAGGACTACGAGCACGGCGACGCGGCCGACCTCACGGCGCGCTATCCGGACCGGGCCGCGCGGATCGTGGAACTGTGCCGCCCATGAATCCGCCCATGAACCCGCCCACCCGGCTCCTCGACGGTCAGGTGGCGCTCGTCACGGGCGCCGGCGGCACCATCGGCCGCGGCATCGCGCTGCGGTTCGCCGAGGAGGGCGCGGCGGTCGCGCTGCACTGCCGTACGTCGGTCGCGGTGGCGCGGGAGACGGCCGGCCGGGTCCGGGAACGCGGCGGAAGCGCCACCGTCCTGCGGGCCGACCTCACCGACGAGGACGCCGCCCGGCGCCTGGTCGAGGAGGCCGCCGACTGGGGCGGCGGACGGCTGACGGCGCTGGTCAACAACGCGGGTGTGCAGCCGCTGCGGGACCTGCCCGGCATGACGGCCGCCGAGTGGCGTGCGGTCGTGGACACCAACCTCACCGGCGTCTTCGCCTGCACCCAGGCCGCGGCCGGGATCATACGGGCCCAGGACGGCGGCGGCTCGGTCACCCACATCGCCTCCATCGAGGCGTCCGCCCCCGCGCCCGCCCACGCGCACTACAGCGCCTCCAAGGCGGCGGTCGTGATGCACGCCCGTTCGGCGGCCCTGGAGTACGGCCCGTGGGGGGTCAGGGTCAACTCCGTCTCGCCCGGCCTCATTGACCGCGAGGGCCTCGACGAGGCATGGCCGGAGGGCGTACGGCGGTGGCGGCGGGCGGCGCCCACGGGACGGCTGGGGCGCCCGGAGGACGTGGGCGACGCGTGCGTGTTCCTCGCCTCGGGGCTGGCGTCCTGGATCACCGGCCACGACCTCGTGGTGGACGGCGGGGTGACGGCGCGCCCGTCGTGGTGAGGATCCGCCCGGCGGGCGGGTGAGCGGGACGGCCGCCGGGTCCGTACGTATCCCCGAGGCAGTGGGTCCCGACGACGGAGATGCGACGTGAGGTGTGTGGGCGGTGCACGCGCTGGAGCCCGAGGGCGGGGAGGCCGGCCGGACCGGCGGGCGGGAACGGAGCGCCGGGACCGCCGGCCGGACCGGGGCGGAGTCCGGCGGCTGGTGCTGCTGGGCGCCGTGCTGGTCCTGCTCCTCCTCGGCGGCGCGGGCCCCGCGTCCGCCCACGCCACCCTCACCTCCACCGACCCCGGCGACGGAACCGTCGTCCAGCGGGCCCCCGGCCACGTCACCCTGACCTTCAGCGAGTCCGTCGGCCTGCGCGACGACTCCTTCCGCGTCCTCGACCCCGGCGGCCACCGGCTGCGCACGGGGGAGGCCGGCCGCGCCGACGGCCGCTCCGACACGGCCCGCGTCGGCCTGCCCGCCGGGCTGGGGGAGGGCACCTACACCGTGGCCTGGCGGGTGGTGTCGGCCGACAGCCACCCCGCGTCCGGTGCCTTCACCTTCTCGGTCGGCCGGCCCTCCACGACGACCGCGCCGGTGGACACGGGCCCCTCCGAGGACCCCCTGACCGCCACCCTCAACCAAGCCGCCCGCTACCTCTCCTACCTCGCCGCCGCCCTGCTCATCGGCATCGCGGCCTTCGTCGTCCTGTGCCGCCCGCCGGACGCCTCCGCACTGCGCCGCCCCCTGGTCGCGGGCTGGTGGACCCTGCTGGGCGCCACGCTCGCCCTGCTCGTCCTGCGCGCCCCGTACGAGGCGGGCACGGGACCGGCAAGCGCCCTGGACGCGGGCGCGTTCGCCGGCACCCTCACGACCCGCCCCGGCGTACTGCTGCTGGCCAGGCTGGTGCTGCTCGCGCCGGTGGCGCTGTTCCTGGTGCGCATGGGCCGCGCGGACCGGCACCGGGAGCGCCGCCCGCTGACCGCCGCCGTGGGCGCCGTACTCGCCCTCGCCCTCGCGTCGACCTGGGGCGCCGCCGAGCACGCCTCAGCCGGCATCCAGGTGCCGCTCGCGGTGACGTCCTTCGTGCTGCACCTGCTGGCCACGGCGGTCTGGCTCGGCGGCCTCGTCGCCCTGCTCGTCACCCTGCGCGCGGCCCCGGACGCCGCCACGGTCGCGCGCTTCTCGCGCATCGCCCTCGTCTCCGTGACCGTCCTGGTCGCCACCGGCGTCTACCAGTCCTGGCGCGGCCTCGGCTCCTGGCAGGCGCTCACCGGGACGGCCTACGGCAGGCTGCTGCTCGCCAAGGTGGCCCTGGTGACCGTACTGCTGGCCGCGGCGGCCGTGTCCCGGCGCTGGACGGCCGCACTGGCGACGGCCCGGAGGCCGGTACGGCAGCGGGAGCGCGAGCGGATACCGGAACCGGTCCCGGCCGGCGGCCCACCCGCCCCGGAGCCGGAACCCCTCGAACCCGCGCCGCCCGCCCCCGACGACCCCTCCGCGCCCGACGACCCCTCCACCGCCGCGGCCGCACTCCGCCGCGGACTGCGCCGCTCCGTCCTGGCCGAGGCGGTCGTCGCCGCCGTCGTCCTGGTGGTCACGACCGTGCTCACGAGCACCGTGCCGGGCCGGGCGGCGGACGAGGCGGCGCGGGCCGTGCCGGCCGGCGGGGTGCTGCCCGCGTCCGTCACCACGATCCCCTTCGAGATCGGCGGCTCCGGCCGCGGCACGGTCCAGATCACCCTGGACCCCGGCCGCACCGGCGACAACGCCGTACAGGCCGTGGTCTTCGGCCCCGACGGCGCCCTGGCCGCCGTACCCGAACTCCGCCTCTCCTTCACCCTCCCCGACAAGGACGTCGGCCCCATCGAAGCGCGACTCGTCGACCGGGGCGGCTACTGGAGCGCCAACACCCTCACCCTCCCCCTCCCCGGCACCTGGACCATGCGCACGACGGTCCGCGTCTCGGAGATCGACCAGGTGAGCGAGGAGCGGCGGATCCGGATCGGACGGTGAGGGCCGACGGGTGACCTACCGGCCGTTCTCCGGGCCGTACCACTGGAGAGCCTGCCCGGTCACTGCGGCGATGCACTCGAAGTCGTGGTCGCGATGGAGCAGGGCGAGTCCCTGCAGCTCAGCGGTGGCGGCGACGACCAGATCGACCACTCCGGCACTCCGGTGCTTCCCCTGCCTGGTGAGGGCTTCCTGGACCTGCCATGCGCGATCGTATGCGCGGTCGTCGACGGGCACCCAGCCGAAGATCAGCCGCATGTCTTCGATTCCCCGCGCTCGATCGGCGGCCGACCGAGCGCTGTAGAAGAACTCGAGCTCAGTGATGGGGCAGGCAGCGATGAGTCCAGCGGCTGCGGCCTGGTCCCATCCATACTTCTCCGCGTCCCCGCGCATGAACCGTGCGAGTGCGCTGGTGTCGATCAGGAACTGGGCCGCGTTCACCGGCGGTAGTTCTCCTTGCTCTCGAACAACTCCAGATCGAACGCGCCGTCGCCTGCCGCGGCCCGAAGCCGGGCGAGAGCCAGAGCGCGACGCCGGCTCTCCAGCACCTCACGCAGAGCGGTGTTGACGGTCTCCTTCTTGGTGCTCGTGCCAAGTGCCTTCGCCACGTCCGCGACCAGGTCATCGTCCAAGTCGATGACAGTCCGAGTCATGTGCGCCTCCTGATATCAAAGGTGGAACCAAGTATATCTCCCAGGTGCATCTCTGGATGGTCGCTGAGGGGCCCGACCGGGGGCCGCTGAGGACGGCTCTCAGCTGCTCTGGCCGAAGGCGAAGGAGGCGCGACCACCGTCGCCGGCGCCCGCGATCAGCCGACTGGCGGCTTCACGCTTCCCCACAGGACGGTCCGGCGCTCCCGCGGCCCGATGCGAATCCCTGCCGTGGAACGTGCCGCTGGCGCCGCTGTGCTGGACGCCCACCGTCGGAGCTCACAGCTGACGACCGAAGACACACGCCGAAGGGCCCCACCTCAAGCGGTGGGGCCCTTCGACATCGTGCCCGGTGAGGCACTGGCGGAGGATACGAGATTCGAACTCGTGAGGGGTTGCCCCCAACACGCTTTCCAAGCGTGCGCCCTAGGCCTCTAGGCGAATCCTCCGCCGAGAACATTACATGACGTGGAGGAGTGCTTGCGAACTCGTTCTGAGCGCCCCACATCGGGTAACGTGTGGCCCAGCCCCTCACGCGGCGCTATCTGACTGAACTCCCCCAGGGCCGGAAGGCAGCAAGGGTAGGTTGGCTCTGGCGGGTGCGTGGGGGGCGTTCGCGTTCGCGGGCGATCCGGTTGTCAGTGGACGCCTATAACCTCGTAGGCGTGTCGTCTCTCGCGCTCTACCGCCGTTACCGCCCGGAGTCCTTCGCCGAGGTCATCGGGCAGGGGCATGTCACCGACCCGCTGCAGCAGGCGCTGCGGAACAACCGGGTCAATCACGCGTACCTGTTCAGCGGTCCGCGCGGATGCGGCAAGACGACCAGCGCCCGGATCCTGGCGCGGTGCCTGAACTGCGAGCAGGGGCCCACGCCCACCCCCTGCGGTGCGTGCCAGTCGTGCCAGGACCTCGCGAGGAACGGGCCGGGGTCCATCGACGTCATCGAGATCGACGCCGCCTCGCACGGAGGCGTGGACGACGCCCGTGACCTGCGCGAGAAGGCCTTCTTCGGGCCCGCCCGGAGCCGGTACAAGATCTACATCATCGACGAGGCCCACATGGTCTCCCCGCAGGGCTTCAACGCCCTGCTGAAGGTCGTCGAGGAGCCCCCGGAGCACCTCAAGTTCATCTTCGCGACCACCGAGCCCGAGAAGGTCATCGGGACCATCCGCTCGCGCACCCACCACTACCCCTTCCGCCTCGTGCCGCCCGGCACCCTGCGCGACTACCTCGCCGAGGTCTGCGGCAAGGAGCAGATCGCGGTCGCGGACGGGGTGCTGCCGCTGGTCGTCCGGGCCGGCGCGGGGTCCGTCCGTGACTCGATGTCCGTCATGGACCAGCTCCTCGCGGGCGCCGGCGCGGACGGTGTGACGTACGACATGACGACCGCCCTGCTCGGCCACACGGACGGCTCGCTGCTCGACTCCGTCGTCGAGGCGTTCGTCACAGGGGACGGCTCGGCCGCCTTCGGGGTCGTGGACCGGATCATCGAGGGCGGCAACGACCCGCGGCGCTTCGTCACCGACCTGCTGGAGCGCCTGCGCGACCTGGTGATCCTCGCCGCCGTGCCCGACGCCGCGGAGAAGGGGCTCATCGACGCCCCCGCCGACGTCATCGAGCGGATGCAGGCGCAGGCGCGGTCCTTCGGCGCCGCCGAGCTGAGCCGCGCCGCCGACATCGTCAACGAGGGGCTCACCGAGATGCGCGGCGCCCACTCGCCCCGTCTCCAGCTGGAGCTGATCTGCGCGCGCGTGCTGCTGCCCGCCGCGTACGGCGACGAGCGGTCGGTGATGGCACGCCTGGACCGGATCGAGCGCGGTGTGCAGTTCTCCGGGGGCGCGGGCGCTCCCGCCATGGGATACGTGCCGGGGCCCGAGGCGCACAGCGGTGGCGGGGGCGCCGCCCCTCCGGTCGCGCCGGGCGGCGGGCCCGCGGCGGCCCGGGCGGCCGTACGGGCACCGGGCGGCGCGGCGGCTCCGGCGACCGGCGCGGGTCCCGGTCCCTGGGAAGGCGAGGGCGGCGGCTCCCACGGTGGGGGGCAGCAGCCTCATGCGGCACCGGCACCGGCACCGGCATCGGCACCCGCTCCCGCCGCCGAACCCCCGGCTCCGGCTCAGGCTCCCACCTCCACTCCCACTCCTGCCCCCACTCCCGCCCCTGCCGCCGAGCCCGGTCCCGCCTCCGCGCCGGGTGCCTGGCCGACCGCGGCACCCGCCGGTGGCGGGCGACGGCCGGGAGGGTGGCCCACGGCGGCACCGGCGGGCGGCGGACCGGCCCGGACGCCGGCCGCTCCCGGCCCCGCCGCGGCTCCGCCCGCCGCCTCGGCGCCCGCACCGGCCGCCTCCACGCCTCCGCCCGCCTCCCCGCCGCCGGGCGGCGGGGTCGACCCCCGCTCGCTCTGGCCCAACATCCTGGAGGCGGTCAAGAACCGCCGCCGGTTCACCTGGATCCTGCTCAGCCAGAACGCCCAGGTGACCGGCTTCGACGGCACCTCCCTCCAGATCGGCTTCGTCAACGCCGGTGCTCGCGACAACTTCGTGAGCAGCGGCAGCGAGGACGTGCTGCGCCAGGCCCTGGCCGAGCAGTTCAACGTGCAGTGGAAGATCGACGCGGTCGTCGACCCCTCCGGCGGTTCGTCGCCTCCGCCTCCCGCCGGGCCCTCCGGTGGCCACGGCGGATCCGGCGGCGGTGGCGGCTTCGGCGGCGGTGGCGGCTTCGGCGGCGGCGGAAGCGGTGGCTTCGGGGGCGGCGGAAGCGGAAACGGTGGCTTCGGGGGCGGCGCGCCCGCCCCGCAGCCGTCGGCGCCCGGGCCCGCCGCCCCGCCGCCCGCCGCGCCGCCGGCTCCGGACTCCGGCCGCTCCTCGGCACCGCCCGCCGCCCCCGCTCCCCGCCCGCCGGCGCCCGAGCCGCGCCAGGTCTCCCCCGAGGACGACATCCCCGAGGAGGACGACCCGGACCTCGACGAGTCCGCGCTCTCCGGCAGGGATCTGCTGGTACGGGAGCTGGGGGCGACGGTCGTCGAGGAGATCGCGCACGAGTAGCAGCGGGGGCCGCGGGTGCGTCCCGCCGCGCGCGGCCTGGAGGAATCCACAAGGCTCCGCCGCCCCGCCCTTCGGAAGCCCGCACAAGGGGCCCCGGTCCTTTCCCATTAGGCTGGCCCCGTGAAGGTCCTTGTCATCGGCGGCGGCGCCCGCGAACACGCCCTGTGCCGTTCCCTGTCCCTCGACCCCGACGTGACCGCGCTGCACTGCGCACCCGGCAACGCCGGTATCGCCGAGGTCGCCGAACTGCACCAGGTCGACGCCCTCGACGGCGCGGCCGTCACCGCGCTGGCCGAACGCCTCGGTGCCGAGCTGGTCGTGGTCGGCCCGGAGGCGCCCCTGGTCGCCGGGGTCGCCGACGCCGTGCGCGAGGCCGGCATCCCGGTCTTCGGCCCCTCCGGGGAGGCCGCGCGGCTGGAGGGCTCCAAGGCTTTCGCCAAGGACGTCATGGCAGGAGCCGGCGTCCCCACCGCCCGCTCGTACGTCTGCACCACCCCGGCCGAGGTCGACGCGGCCCTCGACGCCTTCGGCGCCCCGTACGTCGTCAAGGACGACGGGCTCGCGGCCGGCAAGGGCGTCGTCGTCACCGGTGACATCGAGGCGGCCCGGGCGCACGCCGCGGCCTGCGACCGCGTCGTCATCGAGGAGTTCCTGGACGGCCCCGAGGTCTCCCTCTTCGCCATCACCGACGGCGACAACGTCCGCCCGCTCCAGCCCGCCCAGGACTTCAAGCGCGCCCTGGACGGCGACGAGGGCCCCAACACCGGCGGCATGGGCGCCTACTCGCCGCTGCCGTGGGCCGACCCCAAGCTGGTCGACGAGGTCGTGGAGAGCGTGCTCCAGCCGACCGTCGACGAGATGCGCCGGCGCGGCACCCCGTTCTCCGGGCTCCTGTACGCCGGTCTGGCGATCACCTCGCGCGGCGTCCGCGTGATCGAGTTCAACGCCCGCTTCGGCGACCCCGAGACCCAGGTCGTGCTGGCCCGCCTGCGGACCCCGCTGGCCGGGCTGCTGATGGCCGCCGCTACCGGCAACCTCGCCGACCTGGAGCCGCTGCGCTGGAGCGACGACGCGGCCGTCACCGTGGTCGTGGCCTCCCACAACTACCCCGGCACCCCGCGCACCGGCGACCCGATCACCGGCCTCGCCGAGGTGGCCGGCCAGGACGCCCCGCACGCCTACGTCCTGCACGCCGGCACCCGTGCCGAGGGCGACGCCGTCGTCAGCGCCGGCGGCCGCGTCCTGTCCGTCACGGCCACCGGCACGGACCTCACCGAGGCCCGCGACCGCGCCTACCGGGCCGTCGCCCGCATCGGCCTCGACGGCTCGCAGCACCGTACGGACATCGCCGCGAAGGCCGCCGCGGGCGCCTGACCGGCTCCGCGAGACTGCCCGCGCACCGCAACCCCACAGGCCCCGGCTCCGTCCAAGGAACCGGGGCCTGATCCTTGCGTTCCGTCATCCACCTTTCCCCAAAGCCATTCCATCGAGTGACCGATAGCCCATACGGCTGACGGGCACGAAGGCCCCAACTATGGTGCCGCGCAAGCGTTCCGGCACATGGCCCACCGACATTGCGATGTCAGTGGCGGGTGCCACAGTGGGGGAGTGAGCACCAGCAGACGAGCAGTGGACGAGCCAGGACAGACAGGACGTCGATGAGGGGGTGAGGTCCGGCCGTGACCGGTACCGGTGGTGAGGAGATGGGCGCGCGGGCCGCGCGTGCCCGGGCGTTGGCCGTGCTGCGCGTCCGCAGCCGTGCGCTGGCCGTCGCCCTGCTGCCCGCTGCCCTCGCCGTGATCCTGCTCGTGGGCGGCTCCACCGGGCGCCTGGTGGGCGCGGGCTGGGACGCCGCCCGCTGGGCCGTGTCCGTCCTCGCGGTGCTCGTGCTGGTGGCCGCGGCCGGAGTGGCCCTCGTCGTGGCCCGCTCCCGGCCCGCCGTCACCCCCACCGTCACCATCGCCGAGGAGTCGGCGCCGGACCTCTACCGGATGGTGCGCGACCTGGCCGACCGGCTCGACGTGCCCGCCCCCTCCGCGATAGCGCTCACGCCGGACTGCGACAGCTGGCTGGAGGACCGTACCCACCCGGCCCACGGACCGCCCGCCCGGTCGGCGGAGCGCGACGCCCCGGCCGTCCCGGGCGGCCCCGCCCGCCCTCACGGCGCCACCGCGCCCGTCCTTGTCATCGGCTCGCCCTTCCTGTGGTGGATGCGCGTGGGTGAGCTGCGCGCGGTCCTCGCCCCGGTCGTCGCCGGCACGGGGCCTTCGGCGCATCCCGACATAGCCGCCGCCCGCCGTTTCATACGCGGCCTGGACGCCGCGGTGGCCGTGGCCTCGGCGGACCGGCGCGACCCGCTGTCCCGGGTGGTGTGCGCGGGCCTGGGCCGGGTGTCCCGGCTGCTGCTGCGCGGTTGCCGGGTGCACGCGGCCGAGATGGAGCGCGGCGTCGCGTCGGCGGCGGCCGAGCGTGCACAGGCTGTGGACTACGGTCTGCGGATCGTCGCCCAGGAGCAGGTCGGGCTCGCCTACGCGGGCTGGGACCGGCTGCTGACCCGGGTGGCGCTGCCCGCCTGGCGGATGGGCCGCTGGCCCTCCCGGCTGGACGTGGGCGTCGTCGCCGCCCTCACCGAGCTGTCCCGCCGCGACCGGCTGGCCGAGGGCTTCGCCTCGCGCCTGGGGGAGCGCCCCGCCTGCGACCTGCTGGAGGAGCCCGGCGCGATGGACGAGGCGGTCTCGCTGCTCACCGCGCGCCTCTTCCACGGCGGGCCCGAGACCGGCCCGGACTGGTCGCCGGTGGACTGGGACGAGTATCCCGAGGAGGTCGTGGACCGCACCTGGCGCACCGACGCGGCCCGCCTCCACCGCGTCCTGGACACCCTGGGCGTCCGCCGCGCCGCCGAGGGCGCGGCACCGGGCACCGAGGGCCCGACCCTGGCCCGCGTCCTGGACCACCTCACGACGGACACCGCGACGCCCGCCGACGACCCCTGGCCCACCGGCGACGGCGACGCACCCTTCACGGCGACCGCCCCGACCGCCCCGACCGCCCCGACCACCCCGACGACCCCGGCCGCCCCGGCCGCCGGGGTCGGCCCGGAAACCGACCCGCACCCGGTGGCCACCGGCCCCGCACACCCCGAGGACGACGACGATCTGGCGGGCACCACCACGCGCGGAGCCGCCCTCGCCGCCGGACTCAGTGCCCAGCTGGCCCGCGAGGAGGCCGCCGCCCAGCCCCCCGGAGCCGGAGCCGCATCCGGCACCGGAGCCGCCAGCACCCCCTCGGCCGCCGTCGGACCCGACGCCGCCCTCTGGGACGACCGCGCGCTCCCCCTCTTCCCCCTGCAGCCCCCGCGCACCGGCCGCGAGATCCTCACCGCGCACATCACCGCGATGGTGTGCTGTGCGGCGATGGACACCGCCGGCGCGGCCCCGGGCCTCGACTGGCTGGACGGGCCGTCGCTCCTGTTCGACGGAGCCCGCGCCGCCGACCTGGCCCCCAGCGTGCTCAGCCTGGTCGAGTCCGGCGACCCGGGCCCCCTGCGCGCCTGGATGACCGACCTGGGCATACGCCCGGAGAAGCCGGTGCGCCTGGTCTGACGCGCCCGGACGGGACCGTCCCGCCGAATCGGACCCCCCGATTCCACTTTCGGCCGCTTCGCAACGAACCGTGACCGCACGCGTGCGACATGTGATGTGCTGGGACCGGATCGAGCACATGGCAAGGGCGTTCGTCATACGCATGACCACGGGGGCACGAGGGAGGGGGCGGTCCCATGGGGTCCGAGCAGATCCGCCGCTGGGAGTCGGGAGCACTCGCGCACGCCGTGACGGACCCCTTCGGGCAGGGGCCCCTTCCGTGGCTGCGCGGCGGCGAGACGTACTTCGGCGACACCGGCCAGGTCGTCGCCTGGTACGCGGACCAGGACACCGTCCCCGCCCAGCGCGGCGGCCCGCGCGCCGCCGACGACGTCCGCCGCCAGATCAAGGGCTTCACCGCCACCGGCGCCGCCGCCCCCGGCGAGGCCATCGACTTCCACGTCACCGTCGACCCGCCGCAGGAGTTCAGTGTCGACGTCTACCGGATCGGCCACTACGGCGGTGACGGCGCCGCCAAGATCACCACCAGCCCCCGCCTGTCCGGCATGGTCCAGCCCCCGCCGCTCACCGCCGACCGCACGGTCTCGTGCCACCACTGGTGGCTGTCCTGGCGGCTCCAGATCCCGTCGTACTGGAGCATCGGCGCGTACGTCGCCGTCCTCACCACCGCCGACGGCCACCGCTCCCACGTCCCCTTCACGGTCCGCGACAGCCACCCGGCCGACCTGCTGCTCCTGCTACCGGACATCACCTGGCAGGCGTACAACCTGTACCCGGAGGACGGCCGCACCGGCGCCAGCCTCTACCACGCCTGGGACGAGGAGGGCCGGCTGCTCGGCGAGGCGGACGCCGCCACGACCGTCTCCTTCGACCGGCCGTACGCGGGCGCGGGGCTGCCGCTGCACGTCGGCCACGCCTACGACTTCATCCGCTTCGCCGAGCGCTACGGCTACGACCTCGCCTACGCCGACGCCCGCGACCTGCACTCCGGCCGGATCGACCCGGCCCGCTACCGGGGCCTGGTCTTCCCCGGCCACGACGAGTACTGGTCCGCCGCCATGCGCCGCACCACGGAACGCGCCCGCGAGCGCGGCACGTCGCTGGTCTTCCTCTCCGCCAACACCCTGTACTGGCAGGTGGAGCTGGCCCCGTCGCCGTCCGGCGCCCCCGACCGCCTGCTGACCTGCCGCAAGCGCCGGGGCCCGGGCCGGCCGGCGCTGTGGCGGGAGATCGACCGCCCCGAGCAGCAGCTGCTCGGCATCCAGTACGCCGGCCGCGTCCCCGAACCGCACCCGATGATCGTCCGCAACGCGGGGCACTGGCTCTGGGAGGCCACCGGCGCCCACGAGGGCGACCCGATCGAGGACCTGGTGGCGGGCGAGGCCGACCGCTACTTCCCGCGCACCGCGCTCCCCGCGCACGACGAGCGGGTCCTGCTCGCCCACTCCCCGTACACCGACGCGCACGGCGCCCGGCGCCACCAGGAGACCTCGCTGTACCGGGCCCCGTCGGGCGCCTGGGTCTTCGCGTCCGGGACGTTCGCGTGGTCCCCGGCCCTGGACCGCCCCGGCCACGTCGACCCGAGGGTCCAGCGCGCCACCGCCAACCTCCTGGACCGCATCTGCAAACGTGACTGATCCGCACCCACGGGCACCGCCCCGCCGGTCGCCCTCCCCGCGACGTACGGGACAATCGACGTACTTGGACAGAACCACGGGGAGGAACCGTGTCCGGATTCGTTGAAAAGCCCGAGCCGCTCCAGGTTCCGGGTCTGGTGCACCTGCACACCGGCAAGGTGCGCGAGCTGTACCGGAACGAGGCGGGCGACCTCGTGATGGTCGCCAGCGACCGCATCTCCGCCTACGACTGGGTGCTGCCGACCGAGATCCCCGACAAGGGCCGGGTCCTCACCCAGCTCTCCCTGTGGTGGTTCGACCAGCTCGCCGACCTGGCCCCCAACCACGTCCTGAGCACCGAGCTGCCCCCCGGCGCCCCCGCCGACTGGGAGGGCCGCGCCCTGGTCTGCAAGTCGCTGCGGATGGTCCCCGTGGAGTGCGTGGCCCGCGGCTACCTCACCGGCTCCGGGCTCGCGGAGTACGACCAGACGCGCACCGTCTGCGGCCTCGCCCTCCCCGAGGGCCTCGTCGACGGCTCGGAGCTGCCCGCCCCGATCTTCACCCCGGCCACCAAGGCCGAGGTCGGCGAGCACGACGAGAACGTCTCCTACGAGGAAGTCGCCCGCCAGGTCGGCGCGGACACCGCCGCCGCCCTGCGCCAGGCCACCCTCGCCGTCTACTCCCGCGCCCGTGACATCGCCCGCGAGCGCGGCATCGTCCTTGCGGACACCAAGTTCGAGTTCGGCTTCGACGGCGACGACCTGGTCCTCGCCGACGAGGTCCTCACCCCGGACTCGTCCCGGTTCTGGCCGGCCGACCAGTGGCAGCCGGGCCGCGCGCAGCCGTCGTACGACAAGCAGTTCGTGCGGGACTGGCTGACCTCGGCGGAGTCCGGCTGGGACCGCGGGAGCGAGCAGCCCCCGCCGCCGCTGCCGCAGCAGGTCGTGGACGCCACCCGCGCCAAGTACATCGAGGCGTACGAACTGCTGACCGGTCTGAGCTGGTCGTAGCGGCCGCGGCCCCGCGGACACGAAGAAGCCCCCGGCCGGAGCCGGGGGCTTCTTGTATGGAGCGAACGACGAGGTTCGAACTCGCGACCTCAACCTTGGCAAGGTTGCGCTCTACCAACTGAGCTACGTTCGCACTGTGCGCCGTGGTGTTCGCCGTGGCGCGTCAGCCACTATACCCAACCCCGCTCCCGTGCGAGCCGCACCGCCGCGTGCCGGTTCTCCGCCCCGAGCTTGCCCACGGCCGACGACAGGTAGTTCCGTACGGTCCCCTCGGCCAGCGCGGCGCGCTCCGCGATCTCCGCGACCGACGCCCCGTCGGCGGCGTGCTCCAGGACCTCCGCCTCGCGCGCGGTCAGCGGCGAGTCCCCGGCGGAGATCGCGTCGGCGGCCAACTCCGGGTCGACGTAACGGTTTCCGGCGTGCACCGTGCGGATCAGCTCGGCGAGCCGCTGGGCGCTGGTCGTCTTGGGCACGAACCCGCGCACCCCCGCCGCGAGCGCCCGTTTCAGGTGTCCGGGCCGGCCGTGGCTGGTCACGATCAGGACCTTGCAGGCGGGCAGCTCGGCCCGCAGCGATGTGGCGACCTTCACACCGTCGGCGCCGGGCATCTGCAGATCCAGTACGGCGACGTCCGGCGCATGGGCCCGCGCCATCGCCAGGGCCTCGGGACCGGTGGCCGCCTCGGCGACCACGACGAGGTCGTCCTCCAGGGAGAGCAGGGCGGCCAGGGCGCCGCGGATGAGGTGTTCGTCGTCGGCGAGCAGCACACGCACCGGGGTGGCCGTCACGGAGCCACCTCCCGCGTGGCAGGGGTGTGCGGTGGCAGCGGCACCTCGGCCGTCACCCGGAACACGCCCTTGCGCACGGTCCCCGCCTCCAGCGTCCCGTCCACCACGGACAGCCGCTCCCGCAGCCCGGCCAGCCCCGAACCGCCGGCCCCGGCGGGCGCGTCCGCGTCCGCCGAGGGACCGGTCCCGTCCAGCACCCCGTCGTTCTCCACCGTCAGCACTACCCGCCCCTCCGACTTCCGCACCGCCACGGCCACCCTCTTGGCGTCCCCGTGCCGCAGCACGTTCGTGGTCGCCTCCCGCACCACCCAGCCCAGCGCCGACTGCACCTCGGCGGGCAGCCCGGACGTCTCGCCGGTGACCTCCGCCACGATGCCGGCTGCCGAGAGCACGCCCCGGGCACCGGCCAGCTCGACCTCCAGGTCGACCTCCCGGTAGCCGCGTACGACGTCCCGGACCTCGCGCTGCGACTCCTGCGCGATGCGCTGCGCCTCGATCATCTGCTCCACCGCCTCCGGCCGCCCCCGCCGGGACAACTGGACGGCCAGTTCGCTCTTGAGCGCGATCACCGCCAGGTTCCTCCCCATCACGTCGTGCAGATCCCGGCCGAACCGCAGCCGTTCCTCGGCCACCGCGAGCCGGGCCCGGGTCTCCCTGGCCTCGTCGAGCGCGTAGACCGCCTTGAGCAGCCAGACGGAGAACACCGCGGTGAAGGCGAGGAACGCCCCGCCCACCACCAGGGCGCACGCCGTGATCAGCGCGGCGAGCCAGGACAGCCCCAGCGCGAAGGCGACGAGCCCCGCGCCGGCCGAGAAGCCGACGACCAGCCCCATGACGCGCCGCCGCCGGTCGTGCACACCGAGGGCCAGCACGCCGACGCCGAAGCCCTGCACTCCCACGAAGACACCGAGGGCCGCCGAGTCGGCCTCCGAGCCCCGGGGCCCGTGCTCCACCAGAGCCATCGCGGCGATCGCGAGGAGGGCGGTGACCGCGCCGAGAGTCCACAGCCGCCGTGCCGGCCACGGGCGGCGGCCGAGCGTCCAGTCCAGGGCCCGTGAAGCGGTCGCCATGCACACCGCGGCGTGCACGACGACCATCAGGGAGAGCACGGTCGCGAGCCCCGGCCCCACCTGGCCGTAGGTCGACAGGCCGATGCCGCCGATCTCGCACACCCCGAAGAAGTGGAACGACCACCGTGTGTACGTCTCCACCTTCTCCGGCGTGTTCTTCCGCCGCCACCATCCGCCTGGCCTGCGCATCCGCCCGCCGCTCCCGCTCGTCCCGTACGTCTGGCCCGTCCCGTACGTCAGTGCCGTGGCTCCCAGCGGAACCACCGTCGTACAGCAAACACCGCGACCGCGGTCCAGGCCACCGCCGTCACCACGGCGCCCAGCGCCTCGCCGCCCGACAGGTTGCCGGTCCAGCCGCCGCGCACCAGGGTGATCACCGGCGTCATCGGCAGCAGTTCGCAGACGGCGGCCAGGCGGTCGGGGAGCAGCTCCAGCGGCACGAACATGCCGGAGCCGAGCATCGAGACGAACATGAAGGGCAGCGGCGTGACCTGCGCGCTCTCCCCGGTCCTGGTGAAGCTCGCGGTGACGGCGGCGAGCGCGGCGCACAGCACGAGACCGAGCAGCAGCCCGAGGACGGAGAGATGGACCGCGGACGGCGCGGACAGGTCGAGCAGCACGGCGCAGCCCACGGCGAGCAGCAGGGACTGCACGAGCCCGCTGAGCAGGGCGGGCGTCGCGGATCCGGCGAGGATCTCCACGTCGCGCAGTTCGCCGGTGCGCAGCCGCTTGAGGACGAGTTCCTCGCGGCGGACGACGAAGACGCCGACGAGCGCCGAGTAGACGGCGAACAGCAGGGAGAAGCCGATCGCGGCGGGCAGGACCAGCGTGCCGGTGGTCAGTCCGGCCCCGGCGAGGTCCATCTCCTTGGCCGCCGACTTCACGCTGAGCGGCAGCACCAGCGGCACGAACAGGGCGGCGAAGAGGGTGCCCTTGTTCCGTCCGAGCAGGGTGAGTTCGGCGCGGGCGAGGGCGGTCATGCGCGTCCTCGGCGTGCTGACGGGGGTGTTCACGGCGGGTGCCGCGGCCCGGGTGCTGGTGGCGCTCATGTCGCGTACTCCTTCGTCGTCTCCGGAGCGGTTCCGCCGGACGCCCCGTCGGCGCTCCGCGTGGACACCTCTTTGGCGATGCTCAGGAAGGCCTCTTCCAGGGAGGCCGAGCGGACGTCCAGGCGGCGCAGCTCCACTCCGGCCTGGCCGGCCCACACCAGCAGGCCGGTGGCGGCGCGCTGGAGTTCGCGGGTGCGCAGCCTCACCATCCGGCCCTCGACCTCGTGGCCGCTGATCCCCATGCCGTCGAGCGGCGGCAGGTCGCCGACGAAGTAGCCCGCGGGCAGTTCGAAGGAGATCCGGGACGGCTGTGCGGCGGTCACCTCGGCCGGGGTGCCGGTGGCGGCGATCCGGCCCTCGTGCATGATCGCGAGCCGGTCGGCGAGGTTCTCGGCCTCTTCGAGGTAGTGCGTGGTCAGCAGTACGGTCGTGCCCTGGTCGCGCAGCGCGCTCACCAACTCCCAGGTGTCCCGGCGGCCTTCGGCGTCCAGTCCGGTGCTGGGCTCGTCGAGGAAGAGCACCTCGGGGTCGCCGAGCAGCGCGAGTGCCAGGTCGAGCCGGCGCCGCTGGCCCCCGGAGAGCTGCTTCACACGGGTGTCGGTCTTCGACTCCAGTCCGACCAGCCCCAGGACCTCGGCCGGCGGACGGGCGCCGCTCACGCACCCGGCCCACATGCGGGCCGTCTCGGCGACGGTCAGTTCGGAGGGGAAGCCGCCCTCCTGGAGCATGACCCCGGTGCGGGGGCGTACGGCGGCGCGCTCGGTGTAGGGGTCGTGCCCGAGGACGCGCACCCGGCCGCCGGCCGGGGCGGCGAGCCCTTCCAGCAGTTCGACCGTGGAGGTCTTGCCGGCGCCGTTGGTGCCCAGCAGCGCGAAGACCTCGCCGCGGCGCACGGAGAAGTCGATACCGCGCACGGCCTCGAACCCGCCCCCGTACACCCGCCGCAGGTCGGTGACCTCAATCACGTGTTCGTGTCCGTTGGTTTGCATGCCTCAAGCCTTCCGGGCATCCGGGCCGCGTAACAGTGCGGGCCGTCATCACCGGACATGACAAATGTCAGGGTGGGGTCGAGGGGCGTCGCCGGGCGCACGAAAAGACCCCGGTCCTGGAGGACCGGGGTCTGATTCCCGAGCGGACGACGAGGCTCGAACTCGCGACCTCAACCTTGGCAAGGTTGCGCTCTACCAACTGAGCTACGTCCGCATTGCCGCCGACCGGCCTTCACCGATCGGTGCGAGCACCAGCCTACCTGATCCCATCGGGTCATCGGTACGGCTGTGCAGAGCGGGTGACAGGAATTGCACACTGCGCCTTCCCCCTGGAAGGGGGATGTTCTACTACTGAACTACACCCGCATGTTCCGTGGGCCCGGCCCTTCGGCCTCGCCCCTCGGCGTGCTCCAGACTTTAGCTGATCACCCGGGGTGCCGCGCAAGTCGGTTGCCGCGAGGGGCGGCTGAGCGGCCGTCGGCCGTCGCCGGGCTCACCGGGCCGCGGCGAACGCCTCGTAGACCTTCTTCGGGATCCGGCCCCGCGCGGGCACGTCCATCTTGTTGGCCTGGGCCCAGGCGCGCACCGCCGCCGGGTCCGGGGCGACCTCCGTCTGCCGGTACGCCTTGCCGGATCTCGACCGCTTGCGGCCGGCCGACACGTACGGCTCCAGGGCCTTGCGCAGTTTCCGGGCATTGGTTTCGTTCAGGTCGATCTCGTACATCCGGCCGTCCACACCGAAGGCGATCGTCTCCGCCGCTTCCGAGCCGTCGATGTCGTCAAAGAGAGTGACCACGACACGCTGCGCCACGAATATCGGTCCCTTCGTGCGGCATCTCCGCGATGACGTGCCAGGACGCCGCGATGATGCCGACTGTTCGCCTGTAATTGGGCAAAGTATCGGCTAATGACATTTCATTTGTACAGTGCCCGGCATTGCAATGGGAAGACCGACTAAATCTCTTGGCGTGTCCGTCGCGCAATAGGAGTCCGCAGGCGATCCGGGATCTTTCCCGAAGCTTTTCGCGGAGGACTCGCGCCGATGCCGAATCGTGATCGGGCTCACGTAGTTTCCTCCAAGGCTACGCGCGTAGAAATTTTGTACGGGTAGTCTGAAGGGACCTGCTCAGCACCACACACCGGGAGTGCCAGTGGCACGCGTCGTAGTCGACGTCATGCTCAAGCCGGAGATCCTCGACCCCCAGGGCCAGGCGGTGCAGCGCGCACTGCCGCGGCTGGGTTTCGAAGGGATCTCGGACGTCCGCCAGGGAAAGCGATTCGAACTGGAAGTGGACGGGCCCGTCGACGACGCCGCCCTCGCCCGCATCCATGATCTTGCGGAATCCTTCCTCGCCAACACCGTGATCGAGGACTTCACCGTCCGCGTCGAGTCGGAAGACGCAGTCGCGGGGGCCGTGAAGTGACCGCTCGTATTGGCGTCGTCACTTTCCCCGGCAGTCTGGACGACAGGGACACGCAGCGCGCGATCCGTGTGGCCGGCGCCGAACCCGTCGCCCTCTGGCACAAGGACAAGGACCTCAAGCAGGTCGACGCCGTGGTGCTCTGCGGTGGTTTCTCGTACGGCGATTATCTGCGCGCCGGCGCCATCTCGCGCTTCTCGCCGGTGATGGACACGGTCATCGACCAGGCGAAGGCCGGTCTCCCGGTGCTGGGCATCTGCAACGGCTTCCAGATCCTCACGGAGGCCCACCTGCTGCCGGGCGCCATGCTGGGCAACGACCACCTGCACTTCATCTGCCGCGACCAGAAGCTGCGGGTGGAGAACGCGGGCACGGCCTGGACCAGCGACTACACCGCCGGCCAGGAGATCCACATCCCGCTGAAGAACATGGACGGGCGGTACGTCGCCGACCGGCGGACGCTGGACGAGCTGGAGTCGGAGGGCCGGGTGGCCTTCCGCTACCTGGGCATGAACCCCAACGGCTCGCTCAACGACATCGCCGGCATCACCAACGCCGCGGGCAACGTCGTCGGCCTCATGCCGCACCCCGAGCACGCCGTCGAGCCGCTGATCGGCACCGGCCGCACCGACGGCCTCCCGTTCTTCACCTCGATCCTCAAGAAGCTGGTCAACGCATGAGCCGGACGCCCTCCCGTCTCCCACCGCCGCCCTCAACGGAAGCCCTTCGGGCTGCCCCCAGAACTCTGGACACGGTCGAGCACGCGACCGCGACCCCCGACGTCGAGCTGCCCTGGGCCGAGCTGGGCCTGAAGAAGGACGAGTACGAGCGGGTGGTGGAGATCCTCGGCCGCCGCCCGACCGGCGCGGAACTCGCCATGTACTCCGTCATGTGGTCCGAGCACTGCTCGTACAAGAGCAGCAAGGTCCACCTGCGCCAGTTCGGCGAGAAGGCCCCCCAGTCCGACGCGATGCTCGTCGGCATCGGCGAGAACGCCGGTGTCGTCGACGTCGGCCAGGGCTACGCGGTCACCTTCAAGGTCGAGTCGCACAACCACCCCTCCTACGTCGAGCCCTACCAGGGCGCCGCGACCGGCGTCGGCGGCATCGTGCGCGACATCATCGCGATGGGCGCGCGTCCCGTCGCCGTCGTGGACCCGCTCCGTTTCGGCGCCGCGGACCACCCCGACACCAAGCGCGTGCTGCCCGGCGTCGTCGCCGGCATCGGCGGCTACGGCAACTGCCTGGGCCTGCCCAACATCGGCGGCGAGGTCGTCTTCGACGCCTGCTACCAGGGCAACCCGCTGGTCAACGCCGGTGCCATCGGCGTCATGCGGCACGAGGACATCCACCTCGCCAAGGCGTCCGGCGCGGGCAACAAGGTCATCCTGTACGGCGCCCGCACCGGCGGCGACGGCATCGGCGGCGCGTCGATCCTCGCCTCCGAGACCTTCGACGACGCCAAGCCGTCCAAGCGCCCGGCGGTCCAGGTCGGAGACCCCTTCCAGGAGAAGCTCCTCATCGAGTGCACCCTGGAGGCGTTCCAGGAGAAACTGGTCGTCGGCATCCAGGACCTCGGCGCGGCCGGCCTGTCCTGCGCGACCAGCGAGCTGGCGTCCAACGGCTCCGGCGGCATGCGCGTGACGCTGGACGACGTACCCCTGCGCGACTCGACCCTCTCTCCCGAGGAAATCCTCATGAGCGAGTCGCAGGAACGCATGTGCGCGGTCGTCGAACCGGAGAAGGTCGACCGCTTCCTGGAGATCTGCGAGAAGTGGGACGTCATCGCCACCGTCATCGGTGAGGTCACGGACGGCGACCGGCTGGAGATCTACTGGCACGGCGGCAAGATCGTCGACGTCGACCCGCGCACCGTCGCCCACGACGGACCGGTCTACGAGCGCCCCTATGCCCGCCCCGAGTGGCAGGACGCCCTCCAGGCCGACGACGCGAACAAGCTGCCCCGGCCGCAGTCGTCCGACGAGCTGAAGGACCAGGTCCTGAAGCTGGTCGGCTCGCCGAACCAGGCCTCCAAGCAGTGGATCACCCAGCAGTACGACCACTTCGTGCAGGGCAACACCGTCCTCGCCCAGCCCGAGGACTCGGGCATGATCCGCGTGGACGAGGAGTCCGGCCTCGGCGTCGCCATCGCCACCGACGGCAACGGCCGCTTCGCCAAGCTCGACCCGTACACGGGCGCGCAGCTGGCCCTCGCGGAGGCGTACCGCAACGTCGCGACGACCGGTGCCAAGCCGCTCGCGGTCTCCGACTGCCTGAACTTCGGCTCGCCGGAGGACCCGGCGGTCATGTGGCAGTTCGCGGAGGCCGTGCGCGGCCTGGCCGACGGCTGCCTCCAGCTCGGCACCCCGGTGACCGGCGGCAACGTCTCGCTCTACAACCAGACGGGCGAGGCGGCCATCCACCCGACCCCGGTCGTGGCGGTCCTCGGCGTCATCGACGACGTGGCGCGGCGCACGCCGGTCGCCTTCCAGGAGGACGGCCAGCTGCTGTACCTCCTCGGCGACACCCGTGAGGAGTTCGGCGGCTCGGCCTGGTCCCAGGTGGTCCACGACCACCTCGGCGGCCTGCCCCCGAAGGTCGACCTGGAGCGCGAGCGGCTGCTCGGCGAGATCCTGATCTCCGCCTCCCGCGACGGCATGATCGACTCCGCGCACGACCTGTCCGACGGCGGTCTGGTGCAGGCGGTCGTCGAGTCGGCGCTGCTGGGCGACAGGGGCGCGCGTCTGGTCGTACCGGACGGGCTCGACGCCTTCACCTTCCTGTTCTCGGAGTCGGCGGGCCGCGCGGTCGTCGCCGTCCCGCGTTCGGAGGAGGTCCGTTTCAACGACATGTGCGGCGCGCGCGGCCTGCCCGTCACCCGCATCGGTGTCGTCGACGGCGACGCGGTGGAGGTCCAGGGCGAGTTCTCCCTCTCCCTGACCGACCTGCGCGAGGCCCACGAGGGGACGATCCCGGGGTTGCTGGCGTAGTCGCCGGTCCCTGAGCGCGCGAGGCCCCGTCCGGTCGGTTCCGGGCGGGGCCTCGTCGTCTCAGCGCACGTAGTTCTTGAGGATCTCCGTGTCGAGTGTGATGCCGACGGGGTCGGGGAGGACCAACGCCTCGCCGAAATCCGTGAGGCGGATGTCGCGATAGCCGCCGACCCGCCGGTCCGGGCGACTGTGCACCGTGACCGTGCAGGTGTCCCGGTCGATCAAGAGGTAGACCGGGATCCCCGCCTGTCCGTAGGCGGCAGGCTTCTCGTGCCGGTCGCGCCGGTCCGTGTCCGAGTCGTACGTCGTGACCTCGACGACCATGAGGGCACCGTCCGGGTCGGCCCACTCGCCGTGGCCCGCGAAGTGGGCCTCGGGCGCGAGCACGGCGTCCGGCCGCGCCCTGCTCTGCCGGTATGCGTCAACCCGCAGCCCCTGCGTCTGATACAGGTCCAGATCGGGCCGCGCTTGCATACAGCGTTTGGCCAGCCAGGACACGATGCTGTTGTGGTCCCCGTCGGTCACAGGCTTGACCCCGATCCGTCCGTCAATGAACTCCAACGTGACGGTCTCGGGAGCGGCGGAAGCGATCGTTTCGAACTCGTCCACCGACATCTGAGACGTGTGCTCGGCCACAACCGTCATGTTGCACCTCCTTCCAGGCGCGGACCAGTGTTTCGGCGGCGGCGGCGCTCCGGGACGGATTTCGCCCTCAGACGCACGTACGAGTGACACTTGCGCGAGATTACGTACTTACGTAATCTCAAAGAGGTGAAGCAACTGGAACAACGCGTCGCCGACCTCGAACGGCGGCTGGCGGTACTGGAGGAAGCCGGGGGCCGACCTGCTCCCCGCCCGGGTGAGGGCGACCTCTGGGCCCTGGAAGGCCTGAAGGAGCAGCTCACCGAGTTGGGGGCGGAAGCCGGCGGCGTCCTGTTCACCGGCTCCGTCCGCCTCCCGACCGGGGAGCAGTACGACTGGCAGTACGGCACCCCGGCCGACGGCCTGATGGAGGGCGACTGGGCCGACTCCGCCGAGGTGTTCGCCGCGCTCGGTCATCCGGTACGGCTGCGGCTGCTGCGCGAGATCCTCGGCGGCCGGCGCACCGCGGCCGAACTGGCCGAGCTGGACGGCGTGGGCACGACCGGCCAGATCTACCACCACCTGCGCCAGCTCACCGGCGCCGGCTGGCTGCACGCCACCGGCCGGGGCCGCCACGAGGTGCCGCCGGGGCGGGTCGTACCGCTGCTGGTGGCGCTGTCGACGGCCCGGCGCTGACCGGGACCATCACGAAGACCAGGGGGAACGATGTCCGTCCGCAAGCTCGCCATGCTCGTCTTCCGGCTGCTGCAAGTGGCCTTCCTGTGCGCGGTGGCCGCCAGCGTGCTGTTCGACCTGGACCACGGCTGGTGGTGGAACTTCCTGCCGCTGGCCCTGGCGTACGCCCTGATCACCGTGGTCAACCGCTGGGGCGGCGCCCCGGACGCCCCCGGCACCGCCCACGAGCCCGTCGAGGTCGGCCCGCCCGTGACCGGCCGCTGGTCCGCGCTGAACAGCCCGGCCGACCGCACCCCGAGCCACGGCATCCACGCCTACGGGCAGACCTTCGCCATCGACCTCGTCGCCGAGCCGAAGCCCGGCGCCCGCCCCGGCTTCCGCGTGCTGTGGCCGATCGCCCGCCGCAACCGCGACTTCCCGGCGTTCGGCGCCCCGCTGCTCGCGGTGGCCGACGGCACCGTCGTCCGGGTCTCCGACACCCAGCGCGACCACCTGAGCCGCAACTCGCTGCCGGGGCTGCTGTACCTGATGATCCTGGAGGGCTCGGTCCGCGAACTCGCCGGCGTCCGCCGCATCGTCGGCAACCACGTCGTCATCGATCTCGGCGACGGCATCCACGCCCTGTACGCCCACGTCCAGCGCGGCTCCCTGGCCGTCCGCGAGGGCGACCGGGTCACCGCCGGGCAGGTCCTCGGCCGCTGCGGCAACTCCGGCAACTCCACCGAGCCCCACGTCCACTTCCAGCTGATGGACGGCCCCGACCCGGACACCGCCCGGGGCATCCCCTTCACCTGGCACGACATCGGCGTCCCGCGCAACGGCGAGGTCTTCGAGACCCCCTCACCGACCGGCGCATCCGCATAAGCTCGCCCCCATGCCGCCCGCCAGACGACGCCCCCGCGCCTACGACCCCGCCCGCACCCGTGGCGCCGTCCTCGCTCAGTTCGGGAACGTGCGGGCGGCCGTCCGTGGCCTCACCGCCGAGCAGCTCGCGTTGCCGACCCGGCTCGGCGACTGGACCGTGCGGGAACTGGTCGCGCATGTCGGGACGGCGCTGACCGCCGTGGACCGGCTGCTCGGCGAGCCCGAGCCCGCGCGGCAGGACGGGCGGCTGCTCGACTGGCCGTTCGCGATCGACGCCGACGCGGACGCCATCGCCGGCACCGCCCGGCGGCTGGCCGCCGACCACCCCGGCCTCGACGCCCATCTCGCCGACGCCGAGCGGCGCTTCACCGAGCGCCTCGACACCCACCCGGGCAGCCGGCTGCTCCCCACCAGCGGGGGCGCGCTGCCGCTCGCCGACTACGTCGTCACCCGCACCGTCGAACTCGTCGTGCACACCGACGACCTCACCGCCGCCGTACCCGGCCTCGACATCCCTCTCGACCGGCAGGCCCTGGCCGCCGCCACCCGGCTGCTCGCCGACGCGCTCGCCGTGAAGGCGCCCGGCGCCTCGACCGAGGTGCGGATCCCGCCGTACGCCGTCGTCCAGTGCGTCGAGGGCCCCCGGCACACCCGGGGCACCCCGCCCAACGTCGTCGAGACCGATCCGCTGACCTGGGTCCGGCTGGCCACCGGGCGGCTGACCTGGGAGGACGCGGTGGCCGAGGCGAAGCTGAGCGCGAGCGGGGAGCGGGCCGACCTGGGTGCGCTGCTGCCCCTGCTCGGCTGACCGGGCGACGGCCGCGAGGAGAGGGAGCGAGAGGGAGCGAGAGGTAGCGAGAGTGAGCGGAGAGGGAGGGGAACCGGATCCTCCAGTCCTCCGTCGAATCGCCATGTACAGGCAGAAGCAGCAGCGAAGGAAGACCCTGACCGTGGCGGCCGTCGCCGCGCTCGTCCCGCTCGCCGCGGCCTGCGGCAGCGAGAAGGCGGACGACGGCAGCGCCTCCGTAGGCGCCGGAAAGTCCATCACCGGCGTGCAGTGGAGCATCGACAGCGTCACCGTCGACGGCACCACCCACAAGGCACCGGACGAGGCACGGGTCCGGATCGACGACGCCGGCCAGGCGGAGGGCAGCACCGGCTGCAACACCTTCAGCGCGCGCGCCGACGTCAAGGGCGAACGCGTCCGGCTCAGTGACGCGATGTTCACCGAGAAGGCCTGCGACCAGACGCCCGTCGAGTTCGAGAAGTCCCTCGGCCGCGCCCTCACCGCCGGCCCCCTCACCACCGAGAGCGAGGGCGACGGCCTGACGTTCACCACCTCCGGGGGTGACACCGTCGAGCTCAGCCGGGCCAAGGACGCGTCCCTGTACGGCACGGAGTGGACCGTGACCAGCCCGGCCCAGCAGGACCGCGCCCGCCTCACCTTCGACCCGGAGGCCAAGACCGTCTCCGGCCGCCTCCCCTGCAACCGCGTCAACGCCGAGGCCACCGTCAGCGACGGGCGTATCACCGTCGGCGCCCCTTCCACGACCCGAATGATGTGCGAAGGCTCACTCATGGACGCCGAGAAGCGGATGCTGAGCTTCCTCAAGGGTCCGGTCGATTACCGGATCGATCAGGAAACCCTCACCCTGACCAGCGAAGACGGGACGACCGTGCGAGCCGTGGCCGATCGGTGATCCGCTGGTGAGCCGAAATCCCGAATTCGGACCAGTGGTCGATCTCGCCTACACTCGGTGGCGTGCCACGTGGTGACGGTCGACTCAATCACGATCTGCTTCCAGGCGAGAAGGGCCCCCAGGACGCATGCGGCGTCTTCGGTGTCTGGGCTCCTGGCGAAGAGGTCGCAAAGCTCTCCTACTTCGGGCTCTACGCCCTCCAGCATCGGGGCCAGGAATCCGCGGGTATCGCGGTAAGCAACGGTTCCCAGATCCTCGTCTTCAAGGACATGGGCCTGGTCTCCCAGGTCTTCGACGAGACCTCACTCGGTTCGCTCCAGGGTCACATCGCGGTCGGTCACGCCCGCTACTCGACCACCGGTGCCTCCGTGTGGGAGAACGCCCAGCCGACCTTCCGTGCCACCGCGCAGGGCTCCATCGCGCTCGGGCACAACGGCAACCTCGTCAACACCGCCCAGCTTGCCGAGATGGTCGCCGACCTGCCCAAGCAGGACGGCCGCTCCACCCGGGTCGCGGCGACCAACGACACCGACCTGGTGACGGCGCTGCTCGCGGGCCAGGTGGACGACGACGGCAAGCCGCTGACCATCGAGGAGGCGGCCGGCAAGGTGCTGCCCCAGGTGCGCGGCGCCTTCTCCCTCGTCTTCATGGACGAGCACACCCTCTACGCCGCCCGTGACCCGCAGGGCATCCGCCCGCTGGTCCTCGGGCGGCTGGAGCGCGGCTGGGTGGTGGCCTCCGAGTCCGCCGCCCTCGACATCTGCGGCGCCAGCTTCGTCCGGGAGATCGAGCCGGGCGAGTTCGTCGCCATCGACGAGAACGGCCTGCGCACTTCACGATTCGCGGAAGCGAAGCCCAAGGGCTGCGTCTTCGAATACGTGTACCTGGCCCGCCCGGACACCGACATCGCCGGCCGCAACGTCTACCTCTCGCGCGTCGAGATGGGCCGCAAGCTGGCGAAGGAGGCCCCCGCCGAGGCCGACCTGGTCATAGCGACCCCGGAGTCCGGCACGCCCGCCGCCATCGGGTACGCCGAGGCCTCCGGCATCCCCTTCGGTAACGGCCTGGTCAAGAACGCCTACGTCGGCCGCACCTTCATCCAGCCCTCGCAGACCATCCGCCAGCTGGGCATCCGCCTGAAGCTGAACCCTCTGAAGGAAGTCATCAAGGGCAAGCGGCTGGTCGTCGTGGACGACTCCATCGTCCGCGGCAACACCCAGCGGGCCCTGGTCCGCATGCTCCGCGAGGCCGGCGCCGCCGAGGTCCACATCCGGATCTCGTCCCCGCCGGTGAAGTGGCCCTGCTTCTTCGGCATCGACTTCGCCACCCGCGCCGAGCTCATCGCCAACGGCATGAGCGTCGAGGAGATCGGCACCTCCATGGGCGCCGACTCCCTCGCCTACATCTCCATCGACGGCATGATCGAGGCGACCACCATCGCCAAGCCGAACCTGTGCCGTGCCTGCTTCGACGGCGAGTACCCGATGGAGCTGCCCGACCCCGAGCTGCTCGGCAAGCAGCTCCTGGAGACCGAGCTGGCCGCCGGGCCCGCCGGTACGGCCGCCGCCGACGCCATCCGTCGCCCGTAGCCGTCCGTCCGCAATACCTGCCGTACGACACGAAGGTTCTATCGTCATGCCTGACACAACTGGTGCCGGCTACGCAGCGGCGTCCTACAAAACAGCAGGTGTCGACATCGAGGCGGGCGACCGCGCAGTCGAGCTCATGAAGGAATGGGTGAAGAAGACCCGCCGCCCCGAGGTCCTCGGCGGCATCGGCGGCTTCGCCGGCCTCTTCGACGCCTCCGCCCTCAAGAACTACGAGCGGCCGCTGCTCGCCTCCGCCACCGACGGCGTCGGCACCAAGGTCGACATCGCCCGGCAGCTGGGCGTCTACGACAGCATCGGCCACGACCTGGTCGCCATGGTCATGGACGACATCGTGGTGTGCGGCGCCGAGCCGCTCTTCATGACCGACTACATCTGCGTCGGCAAGGTCCACCCCGAGCGCGTCGCCGCGATCGTCAAGGGCATCGCCGAGGGCTGCGTCCTGGCCGGCTGCGCCCTCGTCGGCGGTGAGACGGCCGAGCACCCCGGCCTGCTCGGCGAGGACGACTTCGACGTCGCCGGCGCCGGTACGGGCGTCGTGGAGGCCGACCGGGTACTCGGCGCCGATCGCATCCGTTCGGGTGACGCGGTGATCGCCATGGCGTCCTCCGGGCTTCACTCGAACGGGTACTCGCTCGTCCGGCACGTCCTGCTGAACGAGGGCGGCCTGGCGCTCGACGCCCACCTGGACGGTCTGGGCCGCACCCTCGGTGAGGAGCTGCTGGAGCCGACCAAGATCTACTCGCTGGACTGCCTGGCCCTCCTGCGCACCACCGAGGTCCACGCCTTCAGCCACGTCACCGGCGGCGGCCTCGCGGCCAACCTGGCCCGGGTGATCCCCGACGGACTGCACGCCGTCGTCGACCGCTCCACCTGGACCCCGGGCGCGATCTTCGACCTCGTCGGCCGCACCGGCCGGGTCGAGCGCCTGGAGCTGGAGAAGACCCTGAACATGGGCGTGGGCATGATCGCGATCGTGCCCGAGGAATCGACGGACGTGGCCCTGACGACCCTGGCCGACCGCGGCGTGGACGCCTGGGTGGCCGGCGAGATCACCGACCGCGCGGACCACGAGACGGGCGCGGCACTGGTGGGCGACTACGCCGGCTGAGATCCCGCGGGCAGCACAGAACCCGGTCGGTGACATACATCACCGACCGGGAAGGTGCTCAGTACAAGGTCAAGCGCCGCGTCGCTGTTGGCTCGGGGACTGGCCGTCCTCGTCCTCGTCGTCGTCCTCATAGAGGTCGGCGTACTTGGCGTACACGTCATCGTCTTGCTCATCGTCCTCGAATTGCTCGCCATTCGGCGGTTGCGAATTCGACGGCGATGCGCCCAGCTCCTCGGCCAGGCGGGAGAGATCAGTCCCACCGCTGTTGTACTTCAGCTGGCGGGCGACCTTCGTCTGCTTGGCCTTGGCCCGGCCGCGCCCCATGGCTCGACCCCCTCAACGACGGGGCTCGACGGCCCCAGAGTCTTGACACGCGTTCATGGTCCGGAACGGGCTCTCCGTGGAGAGACCGGTCCGTAGGGCTTCCACGGTACCTGAGCCCACGCCCATACGGTACGTCGCCCGCAGCACGTGGCCATCCCCAGGACCTTCGAGGCGCCCCGTCCTCGCTGGTCAATGGCGATTTTAACCACCTTTCGACGGTCGACCCGCCGGGATAAGTGAGAGTTCTCTCCAACTCCCCCCGACGGGTACCGGTCAAACCTGCGAGGGCCCTGCCCGATCACCGGAGGACCGCCGCGGGATCACCCCCGCGGGCGCGCCTCCGCCATCCGCTGCTCGGCGATCCGGTCGGCCGCGGCGGCCGGCGGAATACCGTCCTCATTCGCACGTGCGAATATGGCCAGCGTGGTGTCGAAGATCTTCGCGGCCTTCTCCTTGCACCGGTCGAAGTCGAAGCCGTGCAGCTCGTCGGCGACCTGGATGACACCGCCGGCGTTCACCACGTAGTCCGGCGCGTAGAGGATCCCGCGGTCGGCGAGGTCCTTCTCCACTCCGGGGTGGGCGAGCTGGTTGTTGGCGGCGCCGCACACCACCCGGGCGGTCAGCACCGGCACGGAGTCGTCGTCGAGCGCACCCCCGAGCGCGCAGGGCGCGTAGATGTCGAGGTTCTCCACCCGGATCAGCGCCTCGGTGTCGGCGACGGCGACCACCGAGGGGTGCCGCTCGGTGAGGGCCCGCACGACGTCCATGCGCACCTCGGTGACGACCACGTGCGCGCCCTCGGCGAGC
>NZ_JBHYJX010000061.1:0-44868 GCF_042740985.1 Streptomyces sp. NPDC058985 | reverse complement strand
CCGCACGTGTCCCGGCCCGGCGCTCACCCCGTCACGTCAGCCGGCGCGCCCGGTCGGCGTGAGGGTCAGCGTCTGCTCCCCGGGGCCGCGCCGGCCGCCGACGCGGTCGCCGGTGCTGTCGGTCCAGGAGCGGACGGGCGTGGTCTCGGCGCGCCGGTGGGGGTTGCCGGAGACGCCGATCACCAGGCCGCTGTAGCGGTTGACCAGCCGGTACGTGCCGTCGGCGGTGGAGTCGGCGGAGGTACCGGGGATGATGAACCACTGCTGTCCGACGGAGGGTCCGCCGCTGCCGGGCCGGGTGACGGTGGGCTTGGTGCCCCATGCCCGGCCGGCCGTGGTGCTGGAGTCGACGCCGAGCAGCCCGCCGGTCGCGGCGTTGGCGATGCGGTAGGAGCCGTCGCCGTTGCCGGTGAAGACCCACTCCGCCAGTCCGGACGGCTTCGCACCGCGCACCGACGTGGTGGCGGAGCCGTGCGCCGTCCGCTGGGCGAGGGCCCGGCCGTCCGCCCCGGTGATCCGGTACGTCTTGTCCACGTCGACCGGTGCCGCCGGGTCGGAGGTGCCGATCGAGATGTCGACGTACTCGCCGGCCTTGCCGTCCGAGCAGCCGAAGGAGCAGTACGAGCGGAACGACTTGCCGACGATGCCGGAGCCGGTCCGGTTCACACCGTCGAGGAACCAGCGGTACCAGGACGCGTTGGTGTGGTCGCCGGTGTCGCCGATCGGGAACCACTTCTGCGTGGCGAGGTCGTCGGTGGCGTAGAACTGCTGCGGGGCGTCGCCGCTCTGGTCGACCGCCTGGGGTTCACCCACGTACAGGCCCAGGTGGGCGTTGTAGGTGACGTCCATGACGAACAGGGGCGAGGTCGGGGGCATCTCGCCCGCCGCCACCTGCTCGTCGACCTTGCCGGGAGTGGCCGGGTCGTACTCGTCCGCCACGGGCGTGTAACCGGTGTCCCCGGAGCCGCCGACCGGCACCATGTTGCTCTCGCGGCCCCCGACGCCGGGCTCGGACCAGGCGCCGTCGTACCACTTCTGCCAGGTGCCGGGCGCCATCTTGCCGGACATCGGCGCGCGGGCCACGTGGGCGTGGAACGCCTTCCAGCTGCCGCCCTTGTCCACGATCCGCGAGCCGTAGTAGACGTAGAAGTACCCGGAGGCGGTGTCGGCGAACAGGCGGGGGTCGCCGTCGCCGTAGTGGTAGGTCTGCTCCGGGAACGCCTCGGTGTCACCGCGCTCCGTGCTGTACGGCGAGGTGATGACGTGGTCCTCGACGGACCAGGTCCGGCCCTGGTCGCGGGAGACCGCGTAGTCGATGCCGTCGTAGTGGAGGCCGTCGGCGAAGGGCTGCGGGGTGAACTCGTTGTGCACCAGGCCGTACCAGTCGCCGGTGTCCGGGTCCACCCACACACCGGCCAGGTCGCAGTAGTTCTTCTGCGCGTAGTGCGAGCCGGCGGGCGGGAAGGTGGACTCCTTGCCGGTCGGGCTGTTGTTGCACCGCCAGGTGGTGTCGTCGTTGCGGTCCCTGGGCTCGCCGGGGTCGACGGCGTCGCTGATCGCGGACCGTTCGGCGGTGTCGAAGTCGGTGCCGGTGTAGAAGCTCCAGGCGCGGCTGTCCTCGGCGCCGTACAGCGCGTGGGCCTGCTGGTAGTAGAAGGTGCCGTCCTTGTCGATGTAGGTGGCGGCCGGGGTGTCGTCGGGCCGGGTCCAGGAGCCCTTGTCCCCGACGGTGACGATGTAGGTGGTGCCGGGGCCGGACGCGGCCGCGGGCGGGGACCCGAGCGAGGCGCCGCCGGCGAGGGCGAGCGCGGTGGCGACGGCCGCGAGGGCGAGTCTGCTTCGGGGAGCGGTCAACCGTGACACGGGTACTCCTCAACTCGTTTTGCTACCAGTGGGGGTTGGTGAAGCGATTGCGGTGTGCGGGCCGGTGAGCGGGGGCGGGTTCGGTCAGTCAAAGGTCTCGACGTACTCCTCGGCCGGTCCGAGGTCGGGGCGGTCCACGAGGGCGATGTGGTCGCCGAGGCGTTCCAGCTCCAGGACGGTGAGGGTGTTGGGGCCCGGGCGGAGGAGGGGCCGGGGCAGGTAGAGGGTGGTCTGGGGGCCCGCCTCCCAGTACCGCCCGAGCAGCATGTCGCCGACCCAGACGAAGCCCTTGGCGAATCCGGGCAGGGCGAGGAAGGTGTCGGCGGGTTCGGGGACGTCCAGCACGGCGGTGGCGAACCCGGCCGTGGAGCCGGGCCCGGCGGCCGACGTGGCGCGGGCGATGTCGTGCGGCGACCACTCGTCCAGCGGGAGCGGGTGCATGGTCCAGCCGTGCACGAGCCGGCGCTCGACCCGTACGCCGCCGAGGATGCCCTTGCCCTGGCCGAGGAGCGGCCCGTAGTTGATCCGCCCCTGGTTCTCCACCAGCAGCTCCAGCCGGACGCGCGCACCGGTGCCGGTGAGGGGGAAGGCGGCGGTCTCGCGGTCGAGTACGGCGACGGGCACGCCGTCGGCGAACACCTGGGCCCGGTCGTGCAGTCCGGTCACGGTCACCTCGTGGCGGCCGGCGGGCAGCAGTGGGTGGGCCGTGTAGAGCACGAGGCCGGCGGACTGGCCGAGTTCGTCGAAGCCGAGCGGCACGGGCGCGTGCACGGGCTCGGCGGCGGCGCGCACTCCGTCCAGCAGGGCGGCCCGCCGGGTCACGGGCAGCGTCGCGGGCGGCAGCAGGGGCGGGTCGGCGGGCAGGGGCCGCAGGCGCTCCAGGACGCCGGGCACGGTGGCGAACCTCTCCCGCAGTGCGTGGAACTTGGGGGTGAGCGCGCCGTGTTCGGACACCGGGGCGTCCGAGTCGTAACTGGTGACCGTGGGTTGCAGGGAGTCCCCGTCGTGGTTGGCGCCGGCCCACAGGCCGAAGTTGGTGCCGCCGTGCGCCATGTAGAGGCTGACCGAGCCGCCCGCGTCGAGGATGTCCCCGACGTCCCGGGCGGCGCTGTCCGAGGACCGCACGTGGTGTTTCTCGCCCCAGTGGTCGAACCAGCCGTTCCAGAACTCGGCGCAGAAGAAGGGCTCACCGGGCCGGCGTGCGCGCAGGAGTGCCGCCGCCTCCTCTGGCCGGGAGCCGAAGGTGGCGGCCGCCAGTTCGCCGGGGACGCTCCCGCCGTCGTGCATGAGCGGCGTGGGGCCGTCGGCGGTGTAGAGCAGTTCGGTGATGCCGCGGTCGGTCAGGGCGTCCCGCACCCAGCGGACGTAGTCGTGGTCGTCGCCGTAGCTGCCGTACTCGTTCTCGATCTGGACGGCGACGACCGGTCCGCCGTGTACGGCCTGGAGTTCGGCCAGGCGCGGGACGAGCGCGTCGAACCAGCGGCCGACCGCTTCCAGGTAGGGGCCGTGGCTGGTGCGCAGCCGCATGCCGGGGGTGCCGGTGAGCCAGGCCGGCAACCCGCCGTTGTCCCACTCGGCGCAGATGTAGGGACCGGGCCGCACCATCACGTCGAGGCCGGTCCGCTGGGCCAGCCGGGCGAAGCGCGCGATGTCCCGCCAGCCGTCGAAGTCGGCCTCGCCGGGGCGGCGTTCGTGGAAGTTCCACGGGACGTAGGTGTCCACGGTGTTGAGCCCGAGGGCCGCCAGCCGGTCCAGGCGGTCGGCCCACTGCTCCGGGTGGACGCGGAAGTAGTGCAGCGAGCCGGACAGGATGCGGTGCGGGCGGCCGGCGCGCAGGAACGTGCCGTCGGCGTGGGTGAGTATGGGCGTGCGCGGGAGGGTCACTCGACGGCTCCGGAAGTCGTGCCGGTCCCGCCCCGGTTGTTATCGATCCCTGGGCGGAGGCGGGTGCTGTCCCGCTTGACTATGGCAGACAATGTTATCGATGCCAACAAGTTGGGACGAGCACGGCCCAGGGCCCGGGAAACACCAGGTGACAGCTCATGTCAGCGATACCATCGGCCAGGAGGGCACCCGAGGAAGGACCGCATGACGAAGCAACAGGGCGACGGTGGGCGACGGCCGCCGGGGATGACCGACGTGGCCCGCGCCGCCGGGGTGTCCGCGCAGACGGTGTCGCGGGTGCTCTCGGGCCATCCGCACGTGCGGGAGAAGACGCGGGCCGACGTCATGGCCGCGGTGGCCAGGCTCGGGTACCGGCGCAACAACGCGGCCCGCATGCTCTCCTCCGGGCGCAGCCGCACGATCGGCGTGGTGACCCTCCGCACCACCTTCTACTCACGCGCCCTGGTCACCTCGGGCATCGAGGGCGCCGCACAGGCCGCCGGATACACGGTGAGCACCGCGACCACCGCCTCGCTGGACACGTCCGCCATCGAGGACGCACTGTCCCGGCTCACCGACCAGGGCGTGGAGGGCATCATCCTGTCGGTGCCGCTGATCCACACCAGCCCGCGGCTCGAAGAGCTGACCCGTGCCACCCCCACGCTCACCATCGACGGCTCCCGCACCGACGCCACCGAGGTAGTCGCCGTGGACCAGTCGCTGGCGGCCCGGCTGGCCACCCGGCATCTGCTGGACCTCGGCCACGAGACGGTCTGGCACCTCGCGGGCCCGGAGCAGTGGCTGGAGGCCGCCAGCAGACGGGAGGGCTGGCGGACCACGCTGGAGGCCGCCGGGCGCGCGGTGCCCCCGCCCCTGGAGGGCGACTGGTCGCCCGCCTCCGGGTACCGGGGCGGGCTGGTCCTGGGCAGGATCCCGGACGCGACGGCGGTGTTCGTGGCGAGCGACGAGATGGCGTTCGGCGTCGTCCGGGCCCTGCGCGAACTGGGGCGGCGCGTCCCGGAGGACATCTCCGTGGTGGGCGTCGACGACATCGAGCTGGCGGAGTACTGCTCACCGCCCCTGACCACCGTCGCCCAGCCCTTCGCGCAGATGGGCGAACTCGCCGTCGCCCACCTGCTGCGCTACATCGCCGCCCCCGAGACGGTGCCCGAACCCGCGTCAGTGGAGCCGCGCCTCGTCGTCCGCGCGAGCACGGCGGCGCCCGTCAGGGACTGAGCCGCCCCCCCCAGCGCCGTCCGCAGGGCCAGCGGGGTGGCCGCCGCCCAGGCCTGCGGGGAGCAGGAGTGGGGGTACGGGACCGGTGCGGGGGTCGCGGAGCGGTCGTAGCCGGCCAGGACCTCGGGGAGCCGGTGGCCGTGGTGGGACGCCGCCGCGATCAGGCCGTCGGCGACGGTGCGCACCTCGTCCGCGAGTCCCTGGCGGGCCAGGCCCAGCGCGACGACCGCGTTGTCGTGCGGCCAGGCGCTGCCCCGGTGGTAGGAGAGCGGGTGGTACGGGCGCTGTCCGGCGGCCAGGGTGCGGATGGCCCAGCCGGAGAAGAAGTCCGGCTCCAGCAGCCGTTTGCCCACCCGGCGGGCGCGGTCCTCGTCGAGGATGCCGGACCACAGCAGATGCCCGGCGTCCGAGGCCAGCGCGTCGACCTGGCGGCCGTCGCCGTCCAGGGCGAGGGCCGGGAAGCCGGCCCCGGGCATCCAGAAGTCCGCCGTGAAGCGGGCGCGCAGCCCCGCGGCGGTCTCGCGCAGGCGGCGCGCGTAGGGTTCGTCGCCCCAGACGCCGGCGGCGAGTTCGGCGGTGCGCAGGAGCGCGTCGTAGGCGTAGCCCTGTGCCTCCGAGACCGCGATCGGTCCCTCGGCCTGGGTTCCGTCGGCGAAGCAGACGGCGCCCTCGGAGTCCTTCCAGTTCTGGTTGACCAGACCGTTCGGGTCGGGGGTGTAGACGAGGTAGCCGTGCCGTTCGAGGCCGCCGTCGGTGAGCATCCAGTCGACGGCCCGCCGGGCGTGCCGCTCCAGGCGGACGGCGAGGGTGCGGTCCCCGGTCGTCTCGTGGTGGGCGTGGAGCAGCACGAGGAAGAGCGGGGTGGCGTCGACGGCGCCGTAGTAGCGGCCGTACGGGACCTGCCGGAAGTGGGCGAGTTCGCCGTGCCGGGTCTCGTGGACGATGCGTCCGGGCTGCTCGCCGCTGAAGGGGTCGTGGCGCTCGCCCTGGACGGCGGCGAGCGCACTCAGTACGGCTGCCGCCGTCGCGGGCCGGTACGGCAGCAGGAAGTACGAGGTCAGCAGCGAGTCGCGCCCGAACAGGGTCATGAACCACGGGATGCCCGCGGCGGGAACGCGCAGGTGCTCGCCGTCGACGCCGGTGACCGGGATGGTCAGCAGGTCGAGATCGGCCAGTCCGCGTTCACAGGTGCGGGTGAGGTTGTCCGTCGCCGGCGTGTGGCCGTGCGGGTGCCGTTGGCCGGTGACGGGGGTGGAGGAGGTCGGCGCGGTGTGTCCGTGCGGGTGGGCGCGGGCGGTCAGCCGCACCTCCGCCCGTCCGTGCGCGTCGAGCGGCAGCCGCCAGGACAGGGTCCGGACGGTGGCGTCCCCTTGCGGCTCGGCCAATCCGGCCGTCTCCGGGGCGGGGCGGCAGGTGAGTTCCGTACGGGCGTGCCATGCGGCCCGCCGGTAGGTGAAGACCGGCCCGTCGGCGCCGTCGTGGGTCTCGTACTCGGCGCCGGGCTTGGCGTAGTGGCGGTCGTCGGCGCGGAGTTCGAAGAGGTCGGCGAAGTCGGCGCCGACGGTCAGCTCGACGTGGGCGGTCACGGGATCGGGGCGGTTGCTGACCAGGGTCAGGTGCTCGGTGAACGCGCCCGCGGTGACGCTCTGCCGCCGGAAGACGGTGTAGGCGGGCGGGTGGTCCCGGGTGCCCTCGGGGGTCAGGACGCAGGCGGCCGTGGAGTCGCCGTCCGCCGTGGCGGGCACCAGGACGACGGGCGCGGTGCCGTCGACGGTGAGCCGCCAGCGGCTCAGGTGCCGGGCGTCCTGGAAGAACAGGCCGTCCGGGGCCGTGCCGCGGGTGCCGGTGATCTCGCCGTCGGTGCCGAGCCGTACGAAGGTGGCGTCGCGCACGAGTTGGACGCGGCTTTCGGCCGTGGTCATGACCGGGCCTCCGTCAGATCGTGTCCCGTCGGGTCGGACCCGGTCGGGTGGTCCGCCGCCGGGCCGTTGCTCAGCAGGTCGAGGGTGAGGGCGGCGGTCCAGGAGAAGTGCCGGGTGCCTCGGGCCGCGCCGGTGCCGGGGTCGACGTACTCGGCGAACCCCGAGTCTCCGGCCCGGGCGAGGAAGTCGGCGCGCAGCACGTCGGCGTCCTGCCGCAGGCCGTGGGTGCGCAGTCCCCGCTCGATCAGCCAGGCCGTGTTGAACCAGGCGGGGCCGCGCCAGTACCGGGTGGGGTCGAAGGCGGGGCCGGTCAGGTCGTAGCTCGGCACCAGCCGGGTGGCCGGGGCGCGGAAGTGCGCCCCGGTCAGCGTGGCGTGCAGGCTTCGGACGACGTCCGCGGGCAGGTGCGGGACGAGCAGCGGGACCAGGCCGCTGACGCTCCGCTCGTCGACGTGCGTGCCGGTGTGCAGGTCGCGGACGCGGAACAGTCCGGCCTCCGCGTCCCACAGCCGGTCCACCAGCGCCCGGGTCAGTGCGGCGGCCCGCTCCGTGTGCCGCTCCCCCGGCAGGCCCAGTTCGCGTGCCGTGGCGGCGAGCGCCAGTTCGCTGACGGCCAGCAGCGCGTTGAAGGACGGGTCCTCCACGGCGAACCGGTGGGGTGCCGTCCGGTCGTCGTAGCCGGCCTCCCGGTACTCGGTGGCCAGCCGCACGTAGCGGCCGTAGTCGAGGTCGGTGGGCCGGTCGGCGGGGTGGCCGTGGTCGAGGTCGGCGCGCCGGAAGGTGCCGGGCGGGCTGGGCTCGATCCGCTGGAGCGCCCGGTCCCAGCAGGGGCTGTTGTCCATGCCGGGTTCCCACGGGTGCACGACGGCCGCGAGGCCTCCGCCGCCGAGGTCGCGGCGGTCGAGGAGGTAGTCGTGCCAGGCGGCGAGGCGCGGGTGGACGCGGGCGAGGAAACCGCGGCGGCGGGACTCGTCCGGGTCGGCGCGGTGCACCAGCCAGGCCGCCAGCGCGTGCACGGGCGGCTGGACGATGCCCGAGGTCTCGGCGGCCGACGGTGCGCCCGCGGCGCGGCCGGCCCGGGAGGACTGCCAGAAGTCGGGGCTGGGGAAGTAGGCGCCGTGCGGCAGGGCCGGGTTGAAGACGATGTGCGGGACGCGGCCGTCCGCCCACTGCGCGGCCAGCAGGGACTCCAGTTCGCGCTGGGCGCGGCGCACCGACAGGTGGCACAGCCCGATGGCGACGAAGGCGGAGTCCCAGCTCCACTGGTGCGGGTAGAGGGTGCGGGAGGGGACGGTGGAGGCGCCGGTCCAGTTGTCGAGGAGGACCCGCGCCGCGCCGCGCCGCAGGGTCAGGTCTGCGGGCGCGGCGGGCGCGGGCCGGTCCAGGAGGTCGGGGGAGTTCACGCGCCGGACCTCGCGAGGAAGCCGGGGACGGAGCGCACGGCGTCCAGGGGGTCGCCGGTCAGCCGGCATTCGAGGGCGAGGTGGCCGTCGTAGCCGATGGTGTGCAGGGCGCCGAGCCAGGCGGGCCAGTCGAGGTGTCCGGCGCCGGGCTGGAAGCGGTTGGAGTCGGAGACCTGGGCGTGGCCGATGACGTCGGCGTGGGCGACGATCGCGGCGGCGGGGTCGGTCTCCTCGATGTTCATGTGGTAGCTGTCGATGCCGATCCGGACCGAGTCGAGGCCGACGGCGCGGATCAGGCCGGCGGCCTGGTCGAGCCGGTTGACCATGTGGTCCTCGTAGCGGTTGAGCGGCTCCAGGAAGAGCGTGACGCCCTCCTTGCGGGCGTGCTCGCCGAGTTCGGTGAGGCCGGCGAGGAGCACCTCGCGGTCCTCCTCCTCGGTGCGCGGCGGCTCGAAGGGCGGCAGCCGGCGGGAGAACATGCCGTACGAGGCGGGGGTCTGGGCGCCCACGCCGCCGATCTCGGCGATGACGGTGAGCTGGGACTTCATCTGGGCGACGGCGTCGCGGCGGACGTCCTCGTCGAAGGCGCCGAGGAAGTGCAGCATGTCGACGCAGACGGTCGGCATCACGACGCCGTCCTGGCGGGCCTGCTTCAGTTCACCGAGGCGGGAGGCGAAGTGGAAGTCTCCCTTGCCGCGCAGTTCGATCGCGTCGTATCCGGCCTGCCGGGCGAAGTCCCACTTGGCCTGGAGGGTGTCCCCGGGCAGCAGCTGTTCCTGGACGGCGGTCTTGAGCATGGGGGGCCTTTCGGGAAATACCGGTCGCAATGGAGCGGGTCTCAGAATTCCAGGACGACCTGCAGCGCCTCGGCGGGCCGCTCGTCCAGCAGTACGTAGGCGTCGGCCGCGTCGGCGACGGGGACGACGTGGCTCACCAGGGCGTCGACGTCGACCTGGCCCTCGGCGACCAGGCGCAGGAAGGTCTGCTGGAGGCGTTCGACGGTCCAGCGGTTGGACAACTGCGGCGGGACGCCGCCGATCTGGGAGCAGATCAGCTGGACGCGGTTGTGGTGGAACTCGTCGCCGAGCCGCAGGCCGATGCCGTCGCCCTGGTAGAAGCCGGAGGCGACGACGCGTCCGCCCGCGGCGACCGAGCGCAGCGCCTCGTGCAGGGCCGGGTAGGCGCCGCTGATCTCGATGGCCAGGTCGGCGCCGAGGCCGCCGGTGGCCTCGCGGACGCGTTCGGCGACGGCGTCGGCGCGGGCGTTGAGGGTGTGCTGGGCGCCGTACCGCTTCGCGGCCTCCAGACGGCCGTCGAGGGCGTCCACGGCGGTGACGCGGGCGCCGCTGAGCCGGGCGAGCCGGGTGGTGAGCAGGCCGATGACGCCCTGCCCGAAGACGGCGACGTCCTCGCCGAGGTGGATGTCACCGGCCAGGACGGCGTTGTACGCGATGGCGCCGACCCGTGCGAAGGCGCCGGCCAGCGGTTCGAGGCCGGGAGGGAGGGTGTGGCCGATCATGCGCTCGGCGGGCACGATGCCCTCGCTGCGGTGGCCCCAGATGCCCCACACCAGCTCGCCGGCGACCGGCAGGCCGGGGGTGCCGGCCAGCTCCGGAGAGACCTCGACGACCTCGCCGACCTCGGAGTAGCCCCAGCCGGCCACCGGGTACTCGATGCCGGGCGCGCCGTCGCGGAAGAGCCGCGCCTCGGGGTCCCAGGTCCGGGTCAGATACGGGTTGGTGCCGCGGTAGGCGGTGAGTTCGGTGCCCGCCGAGATACCCGAGTACCGGGTGCGGACCCGCAGGTGGCCGGGCGGCAGTTCGGCCCTGACGTGCTCGGCGACCTCGACCTGGCGGGGGCCGGTGAACTGGACGACCCGCTCCACGGACGGCACGGGCGACGCTGCTGACTTCGGCGACACGGATGACACGGAGGGCTCCGGAAGGGTTGCTGATGCGGTTGCGTCGACAATATCCGCAACTTATGTCTTGTCAACAAGCAAAAGTGATGCTGTGATGCGTGGCGAGCAGACGTAAGCCGGAACGAGGACACTCAATGCGCATCAGGACCCTGCGGTCGAGGACGACCGCGGTCGGCGTCACGGCGGCCCTGGGAGTGGGGCTGCTCTCGGGCTGCGCGGGCAGCACCGGGCCCGGCAAGCCGGACCGTGAGATCACGGTCTGGTCCCAGGAGAACCTCCCCGACCGGGTCGCGGCGACGCGGAAGGTCGTCGACGGGTTCGAGAAGAAGACCGGCATCAAGGTCAAACTCGTCGGGGTCGACGAGGCCCAGATGCCGCAGCTGATCATGTCGGCGGCGGCCTCGGGCACGCTGCCCGACGTCATCGGCGCCGCCCCCATGGGCCAGGTCTGGCAGATGTACACCAACGGCCTGCTGAACACCGACATCCCGAAGCGGATCGTCGGCGAACTCGGCCGGGACACGTTCAACGCCAACGCGCTGGAGCTGACCTCCGACGGCGCCACCAGCCTCGGTGTGCCCTCCGACGCCTGGCTCCAGTTGCTGGTCTACCGCAAGGACCAGTTGGCGCAGAAGGGCCTGCCGGCGCCCGACGACTACGCGAAGACGCTGGCCGCCGCCAAGGCGCTGACCACCAGGGGCCATGACGGCATCTCGGCGGCCACCGACCCCAGTGACGTCTTCACCTCGCAGAGCTTCGAGAGCATCGCCCTCGCCAACGACTGCCAACTGGTCGACGACCGGCACGAGGTCGCCCTCGACTCCCCGCAGTGCCAGACCGCCTTCCGCACCTACGACCGGCTGGCCCGCACCTACGGGGCGCCCGGCACCCAGACCGTGGACTCCACCCGGGCCACCTACTTCGCCGGGCGCTCCTCGATGGTCGTCTGGTCCTCGTTCCTGCTCGACGAACTCGCCGGCCTGCGCAAGGACGCCCTCCCGAGCTGTCCCCAGTGCGCGAAGGACCCCCAGTACCTGTCGGACAACAGCGGCATCGTCACCGCGATGAAGGGCCCCGACGCCAAGGAGGCGGCCCAGTTCGGCGAGATCACGTCCTGGGTGACCACCAAGACCGCCGAGACCGCGGCCTCCCGCGAGTTCATCGAGTACATGATGGGCACCGGCTACGAGTCCTGGTTCGGCATGGCGCCCGAGGGCAAGATCCCGGTCCGCAAGGGCACCGCCGACGCCCCGGAGCGCTACCTCGAGTCCTGGCGCCACAGCGAGATCGGCGTCGACACCCGCAAGCCGCTGGACGAGGTCTTCCCCGACAGCCTGCTGGACCAGCTCGCCGACGGGGTCAGCAACATGCGCCGCTGGGGCATCTCCCAGGGCGAGGGAGCCCTGGTCGGGGCCACCAACGGCGAACTGCCCGTCCCGAAGGCGGTCGGCGCCATGACCAGCGGCCAGAGCTCGCCGTCCGAGGCGGCACGCGACGCCGACGAAGAGGTCGCCGCCCTGAAGAAGTCCTTGCAGTAGCCGCCCGCCTGCACCTCACGAAGGTCCCTCATGACTACAGCTCCAGCCGGCGCACCGCAGCGCCGGGACTCCAGCCCCCGGTCCACCGACCGGTCCGCCCCCTCGGGTCGCCGGCCGATGACCGCCAGCCGGCGGGCCAACCGGGCGGGACTCGCGTTCGTCTCCCCCACCTTCCTCGTCGTCCTCGTGGTGGTCGTGCTGCCCATCGCCTGGACCGTGCTGCTCGCCTTCCAGAAGGCCCGGCTCGTCGACATCCAGGGCATGAGCCTGTTCGGCAACTGGTCCCTGGACAACTTCGCGCAGGTCTTCGACTCGGCCGGCTTCTGGTCCAGCCTGGGCACCACCCTGCTGTACACGGCCGGCTCCACCTTCGGCTCCGTCGTCCTCGGCCTGATCGCCGCGCTCGCGCTGCGCAAGCCGTTCAAGGGACGCGGGCTGCTGCGCGCGGCGATGCTGCTGCCGTACGTCGCGCCCGTCGTCGCCGTGGCCTTCGTCTGGGAGGTCGCGCTCAGTCCGCAGTACGGCGTGGTCAACGACTGGGGCAAGCGGCTGTTCGGCTGGGACGACCCGATCGCCTTCCTCTCCACCCGGGAGTACGAAGTCCACCTGCTGGGCCTGCACTTCGACATCCCGCTGGCGCTGCTGACCGTCATCGTCTTCGAGTGCTGGCGCTACTTCCCGTTCGCGTTCCTGTTCATCCTGGCGCGGCTGCAGGCGGTGCCCGACACCCTGGAGGAGGCGGCGCTGGTCGACGGGGCCACCCCGACCCAGCGGTTCCGGCACGTGCTGCTGCCCCAGCTGATGCCGGTCATCGCGCTGCTGTGCGTCCTGCGGTTCATCATGACGTTCAACAAGTTCGACGACGTGTACCTGCTCACCGGCGGCGGCGCCGGCACCGACGTGGCCGCCGTGCGCGTCTACGACTTCCTCACCGCCCGCTACGACGTGGGAGCCGCGGCCGCCCAGGCGCTCGTCCTGGCCGTCTCGCTGATGATCCTGCTGGGCTTCTACTTCAAGTTCTTCGGCAACAAGGTCCAGGAGGAAGCGTGACGCGCAAGGCGGCCCTGTCCCGGGCCCAGTTCGAGGAGCGGTTCATCGGCGTGCTGCGCTGGTTCGTCATCGCGTTCCTCGCGGTGATCACCCTGCTGCCGTTCTACTACATGGTGCTGCTGTCGCTGAAGCCCATCGACGCGCTCCTGCTCGACCCCGGATCCCTGTGGATCTCGGCGAAGGACTTCACCCTCGCCACCTACCAGGACGTGCTGCGCTCCACCTCCGACGGCGGCCAGGGCTTCCTGAAGTTCCTGCGCAACTCCGCCCTGGTCTCCCTCGGCACGGTGGTGCTCACCCTCGTGGCGGCGGTGCCCGGCGCCTACGCGGTGAGCCGGCTGAAGTTCTTCGGCCACCGGCAGGTCAGCGCGCTGTTCCTGGCGGTCTACCTCTTCCCTGCGACGCTGCTGGCCGTCCCGCTCTTCGTCATCTTCGCCCGGATCGGCCTCTCCTCCAGCCTGGTCGGCCTCGCCATCGTCTACGTCGCCCAGACGGTGCCGGTGTCGATCTACATGCTGAAGAACTACCTCGTCACCATCCCGGCCTCGATCGAGGAGGCGGCCGCGCTCGACGGGTGCTCCCGGCTGCAGACCGTCCGCAAGGTGATCCTGCCGCTCGCCCTGCCCTCCCTGATGGCGACCGGCCTCTACGTCTTCATGATCGCCTGGAACGAGTTCCTGTTCGCGCTGCTGTTCCTCGCCGCCGACCCCGGCCAGTGGACCGTCTCCCTGGGACTGGCCCAGCTGTCCAACGGCATCGAGGTGCCCAAGACCGTCCTGATGGCCGGTTCCGTGGTGCTGACGATCCCCGTGGTACTTCTGTTCTTCGCCGCCGAACGCCTCCTCACCGAGGGGCTGACCAGCGGCGCCGACAAGAGCTGAGCCGTGGGGGACTCCATGATGACGTCAAGTCAGGCCAGCGCGGGTGCGCTGCTGCAGCTGATCCGCAGCGGCCGCGCCAACACCCGCGCCGACCTCCAGCAGGCGACCGGCCTGTCCCGCTCCACGGTCGGACAGCGCCTCGACCTGCTCAACCGCGCGGGGTGGCTGCGCCACGCCACGGGCAGTTCCACCGGCGGCCGCCCCTCCCACCGGATCGTGTTCGAACCGGGCCACGCCTCGGTGATCGCCTTCGACCTGGAGACCCGGCACGCCCGGGCCGCCGTGCTCGACCTGGCGGGCACCATCCTGGCCGAGCACACCGCTCCGCTGGACGTCGCCGAGGGGCCCGAACACGTCCTGGACCGGCTGGCCGAGTGGTTCCCGGACCTCATCGCGGCGGCCGGGATCCCGGCCTCCCACGTGGCCGGCATCGGACTGTCCGTGCCGGGCCCGGTCGACTGGGAGTCCGGGCAGGTGATCGAGCCGCCGATCATGCCGGGCTGGGACCGGTACCCCATCAGGGAGCGGCTCCAGAAGGCGTACGCCGCGAAGACGGGCCTGGACCCGGCGGCGCACGCGGTGCCGGTGCTCGTGGACAACGACGCCAACCTGATGGCGCTGGCCGAGTACCAGGCCAACCACCGGGACTGCGCCTCGTTCGTCCTGCTGAAGGTGTCCACCGGCATCGGCGCGGGGGTCGTCATCGGGGACAGCCTCTACCGCGGCATCGACGGCGGCGCCGGGGACATCGGGCACATCCGGCTGCACGACCGGTCCGACGCGCTGTGCATGTGCGGCTCCCACGGCTGCCTCGCGGCCGTCGCCAGTGGCCGGGCCATCGCCAGGGAGCTGTCCGCCCTCGGCCTCGAGACCACGTCGGGCCGGGACGTGCGGCGGCTGCTCAACGAGGGGCATCCGGACGCGGTCCGGCTGGCCCGGGAGGCGGGACGGCGGGTGGGCGAGGTCCTGGTGACCGTCGTGACCCTGCTCAACCCCGGAGTGCTCATGATCGCCGGTGAGCTGTCCGGGGTGCCCTTCCTGACCGGGGTGCGGGAGCTGGTCTACCAGCGGGCCATGCCCCGCGCCACGGCCAACCTCCAGGTCGTCACCTCGCGGCTCGGCGACCACGCGGGGCTCGTCGGGGCCGCCGCCATGGTCGTGGAGCACCTCTACTCCCCCGCCGGCGCCGACGCCCGGCTCGACCGCCTCGCACCGTGAGCACACCGCATGGCCACCGTGTGCCGTACCCCGCGAAGACAGGAACACCGTGAACGCTGTCCCCGCCCCCTGGACCGACCGGCCCGTCGAGGTCGGGCTCGTGGGCGCCGGCCCCTGGGCCCGCGCCATGCACGCCCGGGTACTGGCCGCCGGGCCGGAGACCCGGCTCGCCGCGGTCTGGGCCCGCCGCACCGAGGCGGCCCGCGAGGCCGCCGCGCCCTACGCCGCGCATGTCGCCGCCGGTTTCGAGGAGTTGCTGGACCACTGCGAGGCCGTGGCGTTCGCCGTACCGCCCGCCGTCCAGGCCGAGCTGGCGCCACTGGCGGCGAAGCGGGGCAAGGCGCTGCTGCTGGAGAAGCCGCTCGGACCCGACCTGTCCGCGGCCCGCCGCGTCGCCGACGCCGTCGCCGAGGCCGGTGTCGTCTCCCAGCTGGTGCTGACCAAGCGCTACCACCCGGCCACCCGCGCCTTCCTCGAAGCCGCGCGTTCCTTCGAGGCGACCGGCGCCCGCTCCTGTTACCTCCACGGCGCCTTCCTGGGCGGCGAGTTCGCCACCGGCTGGCGTCTGGAACACGGCGCCCTGCTCGACCTCGGCCCGCACCTCCTCGACCTGCTGGACGCCTCGGTCGGCCCCCTCACGTCCATCCGCGCCACCGGCGACCCGCGCCGCTGGACCGAGTTGACCTGCACGCACGAGAACGGCGCCGTCAGCCAGGCCTCTCTGTCCGGCTCGGTGGCCGTCCCCCACGCGCTCACCCGCGTCGAGCTGTTCGGGCCGGACCAGCCGCTGGTCTACGACACGGCGGGCATCGACCACGAGGAGTGCTGGCCGGTCCTGCGCCACGACTTCGCCACCGCGGTCCGCACCGGCACACCGACTCCGGTGGACGCCCGGCGCGGGCTGTACTTGCAGGGGCTGCTGGACCGGGTCACGTACGACTGACCGGACGCATCACCCGTACCGGTCCTTTTCAATCGACGACCGCCGTGGCCTCCACCTCGACCAGGTGCTCGGGCATGTCCAGCGCCGCGACGCCCAGCAGGGTGGCCGGTGCGGCCGGGGTCACGCCCAGTCTGGCGGCGGCCCGGGCGATGCCCTCGAGGAGCAGGGGCATCTTGTCGGGGGTCCAGTCGACGACGTGGACGTTCAGTTTCGCCACGTCGGCGAAGGTGGCGTCGGCCGCGGCGAGGGCGGTGCCGACGTTGACGTAGCACTGCTCGACCTGCGCGGCGAGGTCGCCTTCGCCGACGGTGGCGCCGTCGGCGTCCCAGGCGACCTGCCCGGCGACGAACACCAGCCTCGTGCCGGAGGCGACCGACACCTGCCGGTAGACGTCGATCTCCGGCAGCTCCGCGGGGTTCACCAGCGTGATGGCCATGGCTGCTCTCTCCTTGCCCTTACTCTCCAGTGGTTACTCGGGAACCGTAGGAGAGTGGCCGGTGACATGGAAGAACGCACTTTTTGGTGACCGGGGCACCTGTGGGTGACCCAGCAGGTCAGCGGCGGGCGCGGCCTCGGAAGACGGCGAACCGCAGCACCAGGAAGCGCACCACGGTGACGGCGACGGACGTGGCGGCGAGGACCGCGGTCTCCGCGGCGGGCGAGGCGTCGGGCCGCTCGTGCCGGAACCACAGCACCGCGCCGGACGTCACCAGGTAGCCGAGCACGAAGAGCCCGCCGGCCCCCAGATGGGCGCGGACCGGACCGGCGTCGGCGTGCCGGAACGTCAGGCGCCGGTTGGCCTCGGTGTTGAGCACGGTGAGGACCAGCAGGGAGACCAGGTTGGCGGCGGCCGGGGGCCACCACAGGCGCAGCGCCCAGTACAACGCCGCCTGTCCGGCGGTCGAGACGACGCCGATCGCGACGAACCAGCCGACCTCGCGCGACCACACCGTCCGCCGGGCGGCGGGAACACGGGGCGGTCCGGCGGCCTCGGCGACCGACGACCCCTTCAGCCGAGCCACACCGACGCCTCCACCCGGCCGACCGAAACGGCAACTCCTGGTCGCGCAGCCTACTACGGCACCGGTAGGCTCTTTGCTCTGTCTTTGCCTTCCGGGAACCCCGTGGTCCCGGAGGGCGTTGATCCTGATGACCGCGAGAGATCGCGGCCGGGCACCATGACCGACAAGCAGCAACAGAAGCCGAGGTGGCACGAGTGGCGATGTGGGACAAGATCAAGGACCAGGCCAAGACCTTCCAGCAGTCCCAGGGCACTCGGGGAGCGACCGGATCGGGGCACGGGGCGCAGGGGCACCAGCGGCCCGGCGGGACGGGCTCGTCCTCCGGTGGCTCCAAGGCCCAGCTGATGGGGCTGTTCAAGTCCCAGCTCGCCTCGGTCAAGACCGAACTCAAGAGCGGTTCCTACCGGGACGCGAGCATGGCCATGTGCGCGCTGGTCGCCGCGGCCGACGGCCGGGTGGAGCCGGCGGAGCGGCAGCGCGTGGAGGAGCTGATCGTCTCCAACGAGGTGCTGCAGAACTTCCCGGCGGACCAGCTCCGCCAGCGGTTCAACCAGCACGTGGACAAGCTTCTGGCCAACTTCCAGCTGGGCAGGACCGAGGCGCTCCAGGTGATCGCCAAGGCCGCCAAGAAGCCGCAGGAGGCGCGTGCGGTCGTCCAGACCGGCATGGTGGTGGCCGGGGCCGACGGCGCCTTCGAGCCGTCCGAGCAGCAGGCGATCCGCGAGGCGTGCACCGCGCTCGGCATCTCGCCGACGGAGTTCGGCGTCTGATCACCCGTCGGCCCCGCGACGGCGGGGCTGCCGGCACCCGTCCGGAAAGCGTTTGACGGCCGTCCGCGCCGAAAGGTCGGATGGGTGGAATGAGTTCAGGTCAGATGCATCCGGACGCGTATCCGATCGACGGACCTCTGGTGCGGCGGCTGGTCGACGGGCAGTTCCCGCGCTGGGCGGGGCTGCCCGTCGAGCGCGTTCCGTCCGGTGGCACGGTCAACGCGATGTACCGGCTGGGCGACGACATGGTCGTCCGCCTGCCGCTCGTCAAGGGCGGCGTGGCGGACGTGACGGCCGAACGGCACTGGCTGCCCCGGCTGTCGCCCCTGCTCCCCGCCGCCGTGCCCGAGGTGCTCGGGGCCGGTGAGCCCGCCGAGGGTTACCCGTGGCCCTGGTCGGTGTACCGGTGGCTGCCCGGGGAGATCCCCGAGGCAGGGGCGCTGACCGATCCCGTGGCGCTGGCGGGTGATCTGGCCGGGTTCGTCTCGGCGATGCGGACCGTCTCCCTGCCCGACGCTCCCGGGGCGCACCGCGGCGGCCCGCTCGCCACGCTGGACGCGGCGACGCGGGCCGCCCTCGACGCTCTGCGCGGCCTGCCCGAGGAGGACGTCGACTGCGACGCGCTGGCCGCCGTGTGGCAGGACGCGCTGCGGGCCCCGGCCTGGGACGGGCCGCCCGTCTGGCTGCACGCCGACCTGATGCCCGGCAACCTGCTGGTCGGGGGCGGCAGGCTCACCGCGGTCATCGACTTCGGGTGCGCGGGAGTGGGCGACCCGGCCTGTGACCTCTTCCCGGCGTGGAACCTTCTGCCCACGGGCGCCCGGGAGGTCTTCCGCAAGACGCTCGGCGTCGACGACGCGACCTGGCGGCGCGGCCTGGGGCGGACCCTCTCCCAGGCACTGATCGCGCTGCCGTACTACCGGAAGACCAACCCGGCGATGGCGGGCAACGCCCGCCACGTGATCCGCGCGGTGCTGGCGGAGCGGGGGCAGGTCCCCCGGGGCGCGGCCTAGGGAGCGATCCCCACACCGTCGATCCCGCTCCACGCCCGCTCCTGGGCGGCGGTCATGGCGGGCCAGTGGAGTCCGTCGGGCCGGGGACGCACCCGGGAGGCGTACGGCGCCGGGCGGAAGCCGGGATCGTAGAAGCAGCCCTCGCCGTAGGTCGCGTCGAAGGCGGCGCAAGAGGCCGCGACCGAGCGCGCTCCGGGCTTGCGGCCCGTGCGTGCCCAGGTGTCGAGCGCGGCGATGGAACCGGCGTACTCGGAGTCGCTCAGCGCACTGTGCTCGGACTCCTTCGTGAAGGTCTGGACGAGGTTCCCGCCCCGGCCGGCGCCCCGGAGAGTGGCCCGGTAGGCCGCCTCGTGCTCCACGAACGCCGTGGGGTCGTCGATGGCGTGCAGGGTGAGGACGGGCAGGTCGACGCGGCCGGTGAGGTCGCTGTCGTAGGAGAGGTCACGGCGTGCGGTGGGGTCGGCCGAGAAGCGTTCCACACCCGCGTTGAGCGCCTTGTCGTCGTGCGAACCGGAGTACCGCACACCGCGGTTGCTCCACGGGTTCCGCCCGTCGAGCCGGTTCGACACGATGTCCCGGAACGTGAACGTGGCGAACTTCAGATGCGACTCCAGGGTGCGCTCGGGGATGCGGGTGACGGCGAGGATGTCGTCGAGGTTGCGCTGCTGGAGGGCGGTCCGGTCGGCCGGGTCGGACTGGTGGCCGGTGCACTCCTGGAGACGGGCGGCGAGCCCGGCGCTCGTCATCGTGGAGCCGGGGCGCAGGCCCTGCCACAGCGGGTACTGCGGCTCGGTCGGGCGCGGGTGGTTGTGGCAGTAGTACTGGTAGACGACCCGCAGGTCCACGCGGTAGTCGTAGCCGCGCGAACCGCCGCCGAGGACGCCGTTGGTGAGCAGCACCCCGTCGTACGCGCCGTGCCGCCGGCCGTAGGTCTCCGCGACCTTGGCGGCGACGTTGCCGCCCCATGACTGGCCGTGCAGGTAGGTCCGTTCCGGCCGGCCGAACTCCTCGGTGAACAGGCGGCGTACGTTCTCGGTGTCGGCGGCGGCCATCCGGGCGCCGTAGCCGCCGCGCCGGTAGGCGGACGCGGCCCACGCGTACCCCTCGTCGACCATCACCGCCCAGCGCTCCAGGTCCTCGGTGCTGCGGGCCGGGTCGGAGGTGTCGCCGAGGCCGGGGCCGCCGTGCGCGTGCACGACGAGGGAGCCGTTCCAGTCCTTCGGCACGGCCATCGTGTAGTACGCCCCGTTGCCGTCCCGGCCGGTGTAGCACGAGGCCTTTTCGGCCAGGGCGGGCGGGCAGTCGGCGGCCACCGGCCGGTCGGCCGCCTGCGCGGGGGCGGCCGACACGTTGCCGAGGGTGCCGAGGAGGACGGCCGTGAAGGCGGCCGCCACCACCGCCGGACGGCTTCGGCGGTGCGCGGTCCGGGTGACGGGCGCGGGAGCGTCGGGTCTGGTCAAGGTGCGGCTCCTGTACGTGCTGCGTGCCGGCGCGAAGTTGCGCTGCGAGCCGGGATGCTAGGAATCCGCCGCGGCCGGGGCCACCCCTTCGATCATTGCGTTCATAGTGTTCGCCCCACACCACCGGATCGGCGTCCGCCGGCCGTCCTCCAGGACTCCCTGCGCGGCCCCTTGACGCCCCATTGGTCTCTACCTATCGTCACCGCGCAGTCGAACGTTCAGAACAACACTCAGCGTTCACGTAGACGAACGGATGGACCCCCCACATGTCCTCTGCTTCCACATCCCGCCACCGCAGATCCCGAGCCGTCCTCCTCACGGCCCTCACCGCCGCGCTGGCCGGCACCCTCCTGGCGGGACCCGGCCCGGCCGCTCCCCGCGCGCAGGCCGCACCGGCCGCGTTCACCCACCCCGGAGTCACCGTCTCCGAGGGCCAGCTCGACTTCGCCCGCGCCAAGGTGCAGGCCGGGGCCCAGCCCTGGAAGGGCGCCTTCGACCAGATGATGCGGAGCAGGTACGCCGACCTGAACCGCGTCCCCAAGCCCCGCGCGGTGGTCGAGTGCGGTTCCTACTCGAACCCCAACATCGGCTGCACCGACGAGCGCGAGGACGCGATCGCGGCCTACACCAACGCGCTGACCTGGTACCTGACCCGCGACGAGCGGTACGCGCGCAAGGCGATCGAGCTGATGGACGCGTGGTCCGCGGTGATCCGGGACCACACCAACAGCAACGCCCCGCTCCAGACCGGCTGGGCCGGCTCGTCCTGGCCCAAGGCCGCGGAGATCATCAAGTACACGTACACCGGCTCGTGGGCCAACTCCGGCCGCTTCGCCACCATGCTCCGCGACGTCTACCTGCCCGAGATCATCAACGGCTCCCACTCCAACGGCAACTGGGAGCTGACGATGATGGAGGCCGCCGTCGGCATCTCCGTCTTCCTGGAGGACAAGGCGTCCTACGACAGGGCCATGGCCAAGTTCCGCACCCGCACGGCCGCGTACGTGTACCTGGCCTCCGACGGGGGCCTGCCCAGGACCGTGCCGAGCCAGAACCTCAACACCCGGGACAAGATCGTCAAGTACTGGCAGGGCCAGTCCACCTTCGTCACCGGCCTCACCCAGGAGACCTGCCGGGACTTCACCCACACCGGGTACGGCATCTCGTCCATCGCGCACGTCGCCGAGACCAGCCGGATCCAGGGGCAGGACCTGTACGGCACCGACGTGGGCGAGCGGCTGCGGCACGCGCTCGGCTTCCAGGCCAAGTACGAGCAGGGCGCGGCGGTCCCGGACTGGCTGTGCGGGGGCTCCGTGCACCTGGGCCTAGGCCCGGTCACGGAGGTCGGCTACAACGCCCTGCACAACCGCCTCGGCCACGCCATGGACAACACCCAGGCCCTGACCGAGCGCACCCGCCCGTCCGGATCGAACAACCTCTTCGTCGCCTGGGAGACCCTCACCCACGGCGACAACCCGGCGTGAGGCGGCGCCGGGTGACCGCGGCTCAGCTGTCGTAGTCCACGGTCAGCTTCTCGGAGACCGGGTACGTCTGGCAGGTCAGCACGTACCCGGCGTCGACCTCGGCGTCCTCGAGGGCGTAGTTGCGGCGCATGTCCGCCTTGCCGTCGGTGACCAGGGCGCGGCAGGTGCCGCAGACCCCGCCCTTGCAGGCGAAGGGCAGGTCGGGCCGGGTCTGCTGGGCTCCGTCGAGCAGCGTCCGCTCCCGGGACAGCGAGGCGATGGTGGAGCGGCCGTCCAGGGTGACGGTGACCTCGCTGACGGGTCCCTGCGGGCCGGTCTCCTCGTGGCGGACCTCCCGCACGGGCTCGTCATCGGCGAAGAACAGCTCCCGGTGGACCCGGTCCGCCGGGACGCCGAGGCCGGCCAGGACCTGCTGGGCGTCGGCGACCATGCCCTGCGGGCCGCACAGCCACCAGTGGTCGGCGGCCGCCACGTCCACCAGCGAGCCGATGAGCGCCGAGAGCCGTCCGGCGTCCAGCCGGCCGGAGAGCACCTCGGCCTCGCGGGGTTCGCGGGAGAGCACGTGGGCCAGGTGGAAGCGGGTCGGGTGGAGGTCCTTCAGGTCGGCCAGATCGTCGGCGAACATGACCGTGTCCGTGCGGCGGTTGCCGTAGAACAGGGTGACGGACGACCGGTCGTCGGCGGCCAGCACCGACTCGGCGATGGACACCATGGGCGTGATGCCCGACCCGGCCGCGATCAGCACGTGGTGGCCGGGGACGGTCAGGTCGGGGGTGAACAGCCCGGTGGGCGCCATGACCTCGACGGTGTCGCCGGGCCGCACCTCCTCGACCAGCCACGAGGAGAACACCCCGCCGGGCACCACCCGGACCCCGATGCGCGGCACCGAACCGGCCGGTGCGCAGATCGAGTACGAGCGCCGTTCGTCCCGGCCGTCCACCTCGCGCCGCAGGGTGAGCGACTGGCCGGGCGCGAAGGCGAACTCCCCGGCCAGCTCGTCCGGGATCTCGAAGCTCACGGCCACCGCGTCCGCGCACAGCCGCTCGACGGCTGCCACCCGCAGACGGTGGAAGGCGGGCCGGCGGCGGGCGCGCACCGGCGCTGCCGGGACGGGGGCGGTCGGGGCCATCAGATCTCCTTGACGTACTCGAACGGCTCGCGGCAGGCCCGGCAGCGCCACAGGGCCTTGCAGGACGTGGCGGCGAAGCGGGAGGTCTCCTCGGTGTCCGCCGAGCCGCAGCGGGGACACGGCACCGCCGCCCGGGTGGGTGACAGCACGAGAGGAACCGGGCCGCCACGGGGTGCGGGACCGGGCGGGGCGATGCCGTGCTCGGCTAGCTTGCGGCGGCCGGACTCGGTGATCCAGTCGCTGGTCCAGGGCGGGTCGAGGACCGTGCGGATCTCCACGCGCTCGTATCCGGCGTCCCGCAGCCGGGCGGCGACGTCCGCGCGCATCTCGGCCATGGCCGGGCAGCCCGAGTAGGTGGGGGTCAGGCTCGCCACCACGGTGCCGTCCGCGCCGACCTCGACGCCGCGCAGGACGCCGAGGTCGGCGAGGGTCAGCATGGGCAGCTCGGGGTCCGGCACCCGCTCGGCGACGCGGCGGGCGCGGGCGGTCTCCGGGAGCACGGTCACCATGTCGCCTCCGGGTGGGCGCGGGCGACGCCCTGCAACTCGGTGAGCAGCGGCGCCAGATGCTCGGTGTGCTCGCCGGCACGGCCGGAGCCGGGCAGCGGACGGTACACCGGCAGGGGCAGGCCGGCCGCCTCGGTGACCTGGCGCAGCACGTCGGCGACCTCGTCCCGTACGTCGTACGCCGTGTGCAGCTCGCCGAGGTACGGGGCGACCGCGTCCAGCGCCGCGTGCATCCTGCGCCGCGACTCGTCGGTGCCGTCGCCCAGGCGGACGGCCCACTCGGCGGCGTACTGCCGGTGGTAGGCCAGTTCCTTGACGCCCTTGGCCGCGACCGCCGCGAGGACCGGGTCGGGGTGGTCCACCAGCCGCTGGAAGTGGGCCAGCCGCCAGCTGGAGAGCACCAGCAGCCGCACCACGGCGAACGCGAAGTCGCCGCGCGGGAGTTCGGCCAGGGTCACGTTGCGGAAGTCGCCGGCGTCGCGGAAGTAGGCGAAGGCGTCCTCGTCGCGGCCGGTGCCGTCGACCTGCCCGGCGCGCGCGTACAGCAGGCGGGCCTGGCCGAGGAGGTCGAGGCCGATGTTGGCCAGCGCCACCTCCTCCTCCAGCTCCGGGGCGCGGGTGACCCACTCGGCGAGCCGCTGGGCGCTGATCAGGGCGTCGTCGGCCAGCGCCACGCAGTCCGCGGCCAGTGCGGCGGCGTCGACGCCCTCGGGCACGGTGGTGTCGACGCCGTGCAGCGGGTCCTCGAAGCCGGTGCCGTAGGCCCAGCGGGTGTCGTCCTCGTGCCCCTCGGCCAGGGTGAGGTAGACGTGGTCGTCGCTCATGCCCTGCTCCTAGATGTGGGGGACGTCGTCGGGGATGTCGTAGAAGGTCGGGTGGCGGTAGACCTTGTCCGCGCTGGGGGCGAAGAAGGGGTCCTTCTCGTCGCGGGTGGAGGCGGCGACGTGCTCGGAGCGGACGACCCAGATGCTCACGCCCTCGTTGCGCCGGGTGTAGAGGTCGCGGGCGTGGGTGAGGGCCATGGCGTCGTCGGCCGCGTGCAGCGAGCCGACGTGCACGTGGTTGAGGCCGCGCTTGCCGCGCACGAAGACCTCGTACAGCGGCCAGCCCTGCTTCCGGGGCTTCTCGGTCTTCTCGGGGGTCATGCCACCGCTCCCTTCGCCGCGCGGGCGGCCTGCTTGGCTGCGTGGGCGGTGGCCGCCTCGCGCACCCAGGCGCCCTCTTCGTGGGCGGTCCGCCGCCGCTCGCTCCGCTGTGCGTTGCACGGGCCGTCGCCCTTGATGACCCGCATCAGCTCGTCCCAGTCCGGGGTGCCGAAGTCGTGGTGCCCCGCCTCCTCGTTCCACCGCAGCTGAGGGTCGGGCAGGGTGACGCCGAGCTTCTCGGCCTGCGGAACGGTCATGTCGACGAAGCGGCGGCGCAGCTCGTCGTTGCTGTGCCGCTTGATCTTCCAGGCCATCGACTGCGCCGAGTTGGGCGAGGCGTCGTCGGGCGGGCCGAACATCATCAGGGACGGCCACCACCAGCGGTCCACCGCGTCCTGGACCATCTCGCGCTGGGCCGCGGTGCCGCGCATCATGGTCATCAGCAGCTCGTAGCCCTGCCGCTGGTGGAACGACTCCTCCTTGCAGATGCGCACCATCGCGCGCGCGTACGGGCCGTACGAGCTGCGGCACAGCGGTACCTGGTTGCAGATGGCCGCGCCGTCCACGAACCAGCCGATCACGCCGACGTCGGCGAAGCTGAGGGTCGGGTAGTTGAAGATCGACGAGTACTTCTGCCGGCCCTCGATCAGGCGCTGGGTGAGGTCGTCGCGGTCGGCACCGAGGGTCTCGGCCGCCGAGTACAGGTACAGGCCGTGTCCGGCCTCGTCCTGGACCTTGGCGAACAGGATCGCCTTGCGGCGCAGCGACGGCGCCCGGGTGATCCACTCGCCCTCCGGCTGCATGCCGATGATCTCCGAGTGCGCGTGCTGGGCGATCTGCCGGATCAGCGTCTTCCGGTAACCCTCGGGCATCCAGTCGCGCGGCTCGATGCGCTGGTCGTGCGCGATCGTCGCGTCGAAGTGCTCCTGGAGACCGTCCGGGGGCGGCGCCTCGGCGGCGTGTGTCGTGGTCATCGTCACCAGCTTCCCAACCGACCATTCGTTCGGTACCAGTGTGACGGGTTTCCGGGCACCGGGCAAGACCCGGGACCCCGCCGCTCACACTCTTGACAGGGCGCCCACGCGGCTGGATTACTGGGCCATGCCGCGCCCTAACCGAATGGTCGGTCGGGACAGCAAGTGGTGGGAAGGGTGGTGGGACGGATGTCGCAGGCCACTGGGCCGACACCCACGGAGACGATGTTCTCCGCGGACGAGGCCTCCCGGGGGCTGGGCATCGAGCTGGTCGAGCACGGCGAGGGGACCGCCGTGCTCCGGATGACCGTGACCCCGGCGATGGTGAACGGACACCGGATCGCCCACGGCGGCTTTCTGTTCCTCCTCGCCGACACCGCCTTCGCCTGCGCCTGCAACAGCCACGGTCCGGTGACCGTCGCGGCCGGCGCCGACATCGTCTTCGTCACCCCGGCCCGCGAGGGCGACGTCCTCGTGGCACGCGCCGAGGAAAGGGCCCGGTTCGGCCGCAGCGGCGTGTACGACGTGAGCGTGCGGCGCGGCGACGAGGTGATCGCGGAGTTCCGCGGACGCAGCCGCAGCATGCGGGACAGCACCGGGAGCCGCACGCCTGGCACGACGACGAAGGAGCCGTGATGAGCAGCGAGCCGACGACCGGGGCGGCCCCGGCACCCCGCCCGGGTGAGCCACTCCCCCACGACCTGCTGGACGACGCCGAGCGCCTCTCCCGGGAGCAGCTCGCCGAGCTCCAGCTGGACCGGCTGCGCGCGACCCTGCGGCACGCCTACGAGAACGTGGAGCTGTACCGCAAGAAGTTCGACACCGCCGGGGTCACCCCGGACGACTGCCGCAGCCTGGCGGACCTCTCCCGGTTCCCCTTCACCACCAAGGCGGACCTGCGGGACACCTACCCCTTCGGGATGTTCGCGGTCCCGATGGAGGACGTGCGGCGGGTGCACGCCTCCAGCGGCACCACCGGCCGCGCCACCGTCGTCGGGTACACGGACAACGACCTCTCCATGTGGGCGGACGTCGTCGCCCGTTCGATCCGGGCCGCGGGCGGGCGCCCCGGCCACAAGGTGCACATCTCCTACGGCTACGGCCTGTTCACCGGCGGTCTCGGCGCGCACTACGGCGCCGAACGCGCCGGATGCACGGTGATCCCGGCCTCCGGCGGCATGACCGCGCGCCAGGTGCAGATCATCCAGGATTTCAAGCCCGAGATCATCATGGTCACCCCCTCCTACATGCTCACCCTGCTCGACGAGTTCGAGCGGCAGGGCGTCGACCCGCGCTCCACCTCGCTGAAGGTGGGCATCTTCGGCGCCGAGCCGTGGACCGAGGAGATGCGCCGCGAGATCGAGGAGCGCGTCGGCATCCACGCGGTGGACATATACGGGCTGTCCGAGGTGATCGGCCCGGGTGTGGCGCAGGAGTGCGTCGAGACCAAGGACGGGCTGCACGTGTGGGAGGACCACTTCTATCCGGAGGTGGTGGACCCGCTCACGGACGCCGTCCTGCCCGAGGGCGAGGAGGGCGAGATCGTCTTCACCTCCCTCACCAAGGAGGCGCTGCCGGTCGTCCGCTACCGCACGCGCGACCTGTCACGCCTGCTGCCGGGCACCGCCCGTCCAGCCTTCCGCCGGATGCAGAAGGTCACCGGCCGCTGCGACGACATGATCATCATGCGTGGGGTGAACGTCTTCCCCACCCAGATCGAGGAGATCGTGCTGCGCACGCCGGGCGTCGCCCCGCACTTCCAGATCCGGCTCTCCGAGCGCGGCCGGATGGATCACATGACCGTGCGGGTCGAGGCCCGCCCCGCCGCCGGTCCCGAGCAGCGCGAGGCCGCCGCCCGGGCGATCGTCCAGGGCGTCAAGGACGGAGTGGGCGTCACGGTCGAGGTGGAGGTCGTCGCGCCGGAGACCCTGGAGCGCTCCCTCGGCAAGATCCGCCGGGTCCGGGATCTGCGCGGCGCGTGAAACGTGAGGACGGACACGTCCGTTCACTCCTCGTGCTGGTGTGCGGAGAGGTACGGATGGGCAGTGAATGCGTGATCGGGGGAGGTTGCGTCCGTCCTGGGGGGAATTCCCGTGCGTGTGTGTGTGATCGGTGCAGGTCTGTCGGGATTGGCGGTGGCGCACTCCCTCAAGGAGCGGGACATCGGCTTCGTCTGCCTGGAGAGGGCACCGGACGTCGGCGGGATCTGGCGGCAGCCGGAGGCCGGCGAGCGGGGGCCGGGCTACCTGTCGCTGCACCTGAACACCGCGAAGCAGCTGACCGGATACGCCGGTTTCCCCATGCCGTCCTCGTACCCGCTCTACCCCCGGCACAGCCAGGTCGCCGCGTATCTGCGCTCCTTCGCCGAGTGGGCGGGCCTGCTCGACCACGTCGAGCTGCGGACCGAGGTGGTCGCCGTGTGGCAGGCCCCGGACGGCGCGTGGACGGTGGTCAGCCGCGACGCGGAGGGCACCGAGTCGGCCCGCCGCTTCGAGCAGGTGATCGTCGCCTCCGGGCACCACACCGACCCGGCCCTGCCCGACCCCCTCCCGCCCGGCGCCGACTCCTTCGACGGAACGATTCTGCACTCCCTCGACTACCGTGACGGCGCCGACTTCGACGGACGCAGGGTGGTCGTCGTCGGGCTCGGGGCGTCCGCCGTGGACATCGCGGCCGACCTCTCGCGGCACGCCGAGGAGACCGTGCTGTCGGTGCGGCGGGGACTGCACATCGTGCCCAAGCAGCTCTTCGGGATGTCGGTCGACGAGATCGCCGAGGCGCCCTGGTGGACCGAGATGTCCTTCGCCGAGCAGCGCGCTTGGGTGGAGCGGTCGCTGCTCGTCGCACGCGGCAGACTGTCGGACTACGGCCTGCCCGAGCCCGACCACCCGGTCTTCTCCTCCGCCGTGACCCTCTCGGACGAGATCCTCAGCCGGATCCGGCACGGCGCCGTGACCCCGAAGCCCGCGATCGCCTCCTTCGACGGCGACCGGGTCGTCTTCACGGACGGCACCTCCACGAGCGCGGACGCCGTCGTGTACTGCACCGGCTTCCACATGACCTTCCCCTTCCTGCCGGCCGGCTGCCCGGTGGCGGCGGGCGGTTCGGTCGAGCTGTACCGACGGGTCGTCCCGGCCGAGCGGCCGGGACTCTACTTCGTCGGGCTGGTCCGGCCCGTGGGCGCGATCACCCGGCTGGTGGAGGCGCAGGCGGAGTGGGTGGCGCGGATCATCGACGGCGAGGCCGAACTGCCCGCGGTGGAGGCGATGCGCGAGGAGATCGGCACCTACCTCACCTCGGTGGCCCAGCGCTACGGCCGGACCGAGGGCGCCTCGATCCAGGTCGACGTGGGCCCGTATCTGGCCCAGTTCCGGGAGTTGCTGCCCGTGTGACCGCCCCGCAGGACTCCACGCCCAGGGGCTCCCGGTGATCGACCGGGAGCCCCTGTGGTGTGCCGGGCGGCCGGCTCAGTGCACCGCGACCGGATGCCGTACCGGCACCCCGGCGGGCGGCCGGACCGCGTACGCCTCCGAGGAGAGGTACGCCGTCACCCGCGGCGGCCGGCCCCGCTGGAGGGCCAGTGCCAGGTAAGCGATGAGCCCGACCCCGTCCTCCGGCCGCCGGTCGGTGACGGCGGCCAGCGCCCGGACCAGCACCGAGGCGTCCATGCCGTACCGGCGCAGCAGCCGCGACGCCCGGACCAGTGCCTCCCCGTCGTGCGGGGCGTAGTCCCTGACCGGGATGTGCAGGGTGAACCCGCTGGGCCGGGGGTCCGCCGGGCCGGTGAAGGAGTGGCAGGACAGGCCGGGCAGCCCGTCGAGTCCCGTCGCCCCTGGCCCGGCGCCCGCGACCGTGTGGAAGAAGCCCTCGACGTCGGCCGGAACCGGCTCCGGGATCATGCGGGACAGTCTCCCGGCGCGGGCGGCGGTCAGGCTGTCGTGGCGTACGTAGACCTTCACCCGGGGTTCCTCCCAGTCCCCCAGGTCCAGGGCGAGGAACGGATGGCCGCTGCCCGGCGGCAGGTTGGCGTAGGCCCTCCCGAGGCCCAGTCGGCGCATGGCCTCCCGCACCGTCGCGGCGGAGAGTTCCTCTCCGTTGGCGGCGGGGTTCAGGTAGACCTTGACCTTGGGCACACCTCCGGGTGTCAGCTCCAGCGCGCACCACAGGGCCAGGGGGCCGTGCGGAGCGGACGGCAGGAAGAGGTCCGTCACCTCGTCGAGGGGGCCGGTGCCGAACCGCCACCGGCGCGCCATCTTCCGGACCGTCTCCAGTCCGACGCGGCCGTTGTGAGCCAGGCTGTCTGCGCCGCAGCCAGGTTCGACGAGCACCCGCAGAACGGGGGCCGCGTCCGGCCGGAAGGAGAGGGAGAACTCGACGGGGGTGTGGTCGTCGGAGAGGAAGGTGCGGTAGGGCGGCGGCAGGTGGAGCGGCCGCCCGGCCACCGGTCCCAGGGAGTCCGTCAGGACCCGGGCGTAGGTCTCGGTGTCCGCTCCGGCGAGGCCGGCGACCGCGCCGAGTCTTCGCAGCTGGCCGCCCGTGAGGGCGCCGAGTGTCGGGATGCCCCGCGGGTCCGTTCCCGTCGGCGCGGTCACCGGCCCGTCCCGGGCCGGGGCCGCTCAGAGTGATACCCGCCTGGAGAGGCGGGTATCGGGGGTTTCGGCGGCGGGAAAGCGGCGTTCGTGGATATGTGGTCCACGACACCTCCTTTTATTCGTAAGCAACTTGAATGCCGCGTTGCTCACTACCCGTGCCGTTCAACCTTCATGCGGAAGGGGCTGGTTGGGTGGGTGTTGTACAGATCACCGTGTGAGCCAGTTGAGGAACTGACTCCACATGCCGCTGCGTTCGGCCGGCCCGGCCGGGGCGGCGGCCTCGGGCTCCGCCGCACCCGGGGCCGGCCGCGGTTCGGCACCGCGTCCGGTGCGGGCCGGGGTGAAGCGGGCCGGCAGGGTGGCCAGGGCCCGGTTGAAGGGGCCCGGACGCCAGGTCAGGCTGTCCTCCGGTACGGCGAGTTCGACATCCGGCAGCTCGTTGAACAGGTGCTCGATGGCGGTGACCGTGATGTGCCGGGCCGGTTCCTTGGACGGGCAGGCGTGCGGTCCGGCGCTCCAGGCGAGGTGCGCGCGGTTGCTGCCGGCCTGGCGGGAGGCCCTGAGGGCCGGGCCGGTGTTGGCCGCGGCGAAGCTGACCAGTACGAGGTCGCCCGCCTGGAGGTGCTGTCCGGCGAGTTCCGTGTCGGCGGCCGGGTAGTGCGGCGCGTAGTTCGACATGGGCGGGTTCTCCCACAGCGTGTCGTCCAGCGCCTCGTCGATCAGGCCGCCCTCGCGCGCGTACCGCTCGTGGGTGAGGAGACGGTGCAGCGTGTTGCCGATGAGGTTGCGCAGGGGCTCGGCGCCCGCGCCGAGGAGCAGGGCGAGCTGGTGGACCATCTCCTCGTCGCTGAGGCCCGCCTCGTGCCGCATCAACCAGGAGGTGACGTCGTCGCCGGGCCTGCTCCGCTTGAGCGCGACGAGTTCCCCCACCGCCTGGAAGAGCACCTCGGTGGCCTTCTCGGCGTTGACGCCGTCGAACATGCCGGAGATGCCGAACAGCACCCGGTCACCGATGTCGGCGGGGCAGCCGAAGAGTTCGTTGAACACGAACAGCGGCAGCTGCTTGGCGTAGTCGCCGAGCAGGTCGGCGGAGCCGCGGGCGGCGAACTGGGAGATGAGGTAGCCGGAGATCTGCTCCGTGCTCCGGCTCAGCCGCCGGGTGTCCACCCGCGCCATGCTGTCGGTGACGGCCTGGCGGAGCCTGAGGTGGTCGGCGCCGTCGGCGAACATGCAGTTGGGCCGGTAGGCGAGCAGGGGCGCGACCGGACTGTCCGGGCCGACCTTGCCCTCGTTGAAGGCCCGCCAGCGCCGGGCGTCCTTGCGGAAGGATCCGGAGTCCTGGAGCAGCTGGAGGGCGGCGGCGTAGTCCGTGACCAGGGTCGCCTCGACCCCCGGGGCCAGTTCGACGGGCGCCGCGGCACCGTAGTGGCGCAGGTACTCGTAGTACGCCTGCGGGTCGGCGGCGAACTCCGGTCCGTGCAGGGGCACTCTGGCGCCGGAGCCGTGGGCCGGGCACCCGGGCGGCGGCACCGGGGCCGTGTCGTGAGCGTTCATGTCTGCTCCCAGCTCCTAGCGGGTGCGGTCCAGCAAGTAGCGGACGAGGGTGGTCAGTGCGGCCGCCGAGGACTTCTCGTCGCGGGCGTCGCAGGTGACGACGGGGGTGTCGTCGAGCAGGTCGAGCGCCTCGCGCAGCGCGTGTTCGTCGCGCAGCGGGGTGCCGTCGAAGTGGTTGACGGCGATGGCGTAGTCGAGCCCGTAGTGCTCGATGAGGTCGATCACGGGGAAGGAGTCCGCCAGCCGCTCGGGGTCGACCAGCACCAGGGCGCCGAGCGCGCCGCGTGCCATGTCCTCCCACATCTGGACGAAGCGCTGCTGGCCGGGGGTGCCGAAGAGGTAGAGGACGACGCGGTCGCTGATGGTGAGGCGGCCGAAGTCCATGGCGACCGTGGTGGTGGTCTTGCCCTGCACGCCGCCCAGGTCGTCGACCGACTCGGCGGCCTGCGTCATCGTCTCCTCGGTGGACAGCGGCTCGATCTCCGAGATGGAGCCGATGAGAGTGGTCTTGCCCACCGCGAAGTGTCCGACGACGAGGATCTTGACCGCGGTCTGGGTCGCCCCGCCGCGTACGTAGTCCCGCTCATCCAAACTTGGCGCGGAGCCCATTGAGCACCTCCTCCAGGATCTCCCGGTCCGCGAGCCGGGCGCGGGCCACCGGCGGGCGGGTCATGAGGTGGCCGCCCTCCATCAGGGAGGCCAGCAGGATCCGCACCACGCCGAGCGGGAAGTGGGTGTGTCCGGCGATCTCGGCGACCGAGAGGTAGCCGGCCGAGCAGAGGTCCAGCAGGCTCTGCTCCTCGGGGGAGAGCCGCAGCGGCCGCCGGGTGTCCTCGGCGGAGGCGGTGACGAGGGTGATGAGGGAGAGGTGGTCCTCGTCGGGCAGGCCGCGGCCCTTGGTGATGACGTACGGCCGTACTAACTCCGGCGCCTCGGGCTCCCAGCCGTCGTGGCCGGTCATGAGCGGGCGCCGAGGTTCTCGCGCGGCGGTGTCGTCAGCCGTTTGCCGAGCTGGGCGACGAGCTGCTGCATCCGGAAGGTGATGTCGGCCATGTCCACCTCGGGGGAGGCGGAGACACCGAGGTAGGCGCCCTCGCCGGCGGAGATCAGGAACACCCAGCCGCCGTCGAACTCGACCAGGGTCTGGCGCCAGGACTGGCTGGGGTCCTCACAGAAGAAGGCGAGGGTGCGGCTGAGCGACTGCACCCCGCTCATCGCGGCGGCGACCCGGTCGGCGTCGTCCTTGTCGAAGTCCTGCGTCCGGGCCATCAGCAGGCCGTCGGCGGATATCAGGACGGCGTGCAGGGCGCCCGGAATCTCCAGGGCACTGTCGAGCATCCATGACAGATCGTCGTTCACGAGACCTCATGTCCTTCGCTGCTGGCACCAGGTGTTCTGCGCGTCCGGTCGGTGCCCTCGGGGTCGGTGTCCCGGCCGGACCGCGTTCCCCGCTGGAAGGCACCCATGACCTGTGCCTGCTCGGAGTCGGAGCGGCCCGCCGGGCGGGGGGTGGGCTCGTTGCCGGGCACGATGGCCATCGGCCGCTTGCGGCGCCGCCGGGGCAGACCGTCGTCGGTGCGTGCCGAGACGGGCGCGGCCTCGGGGCCGCCGTCCCGGACCGGCCGGGCGGTGGCGTGGGCGGCGGGGGCGGGAGTCTTCTTCTCCGGCATGCCGGTGAGCAGTTCGTGCGGCAGCAGGACCACCGCCCGTACACCTCCGTAGGGGGACGAGGAGTCCACCGACACCTCGAAGCCGAATCGTTCGCACAGCAGGCCGATGACGGCGAAGCCGAACTGCGGCGGATTGCCGAGCCCGGCCACGCCCGAGGCGCGCTCGGTGGCGAGCAGCCGGTCGGCGCGGGCGCGCTCCTCGTCGCTCATGCCCACACCGGCGTCGTCGACGACCACGCAGATGCCCTTGGGCACGGTCCGGAGGTTGATCTCGACGACGGTGTCGGGGCTGGAGTAGCTGGTGGCGTTGTCGAGCAGTTCGGCGAGGGCCAGGGCGACGGGCTCCACGGCCCGGCTGGTGATGCCGAAGTCGACCTGGGAGAGGATGTCCACCCTGCGGAAGTGCCGGATGCGCCCCTGCGCGCTGCGCACCACGTCGTACACCGAGGCGGTGTCGCGCCGCCCGCCGAGCCAGCCGTCGCAGAGCACGGCGATGGACTGGGCACGCCGGCCGAACTGCGAGTTGGTGTGGTCGATCTCCAAGAGGTCCTGGAGGAGGGCCGAGTCGCCGTACTTGGTCTGCAGGCGGGAGAGGACGAGCTGCTGTTCCGCGGCGAGGCCCTGAAGGGTCCGCATGGCGGACTTCAGGACGGTCTTGGTCTCGTCCTCGGCCCGTTCCTGGGCGGCCTGTACGGATTTTCCGTAATCGTTCTCCAGCTCGGTGTAGTGGTCCTTGAGTCCCTGCACCTGCTGCCGCAACGCCCGGGCCGCCCTGCGCTGGCGGCTGATGAGCACGGCGGCGGCCACGAGGGCGACGAGGGCCACCCAGAGCAAGGGGTTCCCTGTGTATTCCGTCATAAGACTCTCTTCAGGCGACTGACGGCCGGCTTGCTGAATTCCCGTCTACGCGGACGGCCGGTGGACCGCCCGTACCGGGGTACCTGTCCGGGCGGTCCCTGAAGTCGGGGATGCCGTCTTTCACCCATCCGCCCGCTCCGCAAACGCGGTGATCGTATCACCGCATGATCAGGTGAATTAACGTCAAGAACCGTCCATCCAGGAACGGTTGGGTACCACCGGACGTACCATTTCTGCCGGTGGGTACAGTCGGCCCCGTGAAAGATGCACCAGACACCTTCCGGCCGCCCCGTGGTACGGCCTCGGACGGCCCGGGGTGACGCCCGAGGCCATGGCCGCGGTGTTCGCGGCCGGCGTCGGGGCGGGTGCCATCAACAGCGTGGTCGGCTCCGGCACCCTGATCACCTTTCCCGTGCTGCTGGCCACGGGCCTGTCGCCGGTCACCGCCACCGTCTCCAACGCCCTCGGCCTCATCCCCGGCTCCATCAGCGGGGCCATCGGCTACCGCGAGGAACTGCGCGGCCAGCGGCGGCGGGTCCTGAAGCTGAGCGCCGGCGCCCTGATGGGCGGTCTCGCGGGCGCCACACTGCTGCTCGCGCTCCCGGAGGACGCCTTCGAGACGGTCGTGCCGGTCCTGGTGGGCCTCGCCCTGGTGCTGGTGGCGCTGCAGCCCCGGATCGGCACGTGGGTGCAGCGCCGCCGTGCGCGCACCGGCGCCTCCCCGCGCCGGGACGGCGGTCCACTGCTGTTCACCGGCCTGACCCTGGCCAGCGTCTACGGCGGCTACTTCACGGCCGCGCAGGGGATCATCTACCTGTCCCTGATGGGCATGCTCCTCGACGAGCCGCTGCAACGCCTCAACGCCGTCAAGAACGTCCTCGCCGCCGTCGTCAACACCGTCGCCGCGCTCTTCTTCCTCTTCGCCGCGGACTTCGACTGGACCGCCGTCGGCCTGCTGGCGGTCGGCTCGGCCCTCGGCGGGTACGGCGGGGCCAAGGTGGGCCGCCGCTTCAAGCCCGTCGTCCTGCGGACGCTGGTGGTGACGGTCGGGACCGTGGCCCTCGTGCAACTGCTGCTGCGCTGACCCACGGAATCCGGGCCCTGTTGCCGGCGGTCCGGCTCAGGGACACCGCCCGCCCGGGCCGCCGGAGGCCACAGGCCGCGGCGACGCCGTGACCGTCTCCGTCCGCACTGCCGCGGACGTGGGCGGCGCGCACCACCGACCGGACCGTCCCGCGGCATAACGCCGCGTTATGGGAAGTCGGGAGTGCCGGTGCCGTGGCCGGGCCCGGGATGCTGGGCGCCCCCACAGACCGAACACGCGTCCCGACGCGTGTCCGTCGGAATCGAGGAGCCTTGCGAACCTCCAGACTCGTCCCCACCCTGACGGCCGCTCTCACGGCCACGCTTCTGTCCGCCCTCGCGCTCGCTCCGCACGCGTCGGCGGCGGAGCCCCGCCCCGGTGACGGCGGTCCCCAGCCGATCATCGGCGGCGGCTACGCGCAGAACGCCCCCTGGGCGGCCCGGCTGTTCTCCAACGGCGCCCAGACGTGCAGCTCGACCATCGTCTCGCCCACCTGGATCCTGACGGCCAAGCACTGCGTCACAGGCGGCGGCCTGTCCTTCCGTATCGGCAGCCTCGACCAGGGCTCGGGCGGCACGGTGGCGAACGGAACACAGACCACCACCCATCCCTCGGCGGACCTCGCGCTGGTCCGGCTCGACCGCTCCGTCTCCGCCTCCTACGCGCCGCTCGGTCAGCCGGGCACGGTGCGCGTGGGTCAGACCGTGCAGGTCTACGGCTGGGGCGCAACCTCACGGTGCGGCTCGGAGATCAACTGCCAGTCCCGGTACCTCAAGGTCGCCAACCTGAGCGTCACCAGCGGGTGTTACGACGCCTACAACGGCCGGGCGATATGCGCCCGCCCCGGCGACGGCATCACCGCGGGCGGCGACTCGGGCGGCCCGATGATGGCCGGTGGCGTCCAGGTCGGCGTCGCCTCGACCAGCGACCGGCAGTCCACCACGGCGTACACGAACGTGACCGCCTACCGGTCGTGGATCCAGTCGGTGGCGGGCGTCTGACCCTTCCCCTCCTGCCCGGGGACCCGACCGGTTCCGGCCTGCCTCCGCCACAGCGGGGGCAGGCGTCCCCGCCCTTCGGGGCCGCGGTGACCGCGGCCGCCAGGTCCCCGAAGCGCCCGTCACCGGCCGGCGGCCCGGGCGCGGAACAGGACGTGTCCCCGTGTCCGTTCGATGGTGCCCGACTCCGGCCGCCACGCCCCCGGGCCCGGTGTAACCGGGTCGTCACGGCGTCCGGATCTGGAGCGGTGAGGTCCACGGGGACACTGGCCGCACTGGCCCGCGCGGGCGCTACGGAGTGCCGCGGCCCGCGGCGGCGGTGCTCCACCGAGGTACCGAGGCCGGCCCCGGACGGGTCCGCGTACCGGATGTCCGGGGCCGCCCCTCTGCTCCCCCGCCGGGCCCTGCCCGTCCCCCGCCCGGCAAAAACGCCGGGCGGGCACGACCGGGCGCAAGTGCACGCCCACGGGCTACCCCGGTCAACACGGCGTACCGTACGGCGGGCGGCCCGTCCCTACGCCGCGTCCCGGGGCGGCGTCATCGCCCAGCGGATGCCCGCGGTCACGGCCGACCCGAGCGGGCGCACGCACAGGCCCTCGGCCGGGGGTACGCGCGGCAGGCCCAGGGCGCGTGAGGCCCAGACCGGCAGCAGGGACACCGCGTTGGCGGCGAGCAACCCGTAGGGCAGCCGCGCGAGCAGCGGGACGGGCGGCCTGAGCAGCAGGAAACGGGCGGTGCTGCGCGCCTCGGCGGTCGCACGCAGTTCACCGCGGTAGGCGGCGATCCGTTCGGTGAGTCCGGCGCGGTCGACGGGCGGATCCGGCACGCCGAGCGCGGTGGCGATGCGGGCCATGTCGGCCACGTAGCCGTCGCACCCGTCGTCGTCCAGAGGGTGGGCGCCGTACCGCTGGTGGGCGCGCAGGAAGCTGTCGGCCTCGGCGACGTGCACCCAGCACAGCAGGTGCGGGTCGGCGGCGGCGTATTCCGCACCCTCGGCCGTGACGCCCCGCACCCTCTCGTGCACGGCCCGTACCCGCTCGCACGCCTCCTGCGCGCTGTCCGCCGTCCCGTAGGTGGTGACCGCGAGGAAGGTGCTGGTGCGCTGGAGCCGGCCCCAGGGGTCGCCGCGGAAACCGGAGTGCGCGGCGACCGCGGCCATGGCCAGGGGGTGCAGCGACTGGAGCAGCAGGGCGGACAGGCCGCCGATGAACATGGAGGCGTCCCCGTGCACCCGCCGGATCGGCCGCTCCGGGCCGAACCAGCGCGGGCCCGGTGTGCCGTGGATGCGGGCACGGTTGCCCGGGCCCTCCGGGCCCGCCACGCGGGAGAAGATCATCTCTCCCAGCCGTGCGCGCGGGTCGGGGAGGCGGTCACCGGGGAGACGTGGCATGTCTGCCGAGCCCTCCTTCGCCCTCCTGCGGCCGGGCGGCTCACACCCCTACGTCTGCCCAGGACCGCCGGGCGGGAACATCAGGCGCAGCCCCAGGCGTTCATCCCCTGGATCCGGGCCAGGCGCTCGGCGACGGCGATCTGCTCCGCGCGGCTGGCGAGGTCCGCGCGCGGGGCGTACTTGAGACCGCCGGCCGCGATCCAGCTCGACGTCTTGAACTGCAGACCGCCGTAGTAGCCGTTGCCGGTGTTGGCCTTCCAGTTGCCGCTCGACTCGCAGGCGGCGATGGCGTCCCAGTCGGTGCGCAGGGGGACGGACGGTGCGGCGGCCGCTTCGGTGGTGGCGCCCAGTGCGGTCGTGGCGAGCAGCGCCGCCACGGCGATCCGGACCCCACGGCGGTGCGCGCCGCACACGTCACTCCGATGAGCATTTCGTCTACAGATCATACTGGGACTGTTACCGCACGTGACGATCTGACGACGCACCGTCCGCCGTCTCCTTACTCCGGTCGGAGCAGGCGAACCACCCTCCGGCCGGCGTCCGCCTCACTTCGCCGTCGGCACGGACGGCGGGCTCTCCACCGCCGCCTCGGTGGCCAGGTAGTCCGGCACGGCCTCGGGGTCGACGAGACGGTTGAGCCGGCTCGGGACGTCGAAGCCGATCAGCAGGATGACCACCAGGGTCAGTGAGAAGGTGAGCACCGCGAGCGACTGCCCCAGCGACATGCTCGACGCCAGCCGGGCACCGAGCACGGGGGCGACGGCGCCGCCCAGCGCGCCGACGTTGTAGGTGAAGCCCAGGGACGCGGCGCGGGTCTCGGTCGGGAAGTGTCCGGCGATGTACTTCGGCAGCAGTCCGGAGATGCCCTGCATGCAGGCGAGCATGAGGAACAGCAGGATCCCCAGGCTGAGTTGGCTGTCGCGGATCGCGAAGACGGGGAAGACGAAGGCGATGCCGACGGCGAGTGTGCAGGCGTACGCCCTGCGGGTGCCGAACCGGTCCCCGATGAAGCCGGTGACGATGCAGCCGGCCATCGTGCCGAACCCGGCGTAGTAGAGCGCGTCGCTGACCTGCGCGGGGGTGAAGCCGAGTTCGCTCTTGAGGTAGGTGGGCAGCAGGGCCTGGACCGGCCAGCTGTAGAGGAAGGCGCAGAAGACGGTGACGCAGAGCGCGACGAAGAGCAGCCAGCGCTTGCGCCCGCCCAGCTGCACGGCGAAGGCGAGGAGACAGGCCGTGGCCACGACGGAGAGGACGGGCACCGCTCCCGCGCCGAGCGGGGTGAAGACCGCGAACAGCGCTCCCGTGGCGACGACCGCGAGCACCGTGTTGACCGTCGCCCGGCGCCGGCCCGCGAACAGCGGCCGGAAGGGGTTGGGCCGCTCGCCGGTGGCGCCCACCCGGGCCTCCCAGTCGTCGGCCTCGGGCAGCGCCCGCCGCACCCACAGCGCGACGACCACCGGGAACAGGCCGATGTAGAACAGCCAGCGCCAGCCGTGCCCCGGCACCACGTGCTCGTAGACCTCGGCCGCCAGGACGCCGCCCAGGGAGAAGCCGGAGATGAGGAATCCGGAGGCGCGGTTGCGCAGCCGGGCGGGCCAGCTCTCCAGTACGTAGGTGGCGCTGGCGCTGTACTCTCCGGCCATGCCCATGCCGATCAGCAGGCGGGCCGTGAACAGGCTGGTGTAGTCCCAGGCGAAGCCGCAGGCGAAGGTGCCGACCGAGTACAGCAGGATGCTGGCCACCATGGCGCTCTTGCGGCCGAAGCGGTCGCCGAGCGCGCCGAGCACGGCGCCGCCGAGCCAGCGGGTGATGAAGGCTCCGGAGACCAGACTCGCGGACTCGACGGTGGACAGCCCGAAGTCGTCGGCGATCTCGGTCAGTACGAGGGTGATGAGCACGAAGTCGAAGCCGTCGAGGAGGTAGCCGATCCAGGCGGCGAAGAAGGACTTCCACTTCTCCCGGGTGATCTCGCGGTACCAGGGCGGGGCGGTCGGGGTGGGGCGCGCAGATGACATGACGGATCCAATGCGGGTGGGAAGACGCGCGTGGGGGGGGACGGACAGCGGGACGGGAGGGGAAGGGACGGGATGCGGGGACGGGACCGGGGCCGGACCGGCGGCCCCGGTCCGGGGATCACAGGAGTCCGGCCTCGGTGAGCCGGGTGCGGACGCGGGCGACGGCCGCCTCGTCGAGCGGCACCTGCGGTGCGGCGGTGGCCGCGCAGTCGATGAGGCCCAGCAGCCGGGCGGCGGCCTTGAAGGCGCCGAGCGCGCTGGAGCTGGCGCCCATCAGGGCGGGGTCGCCCGCGTCGGTCAGGGCGAACAGGGCCGCGAGCCGGTCCTGCTCCGCCCTGGCGGCGGCCCAGTCACCCGCCCGGGCGGCCGCGTAGAGGCGTACGTAGCCGTGCGCGTCGACGTTGCCGAGGCCCGGCACGACGCCGTCCGCGCCGGCGAGGAGCGCGCCGTCCACGGTGAGTTCGGAGCCGGTGAGCACCGAGAAGTCGGGGGTGCGCGCGCGCAGTTCGACCAGCAGCCGGCGCAGCGAGCCCTCGTCGCCGCTGGAGTCCTTCAGCCCGGCGAGGGTGCCGTCGGCGGCCAGGCCGAGGACCACGTCCCGGGGCAGCTTGGTGTGCACGGCGACCGGGATGTCGTAGGCGAACAGCGGCAGGCCCGCGCCCTCGCGGATCCGCCGGAAGTGGTCGGCGATCTCCACCGGGTGGGTGCGGGTGTAGAAGGGCGCCGTGGCCACGAGCGCGTCGGCGCCGGCCCGGACCGCGTCGGCCGCCCGGTCCAGGACGCGGGCCGTGGTGGTCTCGATGACACCGGCGAGCACGGGGACGCGGCCGGCGGCGGCGTCCACGGCGGCTTCGAGCGCGGTCAGCCGCTGGCGGTCCGTGAGATAGGCGGTCTCGCCGCTGGACCCCAGCAGGAACAGACCGTGCACACCGGCCGTGATCAGGTGCTCGGCCAGTCGGCGCACCGACCCGGTGTCGACCTCCCCTGCCGGGGTGAGCGGGGTGATGACCGGGGGGATGACGCCGCGCAGCGGCGTGGGGATGGGCATGCGGTGACTCCAGGTCGTGCCGTTCTTCCGTCCCGGGGGCAGGGGGCGGCGGCGCGCCCGGAGTCCCGGAACCCGAGGACGTAGGATGTCCTACGTCCTGTTAGAGTGACACACGACGGAGCAGGGGATGTCAAGGGTCGAGAGGGGACGCCACATGGGCTCGGTCGCCGCCGACGCCGAGGAGCGGATCAAGGAGCTGATCGTCGAGGAGGGCCTCGGCCCCGGCGACCCGCTGCCCACCGAGACGGAGCTGATGGAGCGGTTCGGCGTCAGCCGCAACTCGCTGCGCGAGGCGCTCAAGTCCCTGCAGGCCATGCACATCGTCGAGATCCGGCGCGGCTTCGGCACCTACGTCGGCACCATGTCGCTGGAGCCGATGACCGAGGCCATGGCGTTCCGCACCGTGGTCGGACACCGACGGGGCCAGGGCAGCCTGCTCGAACTGCTGCAGCTGCGCGAGGCGCTGGAGGCGGGGCTCATGCACCGGCTGGCGGGCCGGCTGCCCGACGCCGACCTGGCGGAGCTGGACGCGCTGGTGGAGACGATGCACACCGAGGTGCGCGAGGCCGGCGAGATCGCGGCCCGCACCGACCGCGCCTTCCACCGGGTGCTGCACCGCTCCCTGGACAACGAACTGCTCAGCGAACTCCTCGACGCCTTCTGGAGCGCCTTCCACCGGGTGCGCACCCAGGCCCAGGGGCTGGGCGCGGCGGCCGACGGCGAGGAACTGGCCCGGATGCACGCCAGGATCGTCGACGCCGTGCGCGGGGGTGACGCGGAGGCCGCGGAGCGGGCGGTGCACCGGCACTTCGACGACATCCGCAGCCGGCTGTCGCGGCGGTGAGCTGACCCTCGTCCGGCAGACTCCTCGTTCGTGTGAAGAAGGGCGAGGACGTCGTCCGGTCGGGTGACGGCCGTCCGGGAACGCCCCGGCGCGCGCTTACGGTTTCGCGATGACCTCGATCTCCACCGCACCGCGTCCCCTGCGATCCGCCGACCTCGGCACGCTCGTCATCATGTCCTGGAGCCGTGAGACACCCGACGGCGACGTCCCCTTCCTCCTCGCCTGCTCCCTCGGCGACGGCGAGGGCGGCCCGGAGGCGACCCCGGCCGCCGTCGAAGGGCTGCTGAGCCACTCCGGGATCGCCGTGGGCGACGGCGTGCTCGACGCCACCGGCCTGACCGACCTGCCGGTCACCCTGCTCGTCGTGCCCGGTGCGGCGGCGCTCACCATGCCGGGCGTCAACGCGCAGTTCGTGCCCACGCCGCAGTGGCGCGAGGCGGTGGACGAGCGCGGGTACGCCTGCCTCGTCTTCGCCACCCGCCCGTGGTCCGGCGGCGAGCCCGGCGAGGCCGGGGCGGTCGCCGCCTTCGCCAACCACCCGGACACCCTGCGGACGGCGGCGCAGCTCGTCCTGCCCGTGCGCAGCCTGCGGACCTGACACCGGCCGGCCGACCCGGCCCGCCGCGCCGCGGATCGCCTCAGGTCCACAACTCGTCGCTGTCGCAGACCCGGGCACCCATGTTGCGCTCCATCATGCGCAGGGCGGCGTCCGCGAGATCGGCGTGGATGTGGGCGACCGCGTCGCGCGGGACGATGACCTGGAGATGGCGGATGTGGGCGTCGAGCGCCGAGTACAGCACACACTGCTCGGTCACCTGCCCGCACAGCACGAGCCGGTCGATCCCCTGCTGGTGGAGGAGATAGGTCAGCGGGGTCTCGAAGAAGATCGAGTGGCGCGCCTTGACCACGAAGAGGGACGACTCGTCGGGCCGCAGCGGCTCGACGAGTCTCGCGTGCGGCCCCGAGAGGGCCTTGTCGAGGATCTCGCCGTGGTGCGAGCGCCACTCCCCGAAGTTGTCGTTGGCGTAGATCACGGGGACGTGGTGGCGTCGCGCCCGCTCCAGCAGGCCGGTCAGCTGCGGCAGCACCGACTCCGCGGCCGGGATCAGCACTTCGGCGTCCTGATGGTCGTAGGTGTTGATCATGTCGATGACGATCAGTGCGGTCTTGCCCATGCCGCTCAGGTTGCCATCCTGACACGCCGTCGGATGGCTCATCCCGGCCGCGCCCGAATATGTCCGGCATATCTTTCCGAATATGAAGAAATGCCATGTCGTGTACCTGGTGTGCACCGCAGCGATGATCGGTACGGGGCTCGGAGCGGCTCCGGCGTCCTCCGTCCCCATGACCCACGTGGTCAAGCCCGGCGAGTCGATCCAGAAGGCGGTGGACGCCGCCGAATCGGGGGACACGGTCCTGGTCACTCCCGGCACCTACCACGAGAGCGTCAACGTGAGCACCCCCGGGCTCACCCTGCGCGGCATGGGCCGCGAGACGGTCCTCAAGCCCGGCACGGAGAAGGCGGCCGCCGGCACCTGCGCCGAGGGCGGCAACGGGATCTGCGTGACCGGCACGAAGGGCAAGAACGTCAAGGGCGTCACCGTCGCCGACCTGAAGGTGACCGGCTTCACCCGCGCCGGCCTCTACTCGACGGCCACCGACGGGCTGACGGTGCGGAACGTGACGGCCGTCAAGAACGGCGTCTGGGGCATCGCCCAGGAGCAGTCGGTCCACGGCATCTTCCGCGGCAACGCCGCCCTCGACAACGGCGACGCGGGCATCTTCCTCGCCAACACGGTCACGGCCGAGAAGGGCGCCACCGACACCGAGGGAACCCTCGTCGCGCGCAACCTCCTCGAGGGCAACCGGATCGGCGTCACGGTCCGGCGGCTGCGCAACCTCGCCGTCGCGGCCAACACCGTCACCGGCAACTGCGCCGGCGTCTTCGTCGTCGGCGACGAGAACAAGCCCAAGGCCGGTGACCTGGTCGTGCGCGACAACCACGTCGTGGCCAACAACAAGTCCTGCCCGAAGACCGAGCGCCTCGACGCCCTCCAGGGCTCCGGAATCGTCCTGACCGGCACCGAGAAGGTGCTGGTCGCGGACAACACGGTGCGGGGGAACTCGGGCAAGTCCCCGCTGTCGGGCGGCATCGTCCTGTTCAAGAGCTTCGTGGGCGTCACCAGCGAGAAGAACGAGATCAAGGGCAACTCGCTGCGCGACAACTCCCCCGCCGACCTGGTCGACACCGAGACGGCGGCCACCGGGAAGAACAACACCTTCGAGGGCAACACCTGCGGCGCTTCCAAGCCCGCGGGACTGTGCTGACCGGCCGGCCACAGCCACTCGTGCACCGAAGAAGGAAGGAAAGCGGCACATGACGACCGCACAGACCGCCCCACCCCCGCCCATGCGGCTGAGGGAGCTCGTGTTCGGCGCGGCATGTGCCGCCGCCCTCCGCACGGCCGCCCGGCTCGGAGTCGCCGACGCCCTCGGGGACACCCCCATGACCGTGGACGACCTCGCGACCGCGGTGAAGGCCGAACCCAAGCCCCTGCGCCGGCTGCTGCGCGCCCTGACCTGCTACGGCGTCTTCGCCGAGCACAAGAACGGGACGTTCGCGCACACCGACATGTCCCGGCTGCTGCGCGAGGACGACCCGCACAGCCTGCGCTACATCACCCTGTGGTGCACCGAACCGTGGACCTGGGACGCGTGGCCCCTGCTCGACGAGGCGGTGCGCAGCGGCCGCAACGTCGTCGAGGGCCTGTACGGCAAGGAGTTCTTCACCTATCTCAACGAGGACGCTCCCCAGTCGGCCGAGGTCTTCAACCGCGCCATGACGACCTCCAGCCGGCAGTCGGCGGAGGATGTCGCGGCCCTCCTCGACCTGTCGGGCAGCTCGTCGGTCGCCGACATCGGCGGCGGCCAGGGGCACGTGGTGGCGAGTCTGCTGGAGAAGTACCCGTCCATGCACGGCACCCTGCTCGACCTGCCCAGGGTCGTGGAGAACGCCGACCCCCGGCTGCGCGCGGGCGGCTCGCTCGCGGACCGGGTGCGGATCGTGCCCGGGGACTGCCGCGAGGACATCCCCGTACGGGCCGACGTGTACGTCATCAAGAACATCCTGGAGTGGGACGACGACAGCACCGCCCGCGCCCTGCGGGGCGTCATGCGGGCGGGCGGGCCCGGGGCCCGGGTCGTGGTCATCGAGAACCTCGTCGACGACACCCCGTCGATGCGGTTCAGCACCGCGATGGACCTGCTGCTGCTCCTCAACGTCGGCGGGGCGAAGCACACCACCGACAGCATGGTCGGCCGGCTGACCGAGGCCGGCCTCGTCATCGACGACATCCGCCCGGTCAACCCCTACCTGCACGCCTTCGACTGCACCGTCCCCGAGTGAACTGACGCCCGGGCAGACGGCGACGGCCGCCGGACCGCATGTAGCGG
>NZ_JBHYJX010000060.1:0-45709 GCF_042740985.1 Streptomyces sp. NPDC058985 | reverse complement strand
AGCAGGGGCAGCGGGTCGGAGGAGGTGACCAGCTCGCGCAGCGGATGGCGGGCCAGCACCGCGTCCACCTCCGGCGTCAACGCCGCCGCCAGCCGCGCGGCGGCCGGCCGGGTCTCGTCCCGCAGTGCCTCGACGGCGGCCAGCAGCACCCGCCGGTCCTCGGTCCGGGGCACGTCGGCGGCGGCGCGCTCGTACAGCCGGACGCCCTCGTCGAGGACCAGGGAGGTGTCCATCCCGGCCGGGATCTTGATGCGCGCGTGGTGCCGCCAGGTGGAGATGGGGTCGCCCCACGCCTCCACGGTGTACGACCACGTGCCGGGCTCACCCGCGGTGACGGTCGCCCCCCAGCGGTCGGTGCCGGGTGCCAGCTCCCGCATCGGTGTCCAGGGCCCCGGCCGGCCCCGCGGGTCTCTGAGGACGACGTTGGCGGCGACCGCGTCGTGGCCCTCGCGGAACACGGTGGCGGAGACCTCGAAGGACTCGCCGGTGACGGCCTTGGCGGGCCGGCGTCCCTGCCGGACGACCGGGCGGACGTCCAGGACGGGGATGCGTCCGACGGAGGTGGTCCGGTCCGCGCCGGTGCTGTCCGGCTCGGTCGGTGACGAGTGGTGCGTGGCGGGCATGACCGCTCCTGTCCGCGTCAACATGGGTGGGCGGATGACTCTGGGGAGGTGGGTCCTGCGGATGCGTGCGGGGCGTACCGCAGGAGCCTTCCCACACTCTTCTGGTGGGCAATCCGGCACTTTGTTAACTACTCGCGCGTATGTCGACATACATGACGCGCCGACACGCACGACGGGCCTGTCCCCACGCCTTCCCGGATGTCGTTGCCGCAATCAGCGCCTTCGCGACATGTGCAGCCTTTCGCGCCGGGGCGAAGTGCCACAAGAAGGCCGACAGGAGGAGATCCGGCCATATCGGCGGGCCGGTCCGCATTAGCCCGTCCGGCGTTTCCCGGCGCGGCCGTTCAGGCCGAATCGGAGGCCGGCGGGCGAAGCCCCCGCCGACGGACACATCGCCCCGGTAACGTCGTGGGGGTGAAGGCGATCCGTCGACTGACCGTCCGTCCCGTTCTCCCCGACCCCCTCCGGCCGCTCAGTGACCTGGCCCGCAATCTGCGCTGGTCCTGGCACCCGGAGACCCGTGACCTCTTCCAGTCCGTCGACCCCGCGTGCTGGGCCTCGTCCGGCCGCGACCCGGTGAGACTGCTCGGCACCGTGCCGCCCGCGCGCCTCGCGGAGCTGGCCGAGGACCGGCGCTTCCTGCGCCGGCTGACCTCGGTGGCCGACGACCTCGACCACTACATGACCGGCGACCGCTGGTACCAGGCCCAGTCCGGCCGACTGCCCGCCGCCGTCGCCTACTTCTCGCCCGAGTTCGGCATCACCGCCGCCCTGCCCCAGTACTCCGGGGGGCTCGGCATCCTGGCCGGCGACCACCTCAAGGCGGCCAGCGACCTGGGCGTGCCGCTCATCGGCGTCGGCCTGCTCTACCGGCACGGCTATTTCCGGCAGTCCCTCTCCCGGGACGGCTGGCAGCAGGAGCACTACCCCGTCCTCGACCCCCACGAGCTGCCCCTGGCCCTCCTCAAGGAGCCCGACGGCACCCCCGCCCACGTCGCCCTCGCCCTGCCCGGCGGCCGGGAGCTGCGGGCGCGCGTCTGGCTGGCCCAGGTCGGCCGGGTGCCCCTGCTGCTCCTCGACTCGGACGTCGAGGAGAACGACCTCGGCGAACGGGGCGTCACCGACCGGCTCTACGGCGGCGGCAGCGAGCACCGGCTCCTCCAGGAGATGCTGCTCGGCATAGGAGGTGTCCGGGCGGTGCGCACGTACTGCCGGCTCACCGGCCACGCCGGTCCCGAGGTGTTCCACACCAACGAGGGCCACGCCGGCTTCCTTGGTCTTGAACGCATCGCCGAACTCTGCGACGAAGGGCTTGAGTTCGGCTCGGCGCTGGAGGCGGTGCGGGCCGGGACCGTGTTCACCACCCACACCCCCGTGCCGGCCGGCATCGACCGCTTCGACCGCGAGCTGGTCGCCCGCCACTTCGGCCCCGACTCGGAACTGCCGCGCATCGACGTCGAGCGCATCCTGCGACTCGGCATGGAGACCTACCCCGGCGGCGAACCCAACCTGTTCAACATGGCCGTGATGGGCCTCAGGCTGGCCCAGCGGGCCAACGGCGTCTCCCTGCTGCACGGCGGGGTCAGCCGCTCCATGTTCGCCGGGCTCTGGCCCGGCTTCGACGCCGACGAGGTGCCGATCACCTCCGTGACCAACGGCGTGCACGCCCCGACCTGGGTGGCGCCCGAGGTGTTCCGGCTCGGCGCCCGGCAGATCGGCGCGCAGCGGGCCGAGGACGCGATGGCCGTCGGCGGCTCGGACCGCTGGGACTCGGTCGCCGACATCCCCGACCAGGACATCTGGGAGCTGCGCCGCACCCTGCGCGAGCAGCTGGTCGAGGAGGTGCGGGAGCGGCTGCGCGCCTCCTGGCGGCAGCGCGGCGCCGGGACCGCAGAGCTGGGCTGGATCGACGACGTCCTCGACCCGGACGTGCTCACCATCGGCTTCGCGCGGCGCGTGCCGTCGTACAAGCGGCTGACGCTGATGCTGCGCGACCGCGACCGGCTGATGGACCTGCTGCTCCACCCCGAGCGGCCGATCCAGATCGTCGTCGCAGGCAAGGCGCACCCGGCCGACGACGGCGGCAAGCGGCTGGTCCAGGAGCTGGTGCGGTTCGCGGACGACCCGCGGGTGCGGCACCGCATCGTGTTCCTGCCCGACTACGGCATGGCGATGGCGCAGAAGCTCTACCCGGGCTGCGACATCTGGCTGAACAACCCTCTGCGGCCCCTGGAGGCGTGCGGCACCTCCGGCATGAAGGCGGCGCTCAACGGCTGCCTCAACCTGTCGGTCCTCGACGGCTGGTGGGACGAGTGGTTCCAGCCCGACTTCGGCTGGGCGATCCCCACCGCCGACGGCGCGGGTACCGACCCGGACCGGCGCGACGCCATAGAGGCCGCCGCCCTCTACGACCTGCTAGAGCAGCGGGTGACCCCCCGCTTCTACGAGCGGGCCGCGAGCGGGCTGCCGGACCGGTGGATCGAGATGGTCCGCAAGACCCTCAGCCTGCTCGGGCCGAAGGTGCTGGCCGGCCGCATGGTCCGCGAGTACGTCGAGCGGCTCTACGCCCCGGCCGCCGAGGCCCACCGCGCGATGGACCCGGACTCCGCCCGCGGCCTCGCCGAGTGGAAGACCCGGGTACGGGCCGCCTGGCCCGGCGTGAGCGTCGACCACGTGGAGACGGGCTCCGCCACCGCGCTGGCGGAGCTGGGCTCGACGCTCGGGCTGCGGGTGCGGGTGAAGCTGGGCGATCTCGCGCCGGAGGACGTCGAGGTGCAGGCGGTCTCCGGGCGGGTGGACTCCGAGGACCGGATCACCGACGCGTCGAAGGTGCCGCTGAAGCCGGTCGGCGGGCCCGACCTGGAGGGCCGCTGGGTGTACGAGGGCCCGCTGGCCCTGGACCGCACGGGCCCGTTCGGCTACACGGTCCGCGTGCTGCCCGCGCACCGCCTGCTGGCGTCCGGCGCGGAGACGGGACTCGTGGCGGTGCCCTCCGACGACCTGGCCCAGGCGGCGGGGCTGCTGATGAGGTGAGCCCCTACGGCCCGATGGCCGGGTGGCGGCGGCCGGGGCAGGGCGTTCAGTCCTCCTCGTCGCCGCCGCTCAGCCGTCGCAGCACGGTGCCGCACCGGCGGGCGTAGGCGTGCTGGAAGGCCCGGGCGGCCGGACCGCCGGCCTTGGCGTACCACTTGGCGGGCCGGCTGAAGGCGTTCACGGTCAGCCACACCGTGCCGTCACCCGTGCGGTCCACCACGAAGGCCTCCTCGCCGGACTCCGGGTGACCGGGCAGGGTGCCGTAGGCCCAGCCGGCCCGGCGGGGTTCGTCCAGCGTCCACACCACCCGGCAGGGCGCCTTGATCATCCCGGCGAGGGTGACGGTGACGTCGACGCCCGGCGCGGCCCGCTCCGCGCTCGCGTCGATGCCGACGCCCATCTCCCGGTGCATCTCCCAGGTGAGGACGGCCTCCACGGCCCGCTGGAACACCGGTTCGCCCTCACCGAGGCGGGTGCGTACGTGCATATGGCGGAAGCCGGGCGGGCAGTGGCCCTGCTCGCGGGTGGCGCCGACGTCGTCGTACGTGAAGGACATGGGCACCAAGACTAGGACGGCACCCGGGAACCGCTGGTCCCGGGTGCCGTCCGCCGCGTGTTGGGACGGGGTCAGCTCACGTTGATCGCGGTCCAGGCCGCGCCCACCGTCTCGTACTCGGTGCTGTCGGCGCCGTACAGGTCGGAGGCCGCGCTCAGGGTCGCCGTACGCGCCGCCTTGTAGTTCGTCGTCGACGTCATGTACGTGGTCAGCGCCTTGTACCAGATCTGCAGCGCCTTCTCGCGGCCGATGCCGGTGACGGTGGAGCCGTCGGAGGTCGGGGAGTCGTACTGCACCCCGTCGACCGTCCGCGCCCCGCTGCCCTCGGCCAGCAGGAAGAAGAAGTGGTTGGCCGGGCCCGAGGAGTAGTGCACGTCGACGCCGCCGAGGCCGGAGGACCAGTAGTCCTTGGACGCGCCGTCCTTGCTGGGCTTGTCCATGTAGCGCAGCGGGGTGCCGTCGCCGTTGATGTCGATCTTCTCGCCGATGAGGTAGTCGCCCTTGTCGGCGGAGTTCTTCGCGAAGTACTCCACCCCGGTGCCGAAGATGTCGCTGGTCGCCTCGTTGAGGCCGCCGGACTCGCCGCTGTAGTTGAGGCCCGCGGTGTTGGAGGTGACACCGTGGCTCATCTCGTGTCCGGCGACGTCCAGCGAGGTGAGCGGGTTGGTGTTGCCCGTGCCGTCGCCGTAGGTCATGCAGAAGCAGGCGTCGGACCAGAAGGCGTTGACGTAGTTGTTGCCGTAGTGGACGCGGGAGTAGGCCGCCTTGCCGTCGTTCTTGATGCCGCTGCGGCCGAAGGTGTCCTTGTAGAAGTCCCACGTGGTCTGCGCGCCGTAGGCGGCGTCGACGGCGGCGGTCTGGTCCTTGGCGTCGGCGGAGGCGGTGCCGGTGCCCCACGCGTCGTCCGCGTCGGTGAACAGGGTGCCGGTGCCGGAGGTGGAGCGGGCCAGGTTGTACGTCTTGTGGCCGCCGCGTCCGGTGTCGTACAGCTGGTACGACGAGCCCGACTTGGTGGTGCCGAGCGTCACCTCGCCCGAGTACAGGCTCTTGCCGGAGCCGGTCTCGATGCCCTGGTACTCGTACAGCTTCGCGCCGGTGGCGGCGTCGGTGATCACGTGCAGCTCGTTCGGGGTGCCGTCGTCCTGGAGGCCGCCGACCACGGTCTCGTAGGCGAGCACGGGCTTGCCGGTGGCCGCCCAGATCACCTTGCGGGGCGCGGAGTCGGCCGCCGTCTTCGACGAACCGGCGTCCTCGGCGGCGGACAGCGCCTGTCGCTCGGCCTTGGCCGCGTCGACCTTCGGCGTCACGGTGGCGACCTCGACGGCGGCCTTCGTCGCTCTGGTCACGCCCTCGGCCGCGCCGGACTCCGAGCGGTGCACCACGAGGTCGCCGCCGAGGACGGGCAGGCCGTCGTAGGTGCGCTCGTAGCGGGTGTGCACGGTGCCGTCGCGGTCCTTGACCACGTCCTTGACGACCAGCTTCTCCTTGGCGCCGAGGCCTATCTCGCGCGCGGTGCCGGCCGCGCCGGCCTGCTGCTCCTGGATGAGCGCGGTGCGGGCGGTGTCCGACAGCAGGAGGGGGGCGCCCGGGAGGGCCGGGCTCGCGGTGGCGCTGCCCGTGCCCAGGGCGGTGCTGAGCAGTGCGCCGGCGGCGACCGCGGTGGCGAGGGAGAGGGCGGTGCGCTTGTGGCGCGCGAAGTGGGGGGACACACAGACTCCTTCGGTGGGGGGTCCGGTCGGCGTGGGGTGTCCGGCCGGAGTTGACTGCGAAGTTGTGCGGTGGATCACCGAAGACTGACACCCGGGGCGCGTACATGTCAGGAGGGTCGAATGATGTTGGCCGAAAGTTGACGTCCGGGTGAATGTTGCGGGTGTGTGAACCCGCGTGACCTCGGCAAAGCGGCAACCCTCGGTGCGTATGGCCTTGGCAAAAAGGAGGGGGACGCGGGAGGGCGCCGCCCCGGGGATTCGAACCACCGGGACGGCGCCCTGACCGTGGGGCCCCGCGTGCGGGCCTACGGGAAGGTGAGCTTGAAGGAGTCGATGTACCCGGTGTCCCGGGCCGCCACGTCCTGGACGCGCAGCTTCCAGGTGCCGTTGGCGGTCTCCGAGGAGGCGTTCACCGTGTACGTCTGGTTCACGTTGTCCGCCGAGTCCGAGGAACTGGAGTTCTTCAGGCGGTACGCGGTCCCGTCCGGGGCCAGCAGGTCGATCACCAGGTCACCCCGCCAGGTGTGCACGATGTCCACCCCAGCCTGGAGGTTGGCCGGCGCGTTGCCCGCCCGGCCCGTCACGGCGACCGACGAGGTGACGGCCGCGCCGTTGTCCGGGATCGCCACGTCGGCGGCGTTCTCGAAGGAGGTGCCGCCACCGCCGCCGCCGGAGCGGGAACCGACGTTGATGCCCGCCCACGCGTCCTGCACCCGCTTGTACTCGGTGCTGTCGGTGCCGTACAGCTCACCGGTGGCCGCGAGGGTGCCGGTGCGCGCCGCCGCGTAGTTGGTGGTCGAGGTGAACTTCGTGGTCAGCGCACGGAACCAGATCTTCGCCGCCTTGTCGCGGCCGATGCCGGTGACCGGGAGGCCGTCCGAGGTGGGCGAGTCGTAGGTGACACCGTTGATGGTCTTGGTGCCGCTGCCCTCGCTCAGCAGGTAGAAGAAGTGGTTGGCCGGGCCCGAGGAGTAGTGGACGTCGATGTTGCCGATGCCCGAGTACCAGGAGTCCTTGGACGCGCCGTCCTTGCTCGGCTTGTCCATGTAGCGCAGCGGCGTGCCGTCGCCGTTGATGTCGATCTCCTCGCCGATGAGGTAGTCACCGACGTCGCTGGAGTTGTTCGCGTGGAACTCGACGGCCGCGCCGAAGATGTCGGAGGTGGCCTCGTTGAGCCCGCCGGACTCGCCGCTGTAGATCAGGCCCGCGGTGTTGGAGGTGACGCCGTGCGTCATCTCGTGCGCGGCCACGTCGATCGACGTCAGCGGGTTGGCGTTGCCCGAACCGTCGCCGTACGTCATGCAGAAGCAGCTGTCCGACCAGAAGGCGTTGACGTAGTTGTTGCCGTAGTGGACGCGCGAGTAGGCGGCCACCCCGTCGCCGCGGATGCCGGACCGGCCGTGGACGTTCTTGTAGTAGTCCCAGGTCAGCGCGGCCCCGTAGTGGGCGTCGGCGCCGGCGGTCTCGGCGTTCGAGGGCTGGCCGTTGCCCCAGACGTCGTCGGGGCCGGAGAAGAGCGTGCCCGTGCCGGACGTGCCTCGGTTGAGGTTGTACGTCTTGTGGTTGCCGCGCGTGGTGTCGGTCAGCGTGTACGACGACCCGGACTGCGCGGTGCCCAGCGTCACCGTGCCGCTGTACATGGTGTTGCCGGTGCCGTTGTGGATCGCCTGGTACTCGAAGAGCTTGGCGCCGGTGGCGGCGTCGGTGATCACGTGCAGCTCGTTCGGGGTGCCGTCCTCCTGGAGGCCGCCCACGACCGTCTCGTACGCCAGCACCGGGGTGCCCTGCGCCGCCCAGACCACCTTGCGCGGGGCCCGGTCGGCCTGTGCGCCCTCGGCTCCGGCGGCCTTCGCGACGGACACGGCCTGCTGCTCAGCCTTGCCGGCGGATATCCTCGGCGTCACCGTGGCCGGCCTGATCGCCTTCGACGTGGCCTTCACCACCCGCTCGGTCTGCCCGGCGTCGCTGGTGACGACCAGGTCGCCGCCGAGGACGGGCAGCCCGTCGTAGGTCCGCTCGTAGCGGGTGTGCAGCGTGCCGTCGCGGTCCTTGACCACGTCGCGGACGACCAGCTTCTCCTTGGCGCCCAGCCCCAGGTCGCCGGCGGTCTCGGCCTTGGTGGCGTTGGCGTCGCGGATCAGCTCGGCGCGCTGGGCCGGGGTCAGCGTGACCGACTCGGCACCCGGTGCGGGGGCCTGGGCGGGCGCGGCGGTGGCGGCGCCGGACTGCACCGCGGTGGCGATCAGCGCGGCGACACCGGCCAGCGCGACCGCCGCGGCACGCCGGTGGGCGACGCGGCGGGAGGGGGTGTGGGACGTGGTGTGGGAGGTGCGTCTGTGGGGAGAACTGCTGCTCAACACCGACTCCTTCTGCGTGGCCGCGGGGTGCGCGGCCAGGGGAGACCGGTCGGCGGGTGGCCGGCCGGGCGGAACTGTGCGATACGCAGAGATCACGTGCGGGAGCTGGTCGCCGCACAACGCTCGTGAGGAAGCTGTGGGGGCGCTGTGAAGGGACCGACGGAAGAGTGGCAGGAGTACGCCCTCTTTGTCAGGGGCGCGTCAGTAAGTTGGCTGGAAATGGTTCGTTGACCGGGAGTTCACGTTCGATAAACGGAACCGTCTCCCGGGAGCCGCTACTGACTGCCCGCTCAGTCAGTAGCCACCCGCTCGGACGGCTCTCCGTGCCAGGAACCCCACAGCGCCGCATAGGCCCCGCCTGCCGTCACCAGTTCGTCGTGCGTGCCCAGTTCCGTCAGCAGGCCGCCCTCCATCACGGCCACCCGGTCCGCGTCGTGCGCGGTGTGCAGCCGGTGCGCGATGGCGATGACCGTACGGCCCGCGAGCACCGCGGCGAGCGCCCGCTCGGTGTGCCGGGCCGTCGTCGGGTCGAGCAGGGCGGTGGCCTCGTCCAGGATCAGCGTGTGCGGGTCGGCCAGCACCACCCGGGCCAGGGCGAGCTGCTGGGCCTGCGAGCCGTCCGTCCGGTGCCCCTTCGCGCCCAGCTCGGTGTCCAGGCCCCCGGGCAGCTCCCGCACCCAGGACTCGGCGCCCACCGCGGTGAGCGCCGCCCACAACTCACCGTCCCCGGCGTCCGGTTCGGCGATCAGGAGATTGTCCCGGACCGTGCCCAGGAACACGTGGTGCTCCTGGGTGACCAGCACGACCTGGCGGCGCAGCCGCTCGGGACCGAGGGCGACCACGGGCACCCCGCCCACCGTCACCGAGCCGGCGGTCGGCGCGTCGACGCCTGCGAGGAGCCGGCTCAGCGTGGTCTTGCCGGCGCCCGACGGGCCGACGACCGCCAGCCGCTCGCCCGGCCGCACGGTCAGGTCCACGCCGCGCAGCACCTCGCCGCCCCGCTCGTAGGCGTACCGCGCCCCCCGGACGTCGATGCGGTCGTCCGCCGGGACCGCCGACTCGTCCGCCTCCGCCCGCGGGGCCCGGGCCAGCCCCTCCACCCGGGCGAAGGAGGCGGCGCCGGCCTGGAGCTGCTCGGTCCGCATCAGCACCTCGTCGAGCGGCCCGGCCAGCTGCTGGAGGTACACGGCGCACGCCACCACCGCCCCGAGGCTCACCGACCCGCGCGCGTGCAGGAACCCGCCGCACAGCAGGACGCCCGCCACCGGCAGGACGTAGGAGACGTCCACCGCCGGGAAGAACACGCTGCGCAGGAACAGCGTCCGCATCCGGGTGCGGCGCGAGACCTCCAGCGCCTCCCGGTTGGCCGACACGCGCCGGGCGGCCAGGTGGAACGCCTCGACCGTGCGGGCCCCCGCCACCGTGGCGGACAGGCTCTCCGCGACCTCCGAAGTCGCCGCGCCCTCGGCGAGGTAGGCGGCCCGCGCCCGGCGCAGGTACCAGCGCAGCGCGACCCAGGCCGGCGTCAGCCCCAGCACCCCGACCACGCCGAGCAGCGGGTCCAGCACGAACACCGCGGCCATGAGGAACAGCGCCTGCACCGAGTTGACCAGCAGCTCGGGTCCCGCGTCGCGCAGCGTCGTGCCGACGGTGGTCACGTCGGCGGTGCCGCGGGTCGTCAGGTCACCGGTGCCGGCCCGCTCCACCACTGACGCGGGCAGGGCGAGCGCCCGGTCCACGTACCGCTCCCGCACCCGGGCGAGTGTCCGCTCCCCGAAGCGGTGGCCCACGTAGCGGGCCCAGCGGGCCAGCAGCAGCTGCGCCAGCGAGCAGACCAGAATGGCGAGCGCCATCCGGTCCACGGCGCCGACCCCGCCGCCGGCGCGCACCTCGTCGACGATCCGGCCCAGCAGCCACGGGCCGGCCAGTCCGGCCGCGGCGGCCAGTGCGTTGAGGCCGAGGACGGTGGCGAGGGCGCGGCGGTCCTCGCCGAGCAGCCGGGCCGCGGCGCGCCGGACGTCGGCGCGGTCGGCGACGGGGAGTTGTCCCGCGGGCGTCATCGGACCGCCTCCTCGTCCCGAGCGACCAGCGCGCGGTATCCCGGTTCCGTGGTGAGGAGTTCGCGGTGGGTGCCGGTGGCGGCCACCTTGCCGTCGACCAGGTACACCACCGTGTCGGCGCGGTCCAGCACGAGGGGGGAGGTGGACGCCACCACGGTCGTGCGGCCCTCGCGGGCGTCTCGGAGGCGGGTCGCGACGAGAGCCTCGGTGTGGGCGTCCAGGGCGGAGGTCGGTTCCACGGCGAGGAGCACCTCCGGTGCGGTGAGGAGGGCGCGGGTCAGGCGGATGCGTTGTCTCTGGCCGCCGGAGAGGGTGTTGCCCTGGGCGGCGACGGGGGTGTCTAGTCCGTCGGGGAGGGACTGGAGTATGTCGTCGGCGGCGGCTGCGTGGAGGGCCTTGAGGTGCGCCGTATCGTCTGCGTGGTTCTGTTGTCGGGCGGGTGCGGGTGCGTCGTGGCTTGTCGCGCAGTTCCCCGCGCCCCTGGGGGCGTTGTCCGTATCGCCGATCATCGAGCGCAAGACGCCCGCGAACAGGTCCGCCTCCGCTTCGGCGACCAGGATGCGGGAGCGGATCCGGGGGAGGGGGATGTCGGACAGCGGGACGTCGCCCCAGGTCGCGTCGGACGGGGTGTAGCGGCCCAGGCGGTCGATGACCTCGGCGGCGTCGGTGGGGTGGGAGCCGGCCAGCGCGGTCAGCCGGCCGGGGAGGACGCGTACGCCGGAGGCCGGGTCGTACAGCGCCGAGGGCTCGGCGGGGGCGTCCCGGGTGCCGGTGTCCGGCTCGGGTTCCAGGCGCAGGAAGGCGACCACCCGGCGGGCGGCCACCACACCCCGGCTGAGCTGGTGGCCCATCTCGATGAGGAACGACACCGGCCAGCCCAGCGCGACCACATAGCCGTACACCGACACCAGTTCGCCGACGCTGATGTGCCCCTGCACTGCCTGCCGGGCGCCCAGCCAGGTGACCAGCGCCAGGAACAGCACCGGCAGCCCCACCCCGAGGGCCTGGATCCAGCTGGTCACCGCCCCGACCCGGTAGCCGCGCTCGCGCAGCCGCCCCGAGTCCCGGCGGAACGCGTCCGCGACCAGGCCCTTGCCGCCCAGCCCGTTCAGCACCCGCAGCCCGCCCGCGAGGTCGCCGATCCGCGCGGTCAGCACCGCCTGCCCTTCCCGGTAGTCGGTCTCCCGGCCCTGGAGGCGCCCCATGAGCGGGCCCAGCAGCACCCCGAGCACCGGCACCCCGATCAGCACCACCAGGGCGAGCCGCGTCGACACCGACAGCATCAGTCCGCCGACCGCCGCGTACGCGACGACCGCCCCGATGCCCGGCCCCACGGCCGTCAGCGAGGTGCTGATGGTCTGCACGTCGCCCACCCCGATGGTGACGACCTCGCCGGTCCCCACCTGTCCGCGCAGCGCGGCGCCCAGCCGCGTGGCGTGTCCCACGACCACCTTGACCGTGCGGAAGTTGGCGTCCAGCCGCACCAGCGTCATCGTGCGGTGCCGCAGCATGCCCAGCCAGGCGTTGACCACGCCGACCCCGACCAGCGCTCCCGTCCAGCCCGCCAGCGCGCCCAGGTCACCCGGCTGCAGGCCGTGGTCGACGGCCCGCGCCATCAGGTACGGCGTCGCCGCCAGCAGCACCATCCAGGTACTGGCGAGCACCGCACCCGCCAGACAGCGCCGCCACTGCCGCACGACCAGCCAGGCCAGGTACCGCCAGCCTCCCCGGTGGTCCGGCGTGCCGGGATCCTCGTACGCGTCGATCACCGATGAACTCCCCCCTCAGGCCCGAGGCCCGCCCGTGCTCACGCGAGGCTGTCCCGCCATGCCCGGTGCAGATCCGCGAACCGGCCCGTGCCGGCGATCAGTTCGTCCGGGGAGCCGTCCTCCACGATCCGGCCGTGCTCCATGACCAGCACCCGGTCCGCGATCGCCACGGTCGACAGCCGGTGCGCGATCACCACCGCCGTACGGCCCTTCAGCACCGTCGTCATCGCCCGCTGCACCGCGCGCTCGCCGGGCACGTCCAGCGAGCTGGTCGCCTCGTCCAGGATCAGCACCGCGGGATCCGCGAGCAACGCCCGCGCGAACGCCACCAGTTGCCGCTGGCCGGCGGAGATGCGGCCACCGCGCTTGCGGACGTCGGTGTCGTAGCCGTCCGGCAGCGCGGCGATGAAGTCGTGGGCGCCGATCGCCTTCGCGGCCCGCTCGATCTCCTCCCGCGTCGCCTCCGGCCGGCCGATCGCGATGTTGTCGGCGACCGTGCCGGAGAACAGGAACGCCTCCTGCGTCACCATCACCACCCCGCGCCGCAGCTCGGGCACCGCCAGGTCGCGCAGGTCGACGCCGTCGAGCAGGACCCGCCCGTCGGAGGGGTCGTAGAACCGGGCGAGCAGCTTGGCCAGCGTCGACTTGCCCGCGCCGGTCGACCCCACGACGGCGACCGTCTGCCCGGCCGGGAGCGTCAGGGCGAAACGGGGCAGCACCTCGCCGCCGGTGCGGTACCCGAAGCTCACCGCGTCGAAGACCACCTCGCGGCCGGGGTGCCCGGAGACCGCCGGCGGCAGCTCCTTCGGTGCGGCCGGCTCGGGCACCGAGGGCGTCTGCGCCAGCAGCCCGGCGATCTTCTCCAGGGAGGCGGCCGCCGACTGGTACGAGTTCAGGAACATGCCGAGCCGGTCGATCGGGTCGTACAGCCGCCGCAGGTACAGCACCGACGCCGCCAGCACACCGAGCGCCAGCGTGCCGCCCGCGACCCGGTAGGCGCCCCACAGCACCATGCCCGCGACGGCCGTGTTGGCGACCAGCCGGGACCCGACGACGTAGCGGGCCATCTCCAGGAGGGCGTCGCCGTTGGTCCGCTCGTGGCGCCGGTTCAAGGCCGCGAAGTCGGCGTCGTTGGCGGCCTCCCGGCGGAAGGCGCGCACCGGGCGGATGCCGTTCATCGTCTCCACGAACTTCACGATCACCGCCGCGATCGCCGTGGACCGGTGCCGGTACACCCGCGCGGCGCGCCGCCGGTACAGCCGCACCAGCGCGTACAGCGGCACGAACGAGGCCACCGCGACCGCGCCCAGACCGAGGTCCAGCCAGAGCAGCAGGGCAGCGATGTAGACGAAGGAGAGGATGACCGTCACCAGCTCCTGGAGTCCCTCGTCGAGCAGTTCGCGCAGGGACTCCACGTCCGTGGTGGAGCGGGAGATGAGCCGGCCCGAGGTGTAGCGCTCGTGGAAGTCGACGCTCAGCGCCTGCGCGTGCCGGAAGATCCGCCCGCGCAGGTCGAGGAGGACGTCCTGGCTGACCCGGGCGGCCGCCGCGATGAACGCGTACTGGAGGCCGCCCGCCGCCAGCGAGCACAGCAGGAAGCCGGCGCCCACCGCGACCAGCGGTCCGTGGTCGTCGTCCCGCAGCGCCGGCACCGCGTGGTCGATGGCGTACGCCACCAGCAGCGGGCCCGCCTGCACCGCCGCCTGCTGGAGCAGCAGGAGAACGGTGGTCAGGGCGACGCGGGCCTTCAGGGGCGCCAGCAGGGAGCGCAGCAGGCTGCCGGTCGCGCCGGGCGGGCTGGGCAGGACGTCCTGGTCGAACAGGTCCCCGTCCGCGCGTGCCCCGCCCCCGGCCGGGTCCGCGCCGTCCGGCTGCTCCCGGTCCGGCGCGGAGGCCGTGGGCGCGGTCATCGGGCGTCCTCCTTCTGGAGTCCCCCGGGCGCGTCGGGCACCTCGTGCCCGTCGAGCCCGGACATCAGGTGGGCGTACTCGGCGTTGCCGCGCAGCAGTTCGTGATGGGTGCCGACGGCCGCGATGCGGCCCCCGGAGAGCAGGGCGACACGGTCGGCGAGCATGACGGTGGAGGGGCGGTGGGCCACGATCAGGGCGGTGGTGTCCGCGAGGACGTCGCGCAGGGCGGCCTCCACGGCGGCCTCGGTGTGCACGTCGAGGGCGGACAGCGGGTCGTCCAGGACGAGGAACCTCGGTCTGCCGACCACGGCCCGGGCGAGCGCGAGGCGCTGGCGCTGGCCGCCGGAGAGGCTGAGGCCCTGCTCGCCGACCTGGGTGCCGGTGCCCTGGGGGAGCGCGTGCGCGAAGTCGGCCTGCGCGACCGACAGCGCCCGGCCCAGCTCCTCGTCCCCGGCGCCGTCGCCCGCGCCCATCAGCACGTTCTCGCCGACGGTGGCCGAGAAGAGGGTGGGTTCCTCGAAGGCCACGGCGACCATCGAGCGCAGCTCCTCGCGGGACAGCGCGGTGATGTCCTCGCCGTCCAGCGTGATCCGTCCGGAGGTCACCTCGTGCAGGCGCGGGACGAGCGCGGTCAGGGTCGTCTTGCCGCTGCCGGTGGCGCCGACCAGGGCCATGGACTCACCCGGCCGGATGTGCAGGTCGACGTCGGTCAACAGGGGCGGGGAGTCGGGGGCCGCGTCGGGGTACCGGAACCGGACGTTCTCGAACCGCAGGCCGTCGGCCCGCTCGGTCGCGGGCAGTCGCGCGGCCGCGGGGGCAGCGGCGCCCTGCGTCTCGACATCGGCGTCCATCACCTCGAAGTACCGGTCCGTGGCCGTCGCCGCCTCCTGGCTCATCGCAAGCAGGAAGCCGATGGACTCCACCGGCCACCGCAGGGCCAGCGCGGTGGACAGGAACGCCACCAGCGTCCCCGCCGACAGCGACCCGTCCGCCACCTGCACCGACCCGACCACCAGCGCCGCCCCGATCGCGACCTCCGGCAGGACGACGATGACGGCCCAGATGGACGCCAGCAGCCGCGCCTTGCGCAGTTCCGTCCCGCGCAGCCTGTGGGACAGCTGGTGGAAGGCCCGCGCCTGACTGCGGTGCCGGCCGAACCCCTTGATGATCCGGATGCCGAGGACGCTCTCCTCGACCACGGTCGTCAGATCCCCGACCTGGTCCTGCGCCTTCCGCGCCACGTCGGAGTACTTCTTCTCGAAGATCACGCAGGTGACGATCACGGGGATGGCGGGCCCGAGGACGACCAGGCCGAGCGTCCAGTCCTGGACCAGCATGATGCCCACGCCGACCAGGATCGTCACCCCGTTGACCAGCAGGAACGTCAACGGGAAGGCGAGGAACATGCGCAGCAGCATCAGGTCGGTCGTCCCGCGCGACAGCAACTGCCCCGACGCCCACCGGTCGTGGAAGGCCACCGGCAGCCGTTGCAGACGCCCGTACAGGTCCGCGCGCATCGCCGCCTCCACGCCGGCCAGCGGACGGGCCACCATCCACCGCCGCAACCCGAACAGCAGCGCCTCCGCCAGCCCGAGCAGCAGCAGGTACAGCGCCCCGAGCCACACGCCGGCCGGATCGCGGTCGGCGACCGGCCCGTCCACCATCCACTTCAGGACGAGGGGGATCACCAGCCCCACGCAGGAGGCGAGGATCGCTATCACCGCGGCCGTCCCCAACCGCGCGCGCACCGGCCGCACATAGGGCCACAGCCGCAGCAGGGCACGTACGGTGGAACGCTTCCCGGCAATGTCCGGGGCGAGATCCGTGGCGGGGGCAGGTTTCGTGGGCATCAGCAGCGAGCCTACGGTTCACCACTGACACTGCCCACCGAGTTTTCGAGCCCGCCCGGGGTCGTACGGAAGCCTCGCCGGGGTCGTACCGGCGCATCAACCGATCGGCTGATGCGCCTTCGAGCGCGTCGGCCGATGTGCCGGACCCCTGCCCGCCGGGACGCTAATGCCATGCCCGTCATCGAAGTCACCGACCTGCGCAAGTCCTACGGCGGCCGTCCCGTCGTCGACGGTGTGTCCTTCGCCGTCGAGGCAGGCGAGATCTTCGGCGTCCTCGGCCCCAACGGCGCCGGCAAGACCACCACCGTCGAGTGCGTCGAGGGACTGCGCGTCCCCGACGGCGGCCGGGTCCGGGTCGCCGGGCTCGACCCCGTCGCCGACCACCGGCGGGTCGCCGAGATCCTCGGCGCCCAGCTCCAGCAGAGCGAGCTCCAGCCCAAACTCACCGTCCGCGAGGCCCTGGAGCTGTACGCCGCCTTCTACCCGAAGCCCGCCGAGTGGCGCCCGCTCGCCGAGCGCCTCGACCTCGTCCCGATGCTGGACACCCGGTTCGCCAAGCTCTCCGGCGGCCAGAAGCAGCGCCTGTTCATCGCGCTGGCCCTGGTCGGCAACCCGCGCGTCGTCGTCCTGGACGAGCTGACCACCGGTCTCGACCCGCGCGCCCGCCGGGAGACCTGGCAGCTCATCGAGGACATCCGCGCGGGCGGGGTCACCGTCCTGCTGGTCACCCATTTCATGGAGGAGGCCCAGCGGCTGTGCGACCGGATCGCGGTGATCGACCGGGGCCGTATCGCCGCGCTGGACACCCCGGCCGGGCTGATCCGGCGCTCGACCGGCTCGACCGTCATCAGCTTCACCCCGTCCACGCCGCTGGACGAGGCGGACCTGCGCGCGCTGCCGGAGCTCGCCTCCGCCGAGTTCAAGGACGGCCGCGTCACCCTGTCCGGCACGGACGAGACGGTGAACGCCGTCATCACCCTGCTCGCCCGCACCCGCGTCACCGCGCACCAGCTCCGCGTCACCGACACCACGCTGGACGACGCCTTCCTGGACCTCACGGAGGCCACCGCATGACCACCGACGTCTTCGACACCGCCGTACTGAGGACCGAGCTGCGTCTGTTCCGCCGCGAACCCGGTGCCCTGTTCTGGATGCTCGTGTTCCCGACCCTGCTGTTGGTGATCCTCGGTTCCATCCCGTCCTTCCGCGAGGCCGACCCCTCCTTCGATGGTCTGCGCCCGGTCGACGCCTACGTGCCGGTGGCCGTGCTGCTCGGGCTGACCGTCGGCGGCCTCCAAGGCATGCCGCAGGTCCTCACCGGCTACCGGGAGCGGGGCATCCTGCGCCGGATGTCCGCCACGCCGGTGCGCCCGGCGGCGCTGCTGTCCGCCCAGATGGTGGTGTGCGGCGGGGCCGCCCTCGTTTCGGCGTTGCTCGCGCTCGCGGTCGGGCGGATCGCCTTCGACGTGGGCCTGCCCGAGCAGCCCCTCGGCTACCTCCTGGCACTGCTCCTTGCCGCGCTCGCCGCGCTCTCCCTGGGCGCCGTGCTCTCGGCGCTGTCCCGCACCACGAAGATCGCCGGTGCGATCGGGTCGGCCGCGTTGTTCCCGGCGATGTTCTGCGCGGGCGTGTGGCTGCCGGTGCAGGCCATGCCGGACCTGCTGGGCCGGATCGTGGGCTGGACCCCCTTCGGCGCCGCCGCGCAGGCCCTCAACGAGGCCGCGGCCGGCGACTGGCCGGGATGGTCCCACCTGGCGGTGCTGGTGGGCTGGACGGCGCTGCTCACCGCGGCGGCCTCGCGATGGTTCCGCTGGGAATGAACGGGCCGATGGCCGACACTGGCCCGATGACCGACGCGGGCACCGTCGAACGCCAGTGGACGGCGTTCCACCAGTGGGGGCCGTACGGCCTGCTCGCCGTCGGCACCGCCGTCGCCGTGGCCGCCTCCGACCTGGTCGGCATGACCGCGCCCGAGTGGTACCTCGCGGCCGCCCTGATCGCGGTCGCGGTCGGCATGCAGCTGTGGTGGACGAGAACGGCCCGCACCCGCCCCGGCCCGAACCCGGTGAGCGTGTGCCTCTACTTCGTGCGCTGCACCGTCGCCTTCGTCCTGGTGTGGCTCAACCCGCTCTTCGGCTTCTACGCCTACGCCGGGTACTTCGGGGTGGACCGGCTGCTGCCGCCCCGGCTGCGGAAGCCGGGACTGTTCCTGACGGCGGTCACGATCGCGGGCGCGCAGTCGGGCGGGATGCCGCCGGTCGAGGCGACGGGATGGATGCTCTTCGGCGCGATACTCGCGGTCAACGTCGTACTCCTCGTGGTGTTCGCCCGCCTCGCCGAGACGGAGGAGGCCCGCAGCCGAGTTCGCGTCGAGACCATCACCGAACTGGAGCGCACCAACACCGCCCTGCAGCAGGCGCTCGACGAGAACGCCGCCCTCCACGCCCAGCTCCTCGTCCAGGCCCGGGAGGCCGGGGTCGCCGACGAGCGCAGGCGGCTGGCCGCCGAGATCCACGACACCCTCGCCCAAGGCCTGACCGGCATCATCGCCCAACTCCAGGTCGTGGCGGCCACCCCGGACCCGGCACTGGGCCGGGAGCACCTGGACCGAGCTCTCGCCCTGGCCCGGCACGGCCTCGGCGAGGCCCGCCGCTCCGTGCACAACCTGTCGCCGGTCGCGCTGGCCGACGACGGACTGCCGGACGCGCTGAAGAAGACGGTCGCCGAGTGGGGCGGACGCACCGGCGTCCAGGCCCGGTTCACCGTCACCGGCACCGCCGAGCACCTCCACGACGAGGTGGCCGCCACGTTGCTGCGCATCGCCCAGGAGGCCTTGTCCAACACGGCCCGGCACGCGGCCGCCGACCGGGTGGGCGTCACCCTCTCCTACATGGGCGACGAGATCACCCTCGACATCCGCGACGACGGCCGGGGCTTCGACCCGCTGACCGCGCGGGAGCGCACCCCCGGCGGCGGCTTCGGTCTCGACGGCATGCGGGCCCGCGCCGAGCGCATCGCCGGTTCGCTCACCGTCGAGGCGGAACCGGGGTACGGCACGGCCGTCTCGGCTCGCGTACCGTTGGTCCGCCATGACCGATGACGAAGTGTCCGCCGCCGCGATGGCCGATGACGCCGTGATCTCCCTGCTCATCGTCGACGACCACCCCGTGGTCCGCGACGGCCTGCGCGGCATGTTCGAGTCCGCGCCCGGCTTCCGCGTCCTCGGTGAGGCGGCGGGCGGCTCCGAGGCGCTGGAACGGGCCGCCGCGCTCGACCCCGACGTGATCCTCATGGACCTGCGGATGCCGGGCGGTTCGGGCGTGGACGCCATCCGCGAGCTGGCCCGGCGCGGCGCCCGCGCGAGGGTGCTCGTGCTCACCACGTACGACACCGACTCCGACACCCTGCCCGCGATCGAGGCCGGCGCGACCGGCTACCTCCTCAAGGACGCACCCCGCGACGACCTGTTCACCGCGGTCCGCGCAGCGGCCCAGGGGCGCACGGTCCTCTCCCCGGCGGTCGCCTCCCGCCTGGTCTCCGCCGTCCGCGCCCCGAAGTCCCCCGGCGCCGAGCCCCTCTCCGCCCGCGAGCGCGAGGTGCTCGCCCTGGTGGCGCGCGGCACCTCCAACAAGGAGATCGCCCGGGAGCTGTTCATCAGCGAGGCAACCGTGAAGACCCACCTCACCCACCTCTACGCCAAGCTGGGTGTCAACGACCGGGCGGCGGCCGTCGCGACGGCGTACGACCGGGGCATCCTCGGCTGAACCGCCTCACCCCGTCCTCAGCAGCAGCACCGTCCGCGCCGGGACCGTGATCTCCGCTCCCGCGGGGTGTGCGGTGCCCGGTGCCTCGCCCTGCTCCTCCTGCCCGGTATCGACGACCACCTCGTACCGCTCCGCCCACGGCGGCCCCGGCAGGACGAAGTCGGCCGGCGTCTCACCCGCGTGGAGCACGGCCAGGAAGGTGTCGTCGGAGATCGCCTCGCCCCGTTCGTCGCGGCCCGGGATGTCCCGCCCGGACAGGTACATGCCGAGCGTGGCGGCCGGGGCGTACCAGTCCCGTTCCGTCATCTCCGTGCCCCGGGCCGTGAACCAGGCCAGGTCGCGCAGGCCGTCCGCGGAGTGCGCGCGGCCGGAGAAGAAGGCCCGGCGGCGCAGCACGGGGTGCCGGTGGCGCAGGGCGATCAGGCGGGAGGCCAGCTCGAACAGGGGGCGCCACTCCGGGTCCTCCAGCAGGCTCCAGTCCACCCAGCTGGTCTCGTTGTCCTGGCAGTAGGCGTTGTTGCTCCCGCGCTGGGTGCGGCCCATCTCGTCGCCCGCGACCAGCATCGGCACCCCGGTCGACAGCAGCAGCGTGGTCAGCAGGTTGCGCAGCTGGCGCCGCCGCAGCGCCCGTACGTCCGTGTCCTCGGTCTCTCCCTCCGTACCGCAGTTCCAGGACCGGTTGTCGTCCGTGCCGTCCCGGTTGCCCTCGCCGTTCGCCTCGTTGTGCTTGCGCTCGTAGCTCACCAGGTCCCGCAGCGTGAAGCCGTCGTGCGCGGTGACGAAGTTGACCGACGCGTACGGCCTGCGTCCGCCCCACGCGTACAGGTCGCTGGAGCCCGACAGGCGGTAGCCCATCTCCCGCACGTCCGGCAGCGCGTGCCGCCAGAAGTCCCGCACCGCGTTGCGGTAGCGGTCGTTCCACTCCGTCCACAGCGGGGGGAAGGCGCCCACCTGGTAGCCGCCCGAGCCGACGTCCCACGGCTCGGCGATCAGCTTCACCCGGCGCAGCACCGGGTCCTGCGCGATCACCGCGAGGAACGGGGAGAGCATGTCGACGTCGTGCATCGAGCGGGCCAGCGCCGCCGCCAGGTCGAAGCGGAAGCCGTCCACGCCCATCTCCGTCACCCAGTACCGCAGCGAGTCGGTGATCAGGCGCAGTACGTGCGGCTGGACGACGTGCAGCGTGTTGCCGCAGCCCGTGTAGTCGGCGTACCGGCGGGAGTCGGCCTGGAGGCGGTAGTAGCCGCGGTTGTCGATGCCCTTCAGGGAGAGCGTCGGACCCAGCTCGCCGGCCTCCGCCGTGTGGTTGTAGACCACGTCGAGGATCACCTCGATGCCCGCCGCGTGCAGCGCGCGCACCATCCGCCGGAACTCGCCGACCTGCTCACCGGTGGTGCCGGAGGCGGCGTAGGCGGCGTGCGGGGCGAAGTAGCCGATCGAGTTGTAGCCCCAGTAGTTCTTCAGCCCGCGGTCGAGCAGATGGCTCTCGTGCGCGAACTGGTGCACCGGCAGCAGCTCCACCGCCGTCACACCCAGCCGCGTCAGATGCTCGATCGCCGCCGGGTGCGCGAGGCCCGCGTACGTCCCGCGCAGCTCCTCGGGGATGCCCGGGTGCAGCTTGGTGAAGCCGCGCACGTGCAGCTCGTAGATGACCGAGTCCGCCCACGGCGTCTTCGGCCGCCGGTCGTACGTCCACTCGTCGTCGGGACCGCCGTCGTCGACCACGACGCCCTTCGGGACGTACGGCGCCGAGTCCCGCTCGTCGCGCACGGTGTCCGCCACCCGCTGCTCCGGCCAGTCCCGCACGTGCCCGTACACCTGCGGCGGCAGCCCGAAGTCGCCGTCCACGGCGCGCGCGTACGGGTCGAGCAGCAGCTTCGCCGGATTCCAGCGGGCACCGGTCCACGGGTCCCAGCGGCCGTGCACCCTGAAGCCGTAGCGCTGCCCCGGCAGGACGCCCGGCACGAAACCGTGCCAGATCTCGTGGGTCAGCTCGGTCAGCCGCACCCGGCGCTCCCCGCCCCCGGGCCCCGGCCCGTCGAACAGGCACAGCTCCACCGCCTCCGCCCCGCCCGCCCACAGCGCGAAGTTGGTCCCCGCCACCTGGCCGGGGCCGGTCCGGAAGCGTGCGCCCAGCGGCACCGGGGTGCCCGGCCAGGCCGGCACGGTGGGCGGCGGTGCGGCGCGCCGGGCGCCGTTGACCACGACGGAGGGACGCGCGTCGTCGGCGGGCCGATTCCCGGCCACCGCCTCCTGCTCGGCTGCGCTGGACACCTGTCAGCCTCCCACGGCTCATGGAACGACGTCCGGCAAGAGGGCGTGCGGCGTCCCGGCCGCTGCTCCCCGTCGCGTCGTCCTCCCCACAGTTCTGCCCACCGGTTGGCTCGCACTCACGTTTCCCCAGGGCGGGCCGGTCGTTACGGGTGGATGTGAGGCACGTACATGGGCGCGCACGGCGCGCGGGGGCCGCTCTGGCCGCCGTACTGACATGGGCAGGACTGCTGGCCGGGGCCGCCGGATGCACCTCGGACGGCGGCGGCATCGGCGGGGTGTTCGGCAAGCCACCCGCCGCCGAGGACGTCATCCGCGTCACCCCGGACGACGGGAGCGAGGCCGTCCGGCCGGAGAAGAAGCTGTCGGTGCGGGTGCCCGACGGACGGCTGGAGTCGGTGAAGGTCGTCAGGTCGCAGGACGCGCAGGAGACACCGGTGCCCGGCCGGATCTCCGACGACGGACTCAGCTGGCGCCCCCACGACGACCGGCTCGCCCTCGCCGCGAAGTACACGGTCGACGCCGTCGCCCTCGACGGCGGAGGACACCGCTCCGCCCGGCACACCACCTTCACCACCTACGTCCCCGAAGAGCGCTTCATCGCGTACGTCGCCCCCGAGAACCGCTCGGTCGTCGGCACCGGAATGATCGTCTCGCTGGAGTTCAACCGGGAGATCACCGACCGCGCCGCCGTCGAACGGGCCGTCTCGGTGACCGCGAAGCCCGCCGTCGAGGTCCGCCCCCACTGGTTCGGCAGGGAACGCCTCGACTTCCGCCCCGAGGAGTACTGGAAGCCCGGCACCGAGGTCACCGTCGACCTCGACCTCCGCGACGTCGAGGGCGCGCCCGGCGCCTACGGACTCCAGCACAAGAAGGTCTCCTTCACCGTCGGCCGCAGCCAGGTCTCGCTGGTCGACGCGGCCGGCCGGACCATGGAGGTGCGCCGGGACGGCTCCCTGCTGGCCACCGTGCCGATCACCGCGGGGGCGCCGTCCACCCCCACCTACAACGGCAAAATGGTGATCACCGAGATGCTCGACGTCACCCGCATGAACAGCCGCACGGTCGGCTTCGGCGGCGAGTACGACATCCCGGACGTCCCGCACGCCATCCGCCTGACCAGCTCCGGCACCTTCCTGCACGGCAACTACTGGGCTCCACAGGACACGTTCGGCCGGGCCAACGTCAGCCACGGCTGCATCGGGCTGCGCGACGACAAGGGCGGCGGCTCCGACACCCCCGGGGGCTGGTTCTTCGACCGCAGTCTCATCGGCGACGTCGTCGAGGTGGTCAACAGCAAGGACCGGACGGTCGCCCCGGACAACGGGCTCGGCGGCTGGAACATGGGCTGGAAGAAGTGGACGGCCGGGAGCGCCGTGAAGTGACCCGGGCGTCCCCGGCGCCAACTCGGTACGGAACGGTGACATTTCACCAGTCCCCTGCCCCCCTGGCCTGCGGTTACGATGCGCCGGTGCGCGCGGGCGCACCGGGGTGCGGGCCGGACCGGGCCCGGCGAGGGGAGACAAGTTGAACGTGCGTCCGATATCGGGGGCGGTGCTCGCCGTGCTGATGCTGGCGGTCACCGCGTGCGGCGGGGGCGGATCGGGCTCGGGGGGCGGAGCCGGGAACGGCGAGGACGCCAAGGACAGGGGGTCCACCGCGGCACAGAGCAAGCAGTCCGAGGCCGTCGTCACCATCGCGCCGAAGAACGGGGCCAAGGCCGTCGACACCAGCGGCGCGCTCAAGGTCGCGGCCGCCGAGGGCAAGCTCACCGAGGTCGTGGTCAAGGACGCCGAGGGCGCGAAGGTCGACGGGAAGATATCCGGGGACGGCGCCACCTGGACGCCGTCCACCCACCTGGCCGCCTCCACCACGTACACCGTGCACGCGGTCGCCAAGGACGCCGAGGGGCGTTCGGCGGCCGAGGACTCCCGCTTCACCACGCTGACGCCCGAGAACACCTTCGTCGGCACCTTCACGCCGGAGGACGGTTCGAAGGTCGGCGTCGGCATGCCGTTCTCGATCCGCTTCACCCGGGGCATCACCAACCCCGAGGACGTCGAGAAGGCCATCCGCGTCAAGACCGAGCCGGCCGTGGAGGTCGCGGGCCACTGGTTCGGCAACGACCGCCTCGACTTCCGGCCCGAGAAGTACTGGAAGCCCGGCACCAAGGTCACCGTCGACCTCAACCTCGACGGGGTCGAGGGCCGCGAGGACGTCTACGGCAAGCAGGCCAAGACCGTCTCCTTCACCGTCGGCCGCAGCCAGGTCTCCGTCGTCGACGCCAAGAAGCACACGATGAAGGTCGTCCGGGACGGCAAGACCGTCAGGACCATCCCGGTCACCACCGGCTCGCCCGGCTACGAGACCTGGAACGGCCAGATGGTCATCACCGAGCGGCTCGCGGTGACCCGGATGAACGGCGAGACGGTCGGCTACGGCGGCGAGTACGACATCAAGGACGTCCCGCACGCGATGCGCCTGTCCACCTCCGGCACCTTCATCCACGGCAACTACTGGGGCGGCGACGCCTTCGGCAACCGCAACTCCAGCCACGGCTGCATCGGGCTGCGCGACGTGCGCGGCGGCTGGGACGAGAAGGCGCCGGCCGCGTGGTTCTTCGAGAACTCGCTGATCGGCGACGTGGTCGTGGTGAAGAACTCCGAGGACGCGACCATCGCCCCGGACAACGGCCTCAACGGCTGGAACATGTCCTGGGAGAAGTGGAAGGCGTAGGCCCCCACCGACGCACAGGCCCCGGTGCTCGCCTCCCTGTGAGGTAGGACACCGGGGCCCACGTCGTTAGTCCCCGTTAACCTGCTGGGCATGACCGTCTATCTGGAAGTCGCCGAAGGCGTCGGCACGCTGCGCCTGGACCGCCCGCCCATGAACGCCCTGGACGTCGCCACGCAGGACCGGCTCAAGGAACTCGCCGAGGAGGCCACCCGCCGCGACGACGTGCGCGCCGTGGTGATCTACGGCGGCGAGAAGGTGTTCGCGGCGGGCGCGGACATCAAGGAGATGCAGGCGATGGACCACGCGGCGATGATCGTGCGCGCCCGTGCCCTGCAGGACTCCTTCACCGCGGTGGCCCGCATCCCCAAGCCGGTGGTCGCGGCCGTGACCGGCTACGCGCTGGGCGGCGGCTGCGAACTCGCGCTCTGCGCCGACTTCCGCATCGCCGGGGAGAACGCCAAGCTGGGCCAGCCCGAGATCCTGCTCGGCCTGATCCCGGGCGCCGGCGGCACCCAGCGGCTCTCCCGGCTCGTCGGCCCCTCCCGGGCCAAGGACCTCATCTTCACCGGTCGGCAGGTGAAGGCCGAGGAGGCGCTCACGCTCGGCCTGGTCGACCGCGTGGTCCCGGCCGGTGAGGTCTACGCGCAGGCGCACGCCTGGGCCGCACGGCTGGCCAAGGGGCCGGCCATCGCGCTGCGCGCGGCGAAGGAGGCCGTCGATACGGGCCTGGAGACGGACATCGAGACCGGCCTCGCCGTCGAACGCAACTGGTTCGCCGGTCTGTTCGCCACCGAGGACCGCGAACGCGGCATGCGCAGCTTCGTGGAGGAGGGCCCCGGAAAGGCGAAGTTCGGCTGACGGGCTTGCAATTGACGCGATGTCTGATCCGGGTCCCTCGATGGGGCGGTTTATGGCAGCCTTAACGCACCATTAAGCGTGTCGTGTCGAGGGAGGGCGCCGCTTGTCTCCGGCCGAGTCGTCCGCCCAGGTCAGTGGGGCCTTTCCCGGTGCTGAGCTGCCTCTGGCATATGTCGGTCGCCTCCCGTCGGACCGCGTCCGTGCGGGGGCGTATTCCCCGGGAACAGCCCCGGAGTCCCCCGGGGGCGGCCATGATGGGGGCATGGCGGGGCTGGAGGGTACGGAACAGCCGCGGGGAGCCGGACGTGCGACCGCGGCGCGCTGGTCGCCGGCGGTGGAGGACGAACGCGCGCACCAGGCGCTGGAGCTGTTCGGCAACCCCACGGAGCACGAGGTTCCGTTACCGTCCCGCCCCGAGTCCGCCGCCACCGCCCGCCGGCTGGCCCAGGTGGTGGCCCTGCGGCAGTGGCAGCTCGGCCCGAAGGTCACCGAGGACACCGTCCTGCTCGTCTCCGAGCTGGTCGGCAACGCCGTCCGCCACACCGGCGCCCGGGTGTTCGGCCTCCACATGCGCCGCCGCCCCGGCTGGATCCGCGTCGAGGTCCGCGACCCCTCCCGGGGGCTGCCCTGTCTGATGCCGGTGCAGGAGACGGACATCAGCGGGCGGGGCCTCTTCCTCGTGGACAAGCTGTCCGACCGATGGGGCGTCGACCTGCTGCCGCGCGGCAAGACGACGTGGTTCGAGATGCGGGTCGTGGACCGGTGAGTGACCATCTGCCGCCGGTAGCAACCTCGTTCGCCGGACACGCCACCTACGGGTGAGAATCCGGAACCTGCCCCTCCGTGAACGGGATGGTGGGTCGCATGATCACCACTCGTCTGCGCCGCAGGGCCGCCGCGGCCGTCCTGTCGCTCGCCGCCGTCTTCGCCACGTCGGCCGCCACCGTCCCCGGCTCGGCCGCCACCGCGACGGCGCCCGCCAAGGCCGCACCGGCCTGCCCCCAGTTCGACGACAAGACCAAGGCCGCCGCCGACCGCGGCGTCGACGTCGACCGCATCACCCCCGAGCCGGTCTGGCGCACCACCTGCGGCACCCTCTACCGCAGCGACAGCCGGGGACCGCAGGTCGTCTTCGAGGAGGGCTTCCACGCCAAGGACGTGTACAACGGCCAGTACGACGTCGAGAAGTACGTCCTGGTCAACCAGCCCTCGCCGTACGTCTCGACGAGCTACGACCACGACCTGTACAAGACCTGGTACAAGTCCGGCTACAACTACTACATCGACGCCCCCGGCGGCATCGACGTCAACAAGACCATCGGCGACAAGCACAAGTGGGCCGACCAGGTCGAGGTCGCCTTCCCCGGCGGCATCCAGCGGCGGTACATCATCGGGGTCTGCCCGGTCGACCGGAAGACCAAGACCGAGATCATGAACGACTGCGAGAGCAACCCGCACTACCGGCCCTGGCACTGACGCCGGAGTGCGGCCAGCTAGTCTGACTGCCGTCAGATTCGTCCACGGGGCGAGCAGAGCAGACCAGCTGAGCAGGGAATGAGGGGCGGACCGGTGGCGGACATCGAGGAAGCACGCAGGCAGTTCGACCGGATCGACACGGACGGTGACGGATACATCACCGCCGCCGAGTTCAAGAGGGCGCTGGCCCAGGGCGGCGACTGGAACGTCACCGAGTCGGTGGCCGAGGCGATCATCGCCAACCGCGACCTCGACGGCGACAAGCTGATGTCGTTCGAGGAGTTCTGGGCCCCCCTGAACAAGTCCTGAACCCGCGACACCCGCACCCCGGGGCGCCTTCCGGCCGGGCCGGAGGCGCCCCCGTTCGCATGTCTGAGCCAGGGACATGAATGTGGCGCGAGCGGCCTCCGTCCGCCAGATGGTTCAACGCTGTGCAACCGCTGCAACTTCGGGGGCCTGGGCTGGTGCGAAGGCCTGCCTCCGGAGCTTCGGACCTTCGAACCGCTCAACAGGTACTTCTCGGATCTCCTGGCGATGCGGCTGCGGGCGGAGCGAAGCCGCCCCTCAGCCGCATGGCCCGATCAGGCGCCGTCGGCCCACTTCTTGAGCGCAGACTTGCTCTCGAACGCGGCGACGTTCGTGTCGAGGGGATCGTCGGTGTACTGGTGGAAGCGCCACGCGGCCTGGATCCTCGGCTTGCCCGCCGTCACGTAGTCGGCGATCCAGAGGCCGTCGCCAGCGTACGAGGTCGTGTCCACGGACAACCAGAAATGCCTGTTGGCGTAGAGAATGACCCGGTTGTCCGGCCGGAGCGCCCGCACCTTCCGGATGAAGCTGTCCTTCTCCGCGTTGCTCGCGTGGGTGCCCTCGCCCGTCGTCTCCCAGTCGACGGCGAGGATGTCGCCCTTGCGGTCGGGGGCCTTGGAGACGAAGTAGGAGGCCTGGGCGTCGAGGTTGCCCGGCCACAGGAAGTGGTAGAAGCCGACGACGAGTCCGGCGTCGCGGCCCCGCTTCGTCTGCGCCGCGAGCTTCGGGTTGACGTAGGTACGGCCCTCCGTCGCCTTGACGAAGACGAAGGAGAGGCCGTCCGTGCCGTAACTGGACGACTGGTACGCGCTGACGTCGATACCGCGCAGCATGGGGCCTCCCTGGGGAGCTGTGGGGGGATGGGAGTTGGTTATTCCCCACCATGGCACGGGTGATCCCCGGCCGAAGCGGAAACGTCGACTTGCCTTCGCCTGGGCGCTGTTGACGCGCGTAGCCCCGTATCGCACGCTGGTCCGGTCCATGTTCGGCTCGACGGTCGGGAGGCCGGGATGTTCAGACGTGCGTCACGCCTGCTTCTCTCATTTGTCATGCTCATGGCCGGAGCGGCGGTGGGGGTGGGCGCCACCGCCACCACCGCTCAGGCGGACTCCTGCTACACCTGGAACCGCACCCTCTCCCAGGGATCCTCCGGCGGCGACGTGACCCAGCTCCAGATCAGGGTCGCGGGCTGGGTGACCTCGGGGGAGCGGCTCTCCTACGACGGCCAGTACGGCGCCCGCACCGCCGCCGCCGTCAAGAAGTTCCAGGCCGCGTACGGGCTGGGCGCGGACGGCGTCGCCGGACCGGCCACCTTCAGCAAGATCTACGCCCTCCAGGACGCGGACTGCACCCCCGTCCACTTCAGTTACGCGGAACTCAACAAGTGCAACTCCGACTGGTCCGGCGGCGCGGTCTCCGCCGCCACCGCCAAGTCGAACGCGCTGAAGACCATGTGGAAGCTGGAGGCGATGCGGCACGCCCTCGGGGACGTGCCGATCACCATCTCCAGCGGCTTCCGCTCCCGCGCCTGCAACAACGCCGTCGGCGGCTCGGCCACCAGCCGGCACCTCTACGGCGACGCGGCCGACCTCACCGGCTCGCCCAGCTTCTGCCGCCTGGCGCAGCAGTCCCGCACCCACGGCTTCTCGGAGATCCTCGGCCCGGGCTACCCCGGCCACAACGACCACACCCACGTGGCCTTCGACCCCTCGCCGTACTGGTCGGCGCCCAGCTGCGGCATCTGACGCGCGGGGTCGCGGCCCGGCGGCGGGCGCGGCGCCGACGGGCCGCCGCTCCCGCCGGGGCGGCGGCCCCGACGCGTTCCACGGCCACCAGCCCGTGCGTCCCGTCCGGACGCGGTCGGCCCCGGCACCCGCCCGATACGCTCTCGGCGTCACGCAGCAACGCACACGCGACGAACGACGGCTCGCGAACGACGGGTCCGAAGTACGCCTGCGCCCTGTCCGAGGGTCGAGCGGGCCCTGCGTGGACACCTGCCGACAGGGCATCGGCTGGGCGGAGAGCGGGAGGACCTCATGTCCAGCCGCCGTTGGACTGCCGTACGCCCCGCCCCAGTGCCTCGCAGCGGTACAGGTAGCCGCCGGCGGGACCGCTGACGCTGTGACCGCGCAGGACCCCGGGGTGGAGCCCCGGCCTGGTTGACGCGGCTCGGACGGCGGTGGCCGACAGCGGTGGCTCGGCGCCCGCGACGCTCTTCGCGCCGCGGGGAGGTGCCTTCACGGGAGGACGATGTCGCGGCCGGCCCCGCCGTCGAGGGTGTCCTTTCCGGTGCCGCCCCAGACGAGGTCGTCGCCGTCCTCCCCGTGCAGCATGTCGTCGCCGGGGCCGCCGAGGACACTGTCGCGGCCGTTCCCGCCCATGGCGTGGTCGTCGCCGGAGCCGGCGTACACGGTGTCGTCACCGCCGTAGCCCTCGATCATGTCGTCGCCGGAGCCGCCCCACATTCGCTGGTCGCCCTCGTCCCCCATGAGGTGGTCCATGCCGTCGCCGCCGTGCAGGGTGGCGGGGCCCATGACCATGTCGTCACCCGCGCCGCCCAGCACCGTGCGTGCGGTGTGGGCGTGCAGTTCGTCGTCGCCGGGGCCGCCGCTGACGGTGTTGACCCCGGGGGTGAAGGCGGCGATCGTGTCGTCGCCGTCGCCGAGGAAGGCGTCGATCCGGTCGGGCCGGGGGCTGTCGGCGGGCAGTTCGCAGACGACGGAGGTGGTGTCCTCGGCTCTGGAGTACGCGCAGTGGTCGCCCGGTTCGAGCGGGACCACGTCCCTGATGCCGATCCGCTTGATCCCGTCGCTGGTGTACATGGAAAAGATGTTGAGGTCGTTGGCCTGCCCCGGGGCGGCGGTGAAGACGATCGACTGGGTTGTCCAGTCGGCTCCGACGCGGGCCTTGGCCTCGGTGTCGGTGGCGGCTCCCGCCGGGCCGACGGCGAGGCCGGCCGTGAGCAGCGCCGCGGCGACCGCGCTGACAGCGGCTCGGTTTCGGTTCATGAGACCTCATCTCGGGGGAGTGACGGTGGGCCGACCCGTTTGGCGTGGTGCTGCCGGGGACCGGGTGAACACGGTGGTGTGAAGGCAGTCTCCCCGGCTGGTCCGGATCCGCAAGACCGCGAGCAGGACAGCGAACTGGCGGGGCGTCAGGCCCGGTTGAGGCCTTCAGGAAGCGAGGGGCGGGGTTCAGGTTCCCGTTTTCACGGCAGAAGCCCTGCTCGCCGCCCACCGTTGAAATCAACTCCGTTTGTTTCGTTGACATTTGACGCAGCAGCCACGATGTTGGGAGCGCTCCCATAACAGTCATGGAACTGGAAGGAGTTCCCCCACATGCGCAGACAATCTCCGTTGACCGGGCGTTCGCGGTCGTCCCTCCGTCGGCCCCTCCAGGCGCTCGTCATGCTGTTCGCCGTGGTCGCCGGCGCACTGACCTGGTCGGCCCCCGCCCAGGCTCACGGCACCATCGTCGGCCCCGCCTCCCGCGCGTACCAGTGCTGGAAGACGTGGGGCAGCAACCACACGAACCCGGCCATGCAGACTCAGGACCCCATGTGCTGGCAGGCCTGGCAGGCCAACAGCGACACCATGTGGAACTGGATGAGCGCCCTCCGCGACGGACTCGGCGGCCAGTTCCAGGCGCGGACCCCCGACGGGACGCTCTGCAGCAACAACCTCTCCAGGAACGCCAGCCTGGACAAGCCCGGGGAGTGGAAGACCACCACCGTCGGCGACAACTTCTCGGTGCACCTGTACGACCAGGCATCCCACGGTGCCGACTACTTCAAGGTCTACGTGAGCAAGCAGGGCTTCAACCCCAAGACCCAGAGCCTGGGCTGGGGCAACCTCGACTTCATCACGCAGACCGGCCGCTTCGCCCCGGCGCAGGACATCACGTTCCCCGTCCAGACCTCCGGCTACACCGGACACCACGTCGTGTTCGTGATCTGGCAGGCCTCGCACCTCGACCAGGCCTACATGTGGTGCAGCGACGTGAACTTCGGCTGAGCCGGGGAGCGCCGCACGCGGAACCGTGATTCCAAGGCCACGTGCCGGAGTGCCGAGCGCACTCCGGCACGTCGGACGTGATCCGGGGCCGCCGGTCCTGGTGAACTGGGGCGCCTGCTGAAGTTCTCGCCGGCAGCCTGTTGCACAGGAGCAGCAGTTGCGTGGGGCGCGCGGTGCGCGGCCGGTCGTCCGGGCGGGAGACGACGACCGTGACACAGCCCTCGCGGTCCCGCCTCAGATACACCTCGACCAGCGGGCTGAGACATGCGAACGCGCTGGTCAGGGCCGATCCGCCTAGCACTCGATGATGTTCACCGCCAGCCCGCCCCGGGCCGTCTCCTTGTACTTCACGGACATGTCGGCGCCGGTGTCCTTCATGGTCTTGATGACCTTGTCGAGGGAGACCTTGTGGGAGCCGTCGCCGCGCATCGCCATCCGGGCCGCCGTGACCGCCTTCACCGCGGCCATGCCGTTGCGCTCGATGCACGGGATCTGGACGAGGCCGCCGACCGGATCGCAGGTGAGACCGAGGTTGTGCTCCATGCCGATCTCGGCGGCGTTCTCCACCTGCTCGGGGGAGCCGCCGAGGACCTCGGCGAGGGCGCCGGCCGCCATCGAGCAGGCCGAGCCGACCTCGCCCTGGCAGCCGACCTCGGCGCCGGAGATGGAGGCGTTCTCCTTGAAGAGCATGCCGATCGCGCCGGCCGCGAGCAGGAAGCGGACCACGCCCTCCTCGTCGGCGCCGGGCACGAAGTTGACGTAATAGTGCAGCACGGCCGGGATGATGCCCGCCGCGCCGTTCGTCGGGGCGGTGACGACCCGGCCGCCGGCCGCGTTCTCCTCGTTCACGGCCATCGCGTAGAGGGTGATCCACTCCATGGCCAGGGCCGCCGGGTCGCCCTCGGAGCGCAGCTTGCGGGCGGTGTTGGCGGCGCGGCGGCGGACCTTCAGGCCGCCGGGGAGTATGCCCTCGCGGGACATGCCGCGGTTTACGCACTCCCGCATCACCCGCCAGATCTCCAGCAGGCCCGCGCGGATCTCGTCCTCGTCGCGCCAGGCCCGCTCGTTCTCCAGCATCAGGGCGGAGATCGACAGGCCGGTGTCCTGGGCCAGGCGCAGCAGCTCGTCGCCGGTGCGGAAGGGGTACTTGAGCACCGTGTCGTCGAGCACGATGCGGTCCGCGCCCACCGCGTCCTCGTCGACGACGAAGCCGCCGCCGACCGAGTAGTACGTCTTGGTCAGCACCTCGGCGCCCTCGGCGTCGTACGCCCACAGGGTCATGCCGTTGGCGTGGTAAGGGAGGGTCTCGCGGCGGTGCAGGACCATGTCGTCGTCGTAGGCGAAGGCGATCTCGTGCTCGCCGAGGAGGCGGATGCGGCCCGAGGACCTGATCGTCTCGACGCGGTCGTCGGCCGTCTCCACGTCCACCGTGCGCGGCGAGTCGCCCTCCAGGCCGAGCAGCACCGCCTTGGGGGTGCCGTGGCCGTGTCCGGTGGCGCCGAGCGAGCCGTACAGCTCGGCCCGGACGGAGGCGACGGAGTCCAGCAGCTCCTCGTTGCGCAGGCGGCGGGCGAACATGCGGGCCGCCCGCATCGGGCCGACCGTGTGCGAGCTCGACGGGCCGATGCCGATCGAGAACAGGTCGAAGACCGAGATGGCCACGGGGGTCTCCTCAGAACGGGGGTGGTGCGGAGGGTGGTGCTCGCGTACGGGGCGCCGGCTCGCTTGTGGCGGGCGCGGCGCCCCGGACGCGCGGTGTCTACTTGTTGTCCAGACCCGGGTACAGCGGGTGCTTGTCGGCCAGGGCCTTCACCCGGGCCGCCAGCGCCTTGGTGTCGTAGGACGGCTTCAGCGCCTCGGCGATCACGTCCGCGACCTCGGCGAAGTCCTCGGCCGTGAAGCCGCGGGTCGCCAGGGCCGGCGTACCGATGCGCAGCCCGGAGGTCACCATCGGCGGACGCGGGTCGTTCGGGACGGCGTTGCGGTTGACCGTGATGCCGACCTCGTGGAGGCGGTCCTCGGCCTGCTGGCCGTCCAGCTCGGAGTCGCGCAGGTCGACCAGGACCAGGTGGACGTCCGTGCCGCCGGTCAGGACCGACACGCCCGCCGCCTTCGCGTCGTCCCGCACCAGGCGCTCGGCCAGGATGCGGGCACCCTCCAGCGTACGGGTCTGGCGCTCCTTGAAGTCCTCGCTCGCGGCGACCTTGAAGGCGACGGCCTTGGCGGCGACCACGTGCTCCAGGGGGCCACCCTGCTGACCGGGGAAGACGGCGGAGTTGATCTTCTTGGCCAGGTCGGCCGTGGAGAGGATCACACCGCCGCGCGGGCCGCCCAGCGTCTTGTGCGTCGTGGTCGTCACGACGTGCGCGTGCGGCACCGGGTTCGGGTGCAGGCCCGCCGCGACCAGACCGGCGAAGTGCGCCATGTCGACCATGAGGTACGCGCCGACCTCGTCCGCGACCTTGCGGAACGCGGCGAAGTCCAGCTGACGCGGGTAGGCGGACCAGCCGGCGACGATCAGCTTGGGCCTGGTCTCCTTGGCGAGCCGCTCCACCTCGGCCATGTCGACCTGGCCGTCGTCACCGACGTGGTACGGGACGACGTTGTAGAGCTTGCCGGAGAAGTTGATCTTCATGCCGTGGGTCAGGTGCCCGCCGTGGGCGAGGTTCAGACCCATGATCGTGTCGCCGGGCTTGAGCAGCGCGAACATCGCGGCGGCGTTGGCCTGGGCGCCGGAGTGCGGCTGCACGTTGGCGTGCTCGGCGCCGAAGAGCTCCTTGACCCGGTCGATGGCGATCTGCTCGACCACGTCGACGTGCTCGCAGCCGCCGTAGTAGCGGCGGCCGGGGTAGCCCTCGGCGTACTTGTTGGTCAGGACCGAGCCCTGGGCCTCCATGACCGCGACGGGCGCGAAGTTCTCGGAGGCGATCATCTCCAGGGTGGACTGCTGGCGGTCCAGCTCGGCGTCGACGGCGGCGGCGACGTCGGGGTCGAGCTCGTGCAGGGGTGTGTTCAGAAGCGACATGCGTCCGTGACTCCTCAGGCGCCGGCGAATGCGGTGTACTCGTCGGCGGAGAGCAGGTCGCCCGGCTCGTCCGTGACCCGGACCTTGAACAGCCAGCCGCCCTCGAAGGGGGCGCTGTTCACCAGCGACGGGTCGTTGACGACGTCCTCGTTGATCTCGATGACCTCACCGGAGACGGGGGAGTACAGGTCGGAGACGGACTTGGTCGACTCCAGTTCGCCGCAGGTCTCGCCCGCGGACACCGAGTCGCCGACCTCGGGAAGCTGCACGAAGACGACGTCACCGAGCGCGTTGGCCGCGTGCTCCGTGATGCCGACCGTCGAGGCGCCGTCCTCGGCGGCCGACAGCCACTCGTGCTCCTTGCTGTAGCGCAGCTGCTGGGGGTTGCTCATGGCCTGGATTCTCCTGTACGCGGGTGACTGCTGATGAATGGGGGACTGCTGACACTGCCGTTGAGCAGCAAGGACACGCGCGGGTGGGCCGGTGGCCCTCCGCCCTCGGTGTCTACTTCTGGCGCTTGTAGAAGGGCAGTGCCACGACCTCGTACGGCTCGTGGCTGCCCCGGATGTCCACGCCCACACCCTCGGTCCCGGGTGCCGCGTGCGCCGCGTCGACGTACGCCATGGCGATCGGCTTGCCCAGCGTGGGGGAGGGGGCGCCGGAGGTGACCTCGCCGATCACCTCGCCGCCGGCGACGACCTGGTACCCGGCGCGCGGGACCCGGCGGCCCTCGGCGACCAGGCCGACCAGCACGCGGGGCGGGTTCTGCTCGGCCTCGGCGGCGGCCCCGGTCAGCGCGGCGCGCCCGACGAAGTCGCCCTCCTTCTCGAACTTCACCACCCGGCCGAGCCCGGCGTCGAAGGGCGTCAGGGAGGTGGTCAGCTCGTGCCCGTACAGCGGCATGCCCGCCTCCAGGCGGAGCGTGTCCCGGCAGGACAGGCCGCAGGGGACGAGGCCGACGCCCTCACCCGCCGCGGTCAGCGCCTGCCACAGCTCGACGGCGTGCTCCGGCTTCACGAACAGCTCGAAGCCGTCCTCGCCGGTGTAGCCGGTGCGCGCGATCAGCGCCGGGACACCGGCCACCGTGCCGGGCAGACCGGCGTAGTACTTCAGGCCGTCCAGGTCGGCGTCGGTGAGGCTCTTGAGGATGCCCGGGGACTCGGGGCCCTGCACGGCGAGCAGCGCGTAGGCGTCGCGGTCGTCGCGCACCTCGGCGTCGAAGCCGGCCGCCCGCTCGGTCAGCGCGTCGAGCACGGTCTGCGCGTTGGAGGCGTTGGCGACCACCATGTACTCGGCGTCCGCCAGGCGGTAGACGATCAGGTCGTCCAGGATGCCGCCGTCCTCGCGGCAGATCATGGTGTAGCGGGCGCGGCCCGGCTTCACGCCGCCGATGTTGCCGACCAGCGCGAAGTCAAGCAGCGCGGCGGCCTGCGGCCCGGTGACGGTGATCTCGCCCATGTGCGAGAGGTCGAAGAGACCGGCCCGGGTGCGCACCGCGACGTGCTCGTCACGTTCGGAGGCGTAGCGCAGGGGCATGTCCCAGCCGGCGAAGTCGGTCATCGTCGCGCCCAGCGCGCGATGGGTGGCGTCGAGCGCGGTACGGCGGGTGTTCGAACTGCTCATCGGTCGGTCGTCTCCCAGGACAGGACGGCACGGGCGAGGTCGGTCCTCCCCATCTGTCATCGGAACCTGAGAGGTTCGCCACGACCACCGGAGTACGGCGATCAGGGCTTGCACCTTGGGTGGGGCAGCCGTCGGGCGGCGGCCCGCTTTTCAGATGTGCCTCGCCCGCGCGGTAACGGGGGCCTGAGAGATTCAAGGGAGGGACTTGCTCCTTCGGCGCCCCGGCGTGGCCGGGGACTCTCCCGCGCGGATTCAAACGGCCGGTATGCAGTTGGCGCCGCCATCATTGCACGACCGGCCGATTCGTGGCAGACCGTGATCTGTAACCGGCTTGTGGCAGTAAGCGAACGAAAACGCGAGACCAGCGCATTACCTTCTCTTTACACTCGACGGGGATGGGAACTCGTGAACCGCCCCAGGGGAGACGATCACGGTGAACAGGACCACGGCCTACGCCACGACCTCGGGTCTCGCGCTGCCCGAGCAGCCCTCCGCCCCGGCCCCGCAGTCGTGCGCCGAACGGCCCGCGCCCGTCGTCCGCGACCTGCGCGAGCGGGACGGGCGCAGCCCGCACGCCCTGCTCTTCGGGCCCCGGGACCTGGTGGTGATCACCGGCCTGCCCGGCAGCGGCAAGTCCACCCTGATGGCGCGCACCGTGCGCGGCCCGCGCATCGACTCCCAGGACATGCGCGACCGCTGGGAGCGCCGCATGCCGGGCTTCCTGCCGTACGCGCTCTACCGCCCCCTGGTCCGCCTCGCCCACTACGCGGGGCTCCGCAAGGCGCTGCGCTCCGGCGAGGGCGTCGTCGTGCACGACTGCGGCACACAGTCCTGGGTGCGCGGCTGGCTGGCCCGGGAGGCCCGCCGCCGCGACGGCACCCTGCACCTGCTGATCCTCGACGTCGGCGTCGACCAGGCCCTGGCCGGACAGCGCGAGCGCGGCCGCGGCGTCTCGCGGTACGCGTTCCTGCGGCACCGCGCGGCCAACTCCCGCCTGCTGCGCGCCGTGACCGGGGGCGCCCTGCCCGCCGGCTGCGCCTCGGCGATCGTCCTGGACCGGGCGGCCGCGGACACCCTCCGCCGCATCGCCTTCACCGGATGACGGACCGCGGGGAGCTGGGCCGAACGGGTTAGCCTTTTCAGCCAGGACAGCGGTACCAGGCAGGCGGTAGGCAGATGGACTTCCCCGGGTTCCCGGCACAGGCACACCCCCACCCGCACGGCGGTTGGCCCGGCAACGAGCTGGAGGAGGTGCTCTCCGCCTCCCTCGGCATACCGGGCGCCGGCGGGCGGATCGTGGAGGTGCTCGGCCGCAGCTTCCTCTGGATCCCCCTGCCGAACGGCGGCGGCCCGCACAGCGGCCCCCTCGACCTGCCCTCCCTGGAGATCGACGGCCAGGCCTACGTGCCGGTCTTCAGCTCCGAGGAGCAGCTCCGCCAGATCGCCGGGGCGCAGATGGCGTACACCGTCGCCCCGGCCGCGGAGTTCGCCCGCGGTCTGCCCCCGCAGGTCGGCATCGCCGTGAACCCGGAGGGCGTGGTCGGCATCCCGCTGCCGCCGCCCGCCGTGGCCGAGCTGTGCCGGGCCGGCCGCACCCCGCTGGACGGGCCCGCGTCCGGCGGCCGGGTCCGCCTCTTCGAGCCGGACTGGCAGGACGACCCGGTGGACTTCCTCGCCGCGGCCTCCGCCGAGTTCGCCGCCACCGGCGTGGTGCGCACCGCCCGCCGCTGCCTGGCCGCCGTCGAGACCGCCGACCCGGCCCTGTTCGTCGGCGTCGAACTCACCCACTGGGAGGGTGACGCCCGAGCCCTCCCCCTGGACGCCCTGGGCCGAGCCCTCACCGCCGCCCCGCCGAAGTGGCCGGTCAACCTGGTCCTCCTGGAGGCCGCCCAGGACCCGGTCTGCGACTGGATGAGGGACAGGGTCCGCCCCTTCTACGACCGGGACTTGTAAACGTCTACGACCGGGACTTGCAGACGCCGGTCAGGACGGCGCCGCCCAGGGGCGCGGAGCTGTGACATGTGCGGCTCCGCCGCGTGGGCGCGACAAGCCACGACGGCGCCGCACCCGCAGGACGACCGCGCCCCCCGAGCTGATAGGCGCCCCCCACCCCGCGGAGCCTTAAGCTGTTTCCACGACCGGGAACTTCCAGAAAGGGCCACAGACGTGAGCGCCAGCGGCACCACGACCGGGCAGGTCGAGAACATGCTGCGCCAGGTGACGCCCGGGCGTTACGACGCCTACGAGGCCCTGCTGCGCGCGCTCGCCACCCCCACCTCCGGCCAGGTCTGGATGCTGCTGTGGCAGGGCCAGGCCGGCTCCCCGGACGCCCAGTACGGAAACATGGAGGTCGAGGGCTACGGCTACGCGCCGTGCGTCACCTCCGCCCAGGAGCTGTCCGCCAGCGGCTGGAACAGGTCGTACGAGGTGGTCGACGGCCTGGAGGCGGCCCGCGCCCTCTACCCGGACCACTTCGGCCTCTGGCTCAACCCGCACGCCCCCGGCGGCGGCGTCGGCGTCCCCTGGCCGGACCTGCGCCGGATCGCCTCCGGCCTGGACCGCCAGCCCGCCGGACCCCTGCGGCTGTCCGAACCGGCCATCGAGATCCCCCAGTTCTACGCCCTGCTCACGCAGAACGCCCACCGCACCCCGGCGGTCCGCGCGTTGCGCCGCGCCTGGGTGCAGCCGGCGCTCGGGGCGCCGTACCTCGCCATCGGTCTCGAGGTCTACGACACCTCCCCGCCGGCCGTCGACGCGGTGCGCGCGATGATGCAGCAGTCCGTCGGCGCGGTGCCGGACGGGCTCCCGGTGTCGACGGTGGCGATGACCGACCTCCACGACCCGGTCGCCATGTGGCTGCGCGCCCGCGCCCGTCCGTTCTACGACCGCGAGGCCCATGCCGCCGCTCCCGCGCAGGCGCCGGCGGGCGGGTACGGATACCCTCCGGCCGGGGGCCGGTACTGACGGTCGCGGGTCGCTCTCCGGGGCGACCGGATGGGATCTTCGCGCGTAGATGAGGGTGCAAAGCGCACCCTTGTTCCCTCTGCCCCAATTCATCCGCGTCCGGCCCCCGTTACCCACTGTCCGGATAACGGAACACCTCGAACAGCATCACGGTTGCGCATCCATTCACCGTCAAGTCTGGCTACAGATCGCCAAAGCGTTGAAGACTCCCGCAACAAGGGGTGGATGCTCGCCTCTTTGTACGACGGACGGATCATGCCGCTACAGCGGCAAGTGCGGGCCGGCTACCGCCGGTTGAGAGGGGTCCCTGCCAGATGACGGCACCATTGCACGAGCCGACCGCGGAAGCGGCCCCGAGTGCTGCCGAGGAAGCGGCGGTTGCCGGCGCCGAAGCCAAGGCGGTACAGGGGCGTTCCCTGGGCAGGATCGCCTGGGAGCGCCTGAAGCGGGACAAGCTCGCCCTGACGGGCGGCGTCGTGGTGCTCCTGCTCGTCGTGGTCGCGATCTTCGCGCCCTTGATCACCAACATCGTCGGGCAGGACCCGGACGCCTACCACGAGGACCTGATCGACCCGCTGTTCGGCACGCCCAGGGGGTCACTCGGCGGCATCAGTGGCGACCACTGGTTCGGCGTCGAGCCGGTCAACGGCCGCGACATCTTCGCCCGCATCGTCCACGGTGCCCGGATCTCGCTGCTCGTCGGCTTCCTGTCCGCGATCGTCGCCGTGATCATCGGAACCGTCCTGGGCGTGCTCGCCGGCTTCTTCGGCGGCTGGGTCGACGCCCTGATCAGCCGGGTCATGGACGGCCTGCTGGCCTTCCCGCAGCTGCTCTTCATCATCGCGCTGGTCTCGGTGATGCCCAACGAGATGCTGGGACTCAGCGGCACGGGCGTGCGCCTCTTCGTGATGATCCTCGTCATCGGCTTCTTCGGCTGGCCCTACATCGGGCGCGTGGTGCGTGGCCAGACGCTCTCCATGCGTGAACGGGAGTACGTGGAGGCCGCCCGGTCCCTGGGGGCCGGACGCTTCTACATCCTGTTCAAGGAACTGCTGCCCAACCTGGTGGCCCCGATCATCGTGTACACGACGATGATGATCCCCACCAACATCCTCACCGAGGCGGCACTCAGCTTCCTGGGCGTGGGCGTCAAGCCGCCCACGTCGTCCTGGGGGCAGATGCTCTCCAGCGCGATCGACTACTACCAGTCGGATCCCATGTACATGGTGATCCCCGGTCTGGCGATCTTCATCACCGTTCTTGCCTTCAACCTCTTCGGCGACGGCGTACGCGATGCGCTGGACCCGAAGGGCTCCCGCTGACCTGCCGTACCGGCAAGCGACCCGTGGCACCTGCACGGGGTCTCTCATCTAATCCGGAGGATCCGAGATCGTGACTACCCAACGCACCTCAGGGCGGCGCAAGCAGGCCATGGCCGCTGCCGCAGTGGTCGCCGCGCTGCTGACCACGGCGGCGTGCGGCGGCGGTGACAGCGACGGCGAGGGGTCGAAGAACGGCGCGGCCGGCTTCGACGCCGCGAACAACAAGGTCGCCCAGGCCGACCAGGCCAAGAAGGGCGGCGAGCTGAAGTTCGCCAGCGTCCAGGACGCCGACTCGTGGGACACCACCCGCGGCTACTACGGCTTCATGTGGAACTTCTCGCGGTACTACTCCCGCCAGCTCGTGACGAACACGCCGGCGCCCGGTGAGGAGGGCGCGGGCGTGACGCCCGACCTCGCCACCGACGTCGCCAAGGTCTCGGACGACGGCAAGACCTACACGTACACCCTGCGTGACGGCGTCACCTGGGAGGACGGCAAGCCGATCACGTCCAAGGACATCAAGTACGGCATCGAGCGCGTGTGGGCGCAGGACGTCCTCTCCGGCGGTCCGACGTACCTCAAGGAGGTGCTCGACCCCGAGGACAAGTACCAGGGTCCCTACAAGGACAAGTCCGCGGACAAGCTGGGTCTGAAGGCGATCGAGACGCCGGACGACAAGACCATCGTCTTCAAGCTGCCGCAGGCCAACTCGGACTTCGAGGAGATGCTCGCGCTGACCTCGGCGTCCCCGGTCCGCCAGGACAAGGACACCAAGTCCAAGTACGGCCTGAAGCCGTTCTCCTCCGGCCCGTACAAGTTCCAGTCCTACAACCCGGGCAAGGACCTCACCCTGGTCCGCAACACCGAGTGGAAGCAGGACTCGGACCCGGTCCGCAAGGCGTACCCGGACAAGATCACGATCAAGTTCTTCACCAACGCCAACGAGCTGGACCAGCGTCTGATCGCCGGCGACTACGACATCGACCTGGCCCAGACCGGTCTGTCGCCCCAGGGCCGCACCACCGCCCTGAAGCAGCACAAGGGCAACGTGGACAACCCGGTCTCCGGCTACATCCGCTACGCGGTCTTCCCGCAGAGCGTGAAGCCGTTCGACAACATCCACTGCCGCAAGGCCGTGCTCTACGGGGCCGACCACGTCTCCCTCCAGACCGCGCGCGGTGGCCCGCAGGCCGGTGGCGACATCGGCACCAACATGCTGCCGCCGGCGGTGCCGGGCTCCGAGGGCCAGAAGTACGACCCGTACGAGATGGCCGGTGCCAACAAGAAGGGCAACGTCGCCAAGGCCAAGGAAGAGCTGAAGGCCTGCGGCAAGCCCAACGGCTTCAAGACCACCATCGCGGTCCGCAACAACAAGCCGGTCGAGGTGGCCACCGCCGAGTCGCTCCAGGCGTCGCTGAAGAAGATCGGCATCACGGTCGACATCGACCAGTACGACGGTTCGCAGACCGCCGGCATCATCGGCAGCCCCGCGAACGTGATCAAGAAGAACTACGGCATCATCATCATGGGCTGGGGCCCCGACTTCCCGTCGGTCCAGGGCTACGGTCTCCCGCTGTGGAGCAGCGACTACATCCTCGAGAGCGGTAACAACAACTACGCGCTCATCAAGGACAAGGAGATCGACGGCCTGTTCGACAAGTACGTCACCACCCTGGACGACGCCGGCAAGGCGGACATCGCCAAGCAGATCAACCACAAGGTGATGGAGGGCGGCTACTACCTGCCCTTCGTCTTCGAGAAGTTCATCAACTGGCGCTCCAGCCGCCTGGCGAACGTCTACACGTCCGACGGCTACAGCGGCATGTACGACTTCGTCAACCTCGGCCTGAAGTCCTCGAAGTAACCGGTACACCCGCCGTACGGCACGAAAGGCAGGTGAAGGCCGGCGCGGCGTGACCGCGGGCCGCCGGAAGACCTCCGGCGGCCCGCGATCCGCGGCGGGCCGTAAGCTGTGCTCGCTTACCTCATCAGGCGGCTGTTCGCCGCCGTAGTGATGCTCGTGGTCATCATCCTGGTGGTCTTCGGCATCTTCTTCCTCGTCCCCAAGTGGGCGGGCGTCGACATCGCCACGAGCTTCGTGGGCAAGCAGGCCGACCCGGCCTCCGTCGAAGCGGTGCGCCAGAAGCTGGGTCTGGGCGACCCGATCTTCGTCCAGGCCTGGGAGTTCTTCAAGGCGATCTTCGCGGGCCGGACCTACTCGGGCGGCGGCGACGTCACCGAGTGCGCGGCCCCGTGCTTCGGCTACTCCTTCCGCAGCGAACAGGCCGTCTGGCCGGTGCTGACCGAGCGATTCCCGGTGACCCTGGCTCTCGCGCTCGGTGCGGCCGTGCTGTGGCTGATCTTCGGTCTCGCGGCGGGCGTGCTCTCCGCGCTCAAGCGGGGCACCCTGTGGGACCGCGGCGCGATGGTCGTCGCGCTCGCGGGCGTCTCCCTCCCGATCTACTTCACCGGTCTGCTCAGCCTCGCGGTCTTCTCCCACAGCCTGGGCTGGATCAACGCGGAGTTCGTCCCGCTGGACGAGAGCTTCTCCGGCTGGTTCGGCGGCATGATCCTGCCCTGGATCACCCTGGCCTTCCTGTACGCCGCGATGTACGCCCGGATCACCCGGGCCACCATGATGGAGATCCTCGGCGAGGACTACATCCGCACGGCGCGCGCCAAGGGCCTCAAGGAGCAGGTCGTCATCCGCAAGCACGCGATGCGGTCCACCCTGACCCCGCTGCTGACCATGCTCGGCATGGACCTCGGCGCCCTCATGGGCGGCGCGATCCTGACCGAGACCACGTTCAGCCTTCCCGGCCTCGGCCAGAAGGTGCTGGACGCGATCCAGAACCAGGACCTGCCCTTTATCCTGGGTGTCGTCCTGATCACTTCTCTCGCGGTGCTGATCGCCAACCTCGTGGTGGACGTCCTGTACGCCGTGATCGACCCCCGAGTGAGGCTCGCATGACCGAACTCAGCAAGAGCGGAGCAGCCGTGGGCGAGCCCACCGGCACCTCGCCCGCTCCGAAGGCATTCCTGGAAGTACGCGACCTGAAGGTGCACTTCCCCACCGACGACGGACTGGTCAAGTCCGTCGACGGGCTCAGCTTCCAGCTGGAGAAGGGCAAGACCCTCGGCATCGTGGGCGAGTCCGGCTCCGGCAAGTCGGTGACCTCGCTCGGCATCATGGGCCTGCACACCGCCGGCCAGTACGGCAAGCGCAAGGCCCAGATATCCGGCGAGATCTGGCTGGACGGCACCGAGCTGCTCTCCGCCGACCCCGACCACGTGCGCAAGCTGCGCGGCCGTGAGATGGCGATGATCTTCCAGGACCCGCTGTCCGCGCTGCACCCGTACTACACGATCGGGCAGCAGATCGTGGAGGCGTACCGCATCCACCACGACGTGGACAAGAAGACCGCCAAGCGCCGCGCCGTGGAGATGCTCGACCGGGTCGGCATCCCGCAGCCGGACAAGCGGGTGGACAGCTACCCGCACGAGTTCTCCGGCGGTATGCGCCAGCGCGCGATGATCGCGATGTCGCTGGTCAACAACCCCGAACTGCTCATCGCGGACGAGCCGACCACCGCCCTGGACGTGACCGTCCAGGCGCAGATCCTGGACCTGATCCGGGACCTGCAGAAGGAGTTCGGCTCCGCGGTCATCATCATCACTCACGACCTGGGCGTCGTCGCCGAACTGGCCGACGACCTCCTGGTGATGTACGGCGGCCGGTGCGTCGAGCGGGGCCCGGCGGAGAAGGTGTTCTACGAGCCCCGGCACCCCTACACCTGGGGCCTGCTCGGCTCGATGCCGCGGCTCGACCGCGACCAGCAGGAACGCCTCATCCCCGTCAAGGGCTCCCCGCCCTCCCTCATCAACCTCCCGTCCGGCTGCGCCTTCAACCCGCGCTGCCCGTACGCCGACGTGCCCAAGGACGACGTCACCCGCACGGTCCGCCCGGACCTGACCGAGGTCGGCAGCAAGCACTGGGCCGCCTGCCACATGTCGCAGGAGCAGCGGGAGCGTATCTGGACCGAAGAGATTGCGCCGAAGCTGTGAGTGACAAAGCGAAGGCAGAGGACACAGCGGTGACCATCCCCGCACAGAGCAGCGGCGCCACCCTCACCAAGGACGCCGCCCCCGGCGAGACCCTGCTGAAGGTCACCGGGCTGCAGAAGCACTTCCCGATCAAGAAGGGCCTGCTGCAGCGCCAGGTCGGCGCCGTCCGCGCCGTCGACGGCATCGACTTCGAGGTCCGCGCCGGTGAGACCCTCGGCGTCGTGGGCGAGTCGGGCTGCGGCAAGTCGACCATGGGCCGGCTGATCACCCGGCTGCTCGAACCGACCGCGGGCAAGGTCGAGTTCGAGGGCAAGGACATCACCCACCTCGGGGTCGGCGGGATGCGTCCGCTGCGCCGCGACGTGCAGATGATCTTCCAGGACCCGTACTCCTCGCTGAACCCGCGCCACACCATCGGCACGATCGTCAGCGCCCCCTTCAAGCTCCAGGGCGTCGAGCCCGAGGGCGGGGTCAAGAAGGAGGTCCAGCGGCTGCTGTCGGTGGTCGGCCTCAACCCCGAGCACTACAACCGCTACCCGCACGAGTTCTCCGGCGGCCAGCGCCAGCGCATCGGCATCGCCCGCGCGCTCGCGCTCAACCCGAAGATGGTCGTGGCGGACGAGCCGGTGTCCGCCCTGGACGTGTCGATCCAGGCGCAGGTCGTCAACCTGCTCGACGATCTCCAGACCGAGCTGGGTCTGACGTACGTGATCATCGCGCACGACCTGTCCGTCGTCCGGCACGTCTCGGACCGGATCGCGGTGATGTACCTCGGCAAGATCATGGAGCTGGCCGACCGCGACCTGCTCTACAAGTCGCCGATGCACCCGTACACCAAGGCCCTGATGTCGGCGGTGCCGATTCCGGACCCGGCGCGCCGCGGTGCCAAGAGCGAGCGCATCCTGCTCAAGGGTGACGTGCCCTCGCCGATCGCGCCGCCGAGCGGCTGCCGGTTCCACACCCGGTGCTGGAAGGCGACGCAGATCTGCACCACCGCCGAGCCGCCGCTCAAGGAGCTGCGCCCCGGCCAGCAGGTGGCCTGCCACCACCCGGAGAACTTCGAGGACCAGGCCCCGCAGGACGTCGTCCTGCTCACGGCCGCCAAGGAGGCCGCGGAGCTGGTGTCGGAGGACGCCCTCGCGGAGTCGGCGGCGACCTCGGCGGCCGTGGCCGCGGAGGTCGAGGAGTCCGCCGAGGCCGAGGAGTCCGCCGAGGCCGAAGAGGCGTCCGCCGAGGCCACCAGCGCCGAGGCCACCACCGAGGCCACCAGCACCGGGGCCACCTCCGAGGCCACCGACGAGGAGCCTCCCGCCAAGGAGAAGTGACCCGTCCGCCGAAGAGCCCCCGCCCTCACGCGTGAGGGCCGGGGGGCTTCGGCGGGGGGGTAATGCCGGGGGTTCGGGGAACTCATAAGCCCCA